>NZ_JBUEGB010000124.1:0-10507 GCF_054963695.1 Micromonospora sp. RTBAU3-60 | reverse complement strand
ATTCGACAACCTCGAACAAGCCCTACGCGGCTTCCTCGACGTCATGGGCGAAGGCAACGCCGCAGTCGACCTCGCCGTCAGCGGCGACGAAGGCTGGATCCCCGCCGAAGTACTGGCCGAAGTCTTCCTCGTCGTCCGCGAAGCACTACGCAACGCCTTCTGCCACTCCCAGGCCCACACCATCCTCAGCCACGTCGACATCGCCCCACACGAAATCCGCGTCTGGGTCAACGACGACGGCGTAGGCTTCGACCCCGACCACACCATCACCACCGGCGGCACCGGCCTCGCCTCCATGCGAGAACGAGTCGAACTCCTCGGCGGCATGCTCCTCCTACACAGCGCACCGGGCCGCGGCACCCGCGTCGAAGCCTTCATCCCACTCCCGGGGGCAAGATGACAGGGCAGGCCACCTCGTACCCGACAAGCAGCTGACGCCTCCTCCTGCACCGCGTCGAGACCAGCCGCTACTCGGGATGAAAACGGCTCGTTGTGCCGCATCGTAGGTATACCGTTAGTCCCATTTGATCTTTTCAGGCGCCTGGCTCCCCCGGCCGCCGGTGAGACAGCTTTGCGTTAGTCCAAACAGGCGCTTGACCCCTGATCTTGGACACGCAATCAAGAGTCGGCCGCCGTGAGGCCGAGGAGCGCGAGCATCTGCCGGGCGGTGACGATGCGTCAAGGACTAGCCGGCATGGGAAGGGTCTCCGCTTCTCTGCATGCATCCTCGATCATTCTTGCTGTTGTCATCCTGCGGATGCTTTGTCGGCGGTTGTGGACCATATTCCGGCCCGTGCTGCCGCAAGGGCGGCTTTGGCAGCACGGTCGCCGTCGGCCTCCGTGAGAGGGCCGCCGGTGTTGAGGAGTGCGTAGTACAGGGGGGCGGAGACGGCGGCGATGACGCGGTGGGCGTCGGTGTCGTCGGGGATTTCGCCGCGTTGGATGGCGTCGGTGACGCAGCCGGCCCACTCGGCGATGCGGGTGGCGTAGAAGCGGTGGAGTGCCTCGGCGGCCTGTTCGTTGCACAGTGAGGCGGCGATCAGGGCTTTGAACAGCCGTCCCTGTCGGGGGTCGGTGAGCGCCTTGACCACCAGGTGGGCGTTGGCGCGCAGGTCGCCCTCGATGGAGCCGGTGTCGGCACGAGGCAGGGACTGCGCGGCCATGTCGTCGAGCAGGTCGGCGGCGAGGGCGCCGGGGGTGCCCCAACGGCGGTAGACGGTGGTCTTGCCAACCCCGGCCTGACGGGCGATCTCGGCCAGATCGAGGGCCTCGAAGCCCTCCCGGGCCAGGACGTCGCCAGCCGTCTGCAGGACGGTTTCGCGGACGCGGGCGGTGCGGCCACCTGGCCGGACGGTGCCGGGAGCGGGGGTGTCGGCCATGGGTGGACCTCCTTCGTGCGGCGCTTCACGATGCCACAGACAACAGTATCGGTACTGGAGTTCCGTTACGGCGTCCTGCGGTGCTACGGTTGGCAACCTAACGGAACGGTAGACCCGTTAGAGGTTTGAGAATCTTCGACGATGCCCCGCCTTGCACCCTTCTGCCCCTCTCCTCATGCAGGGGCGGACTCGAAAGGAAACGCGCTTCATGTCCACAACCAGCGCCGCATCGCGACGCACATCACCCGCCGTCGCTCACTCACCGCAGCCACAGCGGCTGACCGGCCGCCTCAAGCTGGTCCTCACCGTCCTGCTGGTCGCCCAGTTCATGCTGGCCGTCGACTTCTCGATCCTGAACGTCGCGTTGCCCGCGATCGGCGACGGTCTCGGCTTCTCCCTGGCCAACCTGCAGTGGATCGCCACCTCGTTCGCACTGTGCGCGGCCGGCTTCACCCTCTTCTTCGGCCGCATCGGCGACTTGGTCGGCCGCAAGCGGATCTTCCTCGGCAGTCTCAGCCTGTTGGGCGTGGCCTCTCTCGTCGGCGGCCTCGCCACCAGCCCCGAGATCCTGATCGTCGCCCGCGTCGCCCAGGGCCTGGCCACCGCGGCCGCCACCCCAGCCGGGCTCTCCCTGCTGACCATCGCCTTCCCCGAAGGCCCGCCGCGGCAAAAGGCCCTCGGCCTCAACGGCGCGCTGATGTCCGCCGGTTTCACCACCGGCGCCGTCCTCGGCGGCGTGCTCACGGACCTGCTGTCCTGGCGCTGGGCCTTCTTTATCAACGTGCCCGTCGCCGTCGCCGTCCTGCTGATCGCTCCCTCGGTCATCCGGGAGTCGAGACCCACCGACCGTCCCAAGCTCGACCTGCCCGGCGCCCTGACCGTCACCCTCGGCTTGCTCGGACTCGTCTACGGCCTGACCCAGGCCGGCGAGCACGGCTGGACGAACCCGCACGCCCTGACCGGGCTGATCGCCGGCGCCCTGCTGCTGGTGGCGTTCTACGGCGTCGAGCAGAAGGTGGCACAGCCGCTCGTCCCGCTCAGGGTGCTGGGTCGCCGGAATGTGGCCTGGGGCAACGTACTGGGCCTGCTGGCCTTTGTCACCGAAACCTCGCTGGTCTACCTACTCACCCTGTACATGCAGAAGACTCTCGGGTTCTCCGCCCTGGCAGCCGGGATCTCCTTCGGCGTCCTGGGCCTCGGCACCGTGGTCGGCGGCCTGCTGGCCCCGAAGGTGATCGCCAAGACCTCCACGCAGACCGCGCTGGTCGCAGGCGGCCTGATCCAAACGATCTTCACCGCCGCTCTGCTCTTCCTGGGCACGAGCCCGGCCTCTTCGATGGTGCTACTCCTGCCCGCCACCTTCTTCGGCGGCGTCGGCAACATGTTGGTCATCGTCGGCTTCATGGTCACCGCCACCAGCGGACTGCCCGACAGGGAACAGGGCCTGGCCACTGGACTGGCCACCATGTCCCAGCAGGTCGGCATCACCATGGGCATCCCGATCATGTCCGCGACCGTCACCGCCGCCGGCGCGGGCGCCGGCACAGCCGCAGCGATCCTGGATGGCGCAACCACCGCCATCGCCGTCAACGCCGCCCTGGTCGGGCTCGGTGTCCTCATCGCGGCCATCTTCCTGAACACCAAGCGGCACCACCAACACACCCGAACTGGCGCCGTTGCCTTGACGGATCGGCACAGGCAGTGAACCGTGCCGGGAGCGCCGTTCAGATTGCCTGGACGAGCGCCCACCGGCGCCGTGGAAAACCACGCGGTCCGAGAGTTCCTGGCCGACCTCCGGCGGGACATGCACGCCACCATCAAAGACCGGCTCGCCCGCGGCGTCACCGACGACGGCATCGCCAAGTCCAGCTCGTATCACTGCTTGGTCCTCATGCTGTGGCGAGAGCCTCGGTGGGCGCGAGGCGGGCGGCTCGGATGGCGGGGTAGAGGCCGGCGATAGCGCCGATGAGCAGGGTGGCGGCGATACCGCCGGTGCTGGCCCAGGCGGGGACGACGGTGGGCCAGGATTGTGTGGCGGCGTATCCGGTGGTGACGGCGATGCCGATGACTACCCCGCCGACGCCGCCGAGGGCGGACAGCAGCAGGGATTCGGCGAGGAATTGGAGCCGGATTTGGCCGCGGGTGGCGCCGAGGGAGCGGCGTAGGCCGATTTCGGGACGGCGTTCGAGGACGGAGATGACCATGGTGTTGGCCACGCCGACGCCGCCGACGAGTAGCGCGACGGCGCCGAGGCCGAGCAGGAGGCCGGTGAACGCCTTGTCGGTGGCTTGGCGGGCGGCCAGTGCGTCGGAGGGGCGGGACACTTTGACCTCGTTGGGTGCTTGCGGGTTGGCGGTGGCGGCCAGGACAGCGCGTACGGCTTCGACGGCGGTGTCGTCGGTGCGGGTGTAGACGGTGGTGGGGTGCCCGTCGAAGCCGAGGTAGGTTTCCGCTGCGGGCCAGCCGATCAATGCCGCGGAGTCGAGCTCGGATGCGAGTGGAACCGGATGGAGGATGCCCACGACCGTGAACCATGTGCCGCCGAGGTAGATCTGGGTCTCCGGGCCTGCCGTGGTGATGCCCAGCCGGTGGGCGGTGGTGGCGCCGAGCACCACGGCGGGATACTTGTCGGTTGCGGCGTTGAGCCACGTGCCGTGGGCGAGGGTGGCGCCGACCGTGGCCGGTAGGTTGAGGTTGGCGGCGTGGACCGAGATGCCGCCGCTCTGCGCAGTGGGGATCTTATCGTTGCGGTAGACCTTGGCGTCGGTGACTTTGCCGGTGGCGGCGACCTGGTTGACCGGCCCGATCCGGGAGATCATCGCGACGGACTCGGTCGGGAGCGCGGCATCCCCGCCGGTCAGGGTATTGCCCGGCGACACGGTGAGCAGGTTGGTACCGAGTGCGGCGAGGGTGCGGTCCACTTCGGCCCGGCTGGAGGAGGAGATGCCCACCACCGCGGTCATTGCGGCGATGCCGATGGCGATGCCCAACGCGGACAGGAACGCCCGCAACGGCCGCGCACGCAGGCCGGCGGCGCCGACACGGAGCACGTCGCGGGGTCGTAGCCGGGCGCGGGACAGTACCGCGGTCACCTAGACCACCGTCCCGTCGCGCATGGCGACCTGCCGGGGCAGGCTGGCCGCGATCTCCCGGTCGTGCGTGATCACCACAATCGTGGTGCCGGTGGCATGTAGTTCCCGCAGCAGTTGCATCACCCCAGCCCCGGACGCGGTGTCCAGGTTCCCGGTCGGTTCATCCGCCAGCAGCAACGCCGGCTCACCGGCGACCGCACGGGCGATGGCCACCCGTTGCCGCTGGCCGCCGGACAGCTCGTGGGGCCGGTGGTCGAGCCGGTCACCTAGACCGACGCGGACCAGTGTGGCCTCGGCGCGACGTCGGCGTTCCTTGCCGGGTACGCCCGCGTAGAGCAGTCCGTCGGCGACGTTGTCCAGGGCAGACTGTCCTGGTGCGAGGTGGAACTGCTGGAACACGAAACCGATCCGCCGGGCCCGCAGCGCCGACAGTTGCCGGTCCGACAGGCGTGCGATGTCGTGCCCGTCGATGCGTACCGTGCCGGTCGAGGGCCGATCCAGCGTCCCGATCAGGTGCAGCATGGTCGACTTACCCGACCCCGACGGGCCCACGATGGCCACCATTTCCCGACGCCGAATGCACAGGGTGACCTCACGCACTGCGGTAACCCCACCGGGATACGTCTTGGTCACCTGCTCCAACTCGACCACAGCTTCGTCGCCCGGGACAGGGCTGCTTTCCCGCGTGCTGTGGGCGCTGACTGCAGCGGTCATGACGGCACTCCCACCGTCATTCCCTCCGCCAGCCCGTCACCGGACACCTCGACCCGACCATTCGCGAACAGGCCGGTCTGCACCGACACGATCCGGGTAGTGGTTCCCTCGACGACCTGTACGCCGTACCCGCCCTCAGCGAGGGCGAGCAGCGCCGCCACCGGCACGGTCAACACGTTCTCCCGTTGTGAGGCGGTGAAGCCGACGTCCACTGCAGCCTGGTCGAGGCCGTTCAGGGCTTTGGCGTCATTGACGGTGACGGTGGCCTCGATCTCCGTCTCGGGCTCATTCGACCCGTTTCCGCCGTTGCCACTGCCACCAGTGTCGATCACGGTCTGGGTCTTGGCGATCTTCCCCGCGACCGTCTTGCCGTTCGGCAACGTCACGGTCACCGTAGCCCCCTTCTTCGCCAGCCGCTGCTCGTCCACATCGAGCTCAACGGTGATCACCCGCGCCGTACCCGTGTAGGTGAGCACGGCCGTTCCTGGCTGGACGGCATCCCCCACCGCCGCCTTCTGGCTATCCACCCGCACCGGCCCCGCGGCGTACACGATCCGGCCCAACTCCACCGTTCCGGTCTCCGGCAACCCAAGGTCCTCCTGCCACTGCTTCACCGTGGCGGCGGTGCTGGCCCCGTACTCGTCATCGACGGTGAACCCCGAGTAGCCGAGTGCCTTCAGGTTCTGTTCGAACTGCTTGACATCCGTCCCCTCGACCCCGGTCTGCAAACTCCGGTACGCGGGCAGCGAGCCGTACAGCAGCACCACCGGGGTGTTATCGACCCGGTAGAGAGCCTGTCCGCGCTTGACCGTGGCACCGGTCGCGGCCAGTGCGGTGATCGTCCCGCCCAGCTTCGCGCTGACACTTTCCGTCGCGTCGTACCCGAGGCTGCCGTCCTTTGTCTGCGAGTCGACGAGTGTCTGCCGGGTCACCTGCGCGGTCGCTGGCGGCAGGCCGCCGGTACCGCTGTTCCGGTCACCACCGTGACGGCCGACGCCGAAGCCGAATCCGGCGGTGGCGGCCGCGGCGGCGGCGCCAGCGGCCACCACCACAACCACCACCACCCGACGGGGACTACACCTGACCATGGCGCTCAACCCCGCCCGAACCGCCGGCGACCCCCACCTCGTCGAACGCCTGGTGATCAACCTGGTGGACAACGCAGTACGCCACAACATCGCCTCGGGCGGAGTCCACATCACCACCGGCATATCGGCAGGCCAGGCCGTGTTCTCGATCACAAACACCGGCCCCATAATCCCGGCGACAGAAATCGGCCGGCTGTTCCAACCCTTCCAACGGCTCGGCCGCAACCGCACCAACCACGACGAGGGGCTCGGTCTCGGATTGTCCATCGTCCAAGCCATCGCCGCAGCCCATGACGCCACACTCGCCGCGCATTCACGCCCAGACGGCGGCATGCAGGTCACCGTAACCTTTCCCAGTCCGCCCGCCCGTCCAGATGGAAGTCCACCCCGGCCGACCTCGAGGACCTCCTGGCCCGGATCGAACGATACGAACAGAAAGAGCCGAACCAACAGCCCGCCGACGGCAACCATCAGCCTGCCGCACCAACCACCGCGGCGTCCCCCGGCGCCTTGGCCTTTCGCTTCGGCGCGTCTCCCAAGGAACAGCACCAAGGGGACGTGTGATCGCTGGGAATTCGGGTAGCCCCGGCATGGCCAGCCGTCCGAGGTGTCGGGCCGGCCACGGAGCGGGAGGGCGTTGCCTGATGGTGGGGCTGACCGATGAGTTCTTCGACGAATTCACCAGGCGGGCCTCCAGGAGGCTGCTCGCCCGGGACTCCGGGACGATCCGACTCGACGCCAGCGCGGACGGCCGGACTGACCATTGGTATTTCACGGTCACGAATGGAACCGTCACGGTCAGCAGGGACGAACGGTCCGCCGACTGCGTCATGCGCGCCGACCCGGAGTTCTTCGAGGCGCTGTTGACCGGGCGGACCAACCTGGCCGCCGCAGTGCTGCGGCGCCGTTACACGTTAGAGGGCGACCCGACGAAACTGTACTTGCTGGAGCGGATGCTGCCTGACCCGCCCGGCGCCCGCGACCCCCGGGTCCTGGCTCCCACCGCCGCCGCGGCACCGGAGTATCCGACCGACCGCTTCCAGCGGCGGACAACGGCTAGGGAGGACAGCAAGAGGAGACGTCACCGCCAGTTCGGCATCCTCGACGGCAACACCTTCGCGGTCAGCGACGGTCACGGCGACATCGTCCCGTCGCCGGACTATCTGACCGGGCTGTACTCGTTCGACACCCGGTTCCTGTCGGTGTGGCGGTTAACCGTTGACGGCGACCGGCTGCACTCGCTCTCCGTAGACAACCTGCAGTACTACCAGGTGCGGTTCTTCCTGGTCCCCGGCGAACCGACGCAATACGTCAATGCCAAGGTGACGGTGATCCGGGACCGCTCGCTGGGCGGGAGCATGCAGGAGCGGGTGACGGTGCTCAACCATGATGCCAAGCCGGTGCGGCTACGGGTCCGAATGGAGATCGAAAGCGACTTCGCGGACCTCTTCGAAGCCACGGGCGTGCCGGCGAAGCCGGGCCGGACGACGGCCGAGGTCGCCGACGGCCAACTGCGCCTGAGGTACGACCGGGAGACGTTCACCCGCGCGACGATCGTCTCGTCGTCGGTCCCGGCCACCATCGACCAGCGCGGAATGACCTTCGACATCCAGGTGGAGCCGCACGGCGCCTGGGCCACCGACCTGCAGGTGGAGGCCGTGGTGACCGGGGCGCACGGCCGGGACATCCGGGAGAGCCTGCGCAGCTACGCGAACCGGACCCAGAAGCAGATGCGCCAGCAGCTGGACGAGTGGCTCGCCGGGGCACCCCGCCTGCTCGCCGATTCCCGGCCGTTGACGGTGACGTACCAGCGGAGCCTGGTCGACCTGGCGGCCCTGCGCTACCGGACCCTCCTCTTCTGGGAGCCGGTGCCGGTCGCCGGGTCGCCGTGGTTCATGACCCTCTTCGGCCGGGACAGCATCCTCACCTGCCTGCAGGCGCTGCCGTTCAAGCCGGAGTTGGCCGCCCCGACGCTGCGGGTGCTCGCCACGAACCAGTCCACCAAGTTGGACGACTTCCGGGAACGGGACCCGGGCAAGATCATGCAGGAGATTCGGTACGGGGAGCTGGCGGCCTTCGAGGAGGAACCGTACGCGGTGTACTACGGGGCGGCGGACACCACATCGCTGTTCGTGGTGCTGCTCGACGAGTACGAGCGGTGGTCTGGCGACGTCGAGCTGGTGAAAAACCTGGAGGAGAACGTTCGGGCGGCGCTCGACTGGATTGATACCTACGCCGACCTGCGCGGCGACGGCTATGTCTGGTATCAGCGGCGGAACACCCGGCACGGGTCGCCCAACCAGTGCTGGAAGGTCTCCTGGGATGCGATCTCCTACCGGGACGGCCGGCTGCCGGGCTTTCCCCGGGCCACCTGCGAACTGCAGGGTTACGCCTACGACGCGAAGATTCGGGCGGCCCGGCTGGCGCGGGAGTTCTGGGGCGACCCAGGGTATGCCGACCGGCTGGAACGCGACGCGGCGGAGCTGAAGGAGCGGTTCAACCGGGACTTCTGGGTAGCCAACGGGGAGTACTACGCGTTGGCCCTCGACGCGGACGGCTCCCAGGTCGACGCGCTCGCCTCGAACATGGGTCACCTGCTGTGGAGCGGGATCGTCGACGACTCGCGGGCGGCGCGGGTGGCCGAACTGCTGATGAGCCCGCGGTTGTTCTCCGGGTGGGGGGTGCGGACGCTGGCGACGGACCAGACCCGGTTCAACCCGGTCGGCTACCACGTGGGCACGGTCTGGCCGTTCGACAACTCGTTCATCGCCTGGGGCCTGCGTCGGTACGGCTTCCATGAGGAGGCCGCGCGGATCTCCCGGGCGATGATTGACGCGGCTGAGCACTTCGGGGGCCGGCTGCCGGAGGCGTTCGCTGGTTACGACCGCGTCCTGACCAAGGACCCGGTGCAGTATCCCACCGCGTGCAGCCCGCAGGCCTGGTCCGCGGGGGCACCCCTGCTGCTGCTGCGCACCATGCTCGGGCTGCAACCGCTCGGGGAGCACCTGATGATCGATCCCGCGTTGCCAGAAGGGCTGGGCCGCATTGAGTTGATGGACATCCCCGGCCGGTGGGGGCGGATCGACGCCCTGGGTCGCAGCAGGGCCGGCGCCGACGAGCAGCGACCGGTCGCCTGAGCTGGTCGGCGGTCGGCCCGGGCTGGAATCTGCGTTCCCACCACCGGCACCCAGCCGCCACGGCGACACACCCTGGCTGCAGCCGTACCCGGACGCCCTGCTGGAGCACGTGCCCGCCACCGAGCCCGGCCCCGAGGCGCGACACACGGCACGCGAGGCGGTCGAGTTGGCGTTCGTCGCCGCGCTCCAGCAGCTCTCACCGCGGCAGGCCGCCGCGCTGGTGCTCTGCGACGTGCTCGGCTACCCGCTCGGTGAGGTCGCACCAATGCTCGACACCACACCAACCGCCGTCAAGGGACTGCTGCAACGCGCCCGAGCCTCGCTCGGGCAGCACCGAGGCACCGATCCCGGCGCGCCGCCCGCCCCCGGGTCAGCCCAGGAGCGCCAGCTGGCCCGCCGCTTCGCCGAGGCGTTCGCCACCGACGACTTCGACACCTTGATCACCCTGCTCACCGACGACGCGTGGCTGGCCATGCCGCCCGCCCCACACGAATACCACGGCGCAGCGGCGATCACCTCGTTCCTGCGGGCCAGCGCCGCGTGGCGCGTCAGCCAACGCCTCCGCCTTCGGCTCCGTCCGACGCGCGCCAACGGGCAGCCGGCATTCATCTGCCACCTCGTCAACACCGTCGAACAACCCGCCGGGCTGATCGTGCTCACGCTCACCGGCGATCGTCTCCGCGGCATTACCCGGTTCCTCGACTCCCGGGCACAGCGACGCTTCGAACCACCACCAAACGACCAGCCGGTCTGACCGCACACTCCGGCGAACATCAGGCACCGGGTATGCGGCCGCAGCGTGACCTCGTGCGCAGGAACCCCGAGCGCCGAACCAGTGGCTGGCGATCAGGAGGGCTCTGGGCTCTTCGCCATCCCTGTGGGCCTCGGGCACGAAACTGACCGAGGGCCCGCATCGCAGTTGCATACCGTTGGTGGGGTTGACGTGCCCGAGTCAATGACCGCGGGCGATCCACTCGTCCAAGTGCGGGGCTTCGGCGGCGATCGTGGTGCCGTCACCGTGACCGGTGTAGACCCGAGTGTCGCCGGGCATAGTGAGCAGCGTCCCTGATCAGCTTAGCGATCCTGAGTCGGATTGA
>NZ_JBUEGB010000123.1:0-10530 GCF_054963695.1 Micromonospora sp. RTBAU3-60 | reverse complement strand
ATCTTGCAACAGATCGATCCTGGTTTCAGCCGGCTCCCAGCGGTACTCCTCCAGGAACTCCCACACCAGCTTCCAGCGGATCTGATCGGTGTCCGCGGAAGCGAGATGGGTGGCTAGCCGGGCCAGACTCATCGGTTCGTAACCGGTACCCACAGGGCGAGCCTCACCTCCGAGCCAACGGGCATCGTTGGTTGCAGACTATCGCCACGCCGCCGACGATCTCCGCCAAGCCCTGATTCGGGACCGCCGGGTCCGGGGCTCCCGGCGACACTGGGGCCGTCAGGTTGGCCAGCCGCCGGACCGAGGTACCGCAGGTGGACTGCCGCTCATCGGGCAGGCGGGCGGGATGTCCCGTCCCCACGGCCGGCAGCCGGCGCATTCGGTTCGGCTGCGGCGCGGATGTGAGCAGTGCGGCAGCGATGCGGCCAGGTCTTGGCCGAATCCGACAGATGCTTCGCCTTCCACGTCTGCAGGAGCGGTCCGACCAGAGCCCGCCGAGTAGCCCCGGGGCGCGATGTCGGGACTACTCCCGTGTTCCCCTGGGCCCCTCGACGGGTTGTCACCCGCTGATCTGCGTGGCCGGCGCGGGCCGGGCGTCGACGTCGCGCTGTGCGTCGCGTTCGCCTGGGTCGCCCTGTCCCGTGCCGTACACCACTGCGGCTACGAGCTGGCGCAGGCCGCGGCCGAGCTACGTCGCCTGCACCACGAGGTGACCGACCTGCTCACCCAGCTCGACAATGCCGGCTACCCGGCTGCGGCCGGGCGACCGGACGCGATGCGATGATGGGGTCCATGCCTCTCGGGACCAGCTCGACCGCGCAGCCGTTCGCCCACCTCCAGGCACAGCACGCGACCCTGTACCGACAGGTTCTCGACGTCTTCGTCCGGGCTAAGCAGCGGTTCACCGTGCATCTGCGCCCTGAGGACGTCGTCGCCGAGCTCGGCGCCGGCTCGTCACTAGAGACCATTCGAGCCGCCTTGGACCAGCTCGCCGAGTGGGGCAACCTGCGCGCCGACCCGGACACCGGCCGGGTCACCACGGTCGAGGACTTCCACCGGGCCCGCTATCTCTACCAGCTCAGCCCCGAGGGACACGCGGTCGAGCAGGCGGTCGCCGCCTACGAGACGGCGCTCGGGCGGCGCGGGGCCTTGCAGTCGGTCGCGCTGTCCGACATCGCGGAGCAGCTGCGGGCGCTGCTGGTCGTCGCCGAGTCGACCGCAGCCGGCGAACTCCCGGACGCCGCCAAGACCCACCTGCTGATGATGAGCCTCGTCGACCGGTTCACCGGCCTGGCCGACAACGCGCAGGCGTTCATGGCGTCGCTGCGCCGGGCCATCGACTTCGCCGACGCCGACGTGGCGGCGTTCCTGGCGTACAAGGAACAGTTGATCGCCTACCTGGAACGGTTCATCGCGGATCTGGCCAACCGGGGCGCAGAGATCGCGCTGCTGGCCCGGCAGATCGAGGCGGCCGGCGTGGCCCCGCTGCTGCTGGTGGCGGCACGACGCGAGGCCGCCGACGCGGCTCCCACCGAGGTACCGGTACCCGAAGGCACTGGCACCGGGACGGAGCTGGACGCGACCGGCACCGGGGCGGAGGCCGCCCCGGCAGCCGGCACCCGGGTGCAGGCCGCTGCCGGCGTGACGGACGACGTCGGTGCGGACGCGGACGGCCCCCACCGCCATGACGCCGCCGTCGGCGAGGCGCTCGACGGATGGCGGCAGCGTTGGGCCGGACTACGGGACTGGTTCGTCAGCACTGACGGGAGCCGCCCGTCGCAGGCCCGGCTGCTGCGGACGGCCGCGATCGGGGCGATCCGGCAGCTGCTCGGCACGGTGGCGGCGATCAACGAACGACGGTCCGGACGCTCCGACCGTACCGCCGACTTTCGCCGGCTCGCCCTCTGGTTCGCGCAGGCGCCCGATGATGAGGCGGCGCACCGGCTCTGGCACACGGCGTTTGGCCTCTCCCCCGCGCGGCATCTCACCGTGACCGCCGAAACGCTCGCCGTCACCGAGCAGCAGCCGGTGGCGGCGGCCACCCTGTGGGCGCAGGCCCCGCGGCTGGAGATCAGCCCTCGGCTGCGCCGCACCGGCTCGTACGAGCGGCGCGGCTCGCCGAACCGGGTGATCGATCGCTCCGAGCAACGCCGCCTGCTCGCCGAGCGGATGCGGCACGAGGCGGAGCAGACCGCTCGCGCCCGCACCGCGCTGGCCACTCCCGGCCCGGTCGCCCTCTCCGAGCTGGCCCGACTCGACTCCGCCGAGTTCCGGCTCTTCCTCCAGTTGCTCGGCGACGCCCTCGCGGCCAGCCGCCCCAACCACTCGGAGGTAGAGACCACCACCTCGGACGGGACGATGGCGATACGGCTGCGTCGGATCGCCGGTGGCGCGCCGGTCCGGATCGTCACTGAGGACGGGGTCCTCGCCGGCCCGGAGCACCTCATCGAGATCGTCGACCTGGTCGGGGCCGCCCGGTGAGGGCACGCGGCGCAGCCGAGGATGTCCCCGAGGCCCGCAAGCGCCGGGCGGCCCGGCTGCTGCTCGCCCGCCCGCTGCTGGTCGCCGGTCAGACCGCCGACGACGAGTTTCGCCTGGTCCGGGCATACGCGGCGGAGCTGCGCGAATGGTTCGACCGGGAGACCGGCTGGCGGCTGCTCGCCGACGCCCAGACGGTACGGCTGATGAAGGTGACCGCCGACCCGTCCGACGGGACCCATCCGGCCCGGGACCCGCGCTCCCGTACCCCCTTCTCCCGCCAGCGGTACGTCCTCACCTGTCTCGCCCTGGCCGCGCTGGACCGGGCCGACGGGCAGGTCACCCTGGGCCGGCTGGCGGAGGAGGTGGTCACGGCGGCAGCAGACCCGGCGCTGGTCGCGACCGGTTTCACGTTCGGGCTGGACCGCCGGGAACGGCGGGCCGACATGGTCGCAGTGGTCCGCCTGCTGCTGCACTGGGGGGTGGTGCGCCGGGTCGCCGGAGACGAGGAGGCTTACCTCGGCGCCGGCGGCGATGTTCTCTACGACGTGGACCGGCCCGTCATCGCTGGTCTGCTCGCCACGACCCGGGGGCCGTCAATGCTCGACGGGGCGACTCCGGACGATCGGCTGGCGGCGCTGACGCTGGAGGTCGTACCGGACGTCGACGACGCCCGCAACCGGGCGCTGCGGCACCGGCTGACCCGGCTGCTGCTGGAGCAGCCGGTGGTCTACTACGACGAACTCACCGAGCCGGAACGGGCGTACCTGACGAGCCAGCGGCACGCGCTACTGACCCGGATCACCTCGTTCACCGGCCTGGTCGCCGAGGTACGGCGGGAGGGGATCGCGATGGTCGACCCCGACGACGAGCTCACCGACGTACGGATGCCAGCCGAGGGGATGCAGAGCCACCTGACCCTGCTACTGGCTGAGCGGATCGCCGCCAGCGACCACGGGCTACGCGTCAGCGACCTGCACCGGCACACCCGGGAGCTGGCCCGCGAGCACCGGTCGTACTGGCGCAAGCACGCCACCGACCCCGGCGCGGAGGTGGAGCTGGTCGCCACGGCTCTCGACGCGCTGCGCGCGCTCAAGCTGGTCACCGTCGAACCGGCCGACGACCCGCTCGTGCTACCCCGCCCGGCGATCGCCCGGTACGCCCTGGCCCAGCCGACCATCCGCGAACCCGCCTCCGGCACCGCGCCCACTGCGCGCCCGAGGCCCGACATCTCTCACCGCGAGGGGGAAACCGCGCCGTGACCGCTGCCCTGACCGAGACGCTGCCGCAGCCGAGTAGGCAGCGGTGGCAGCCGCTGCGCGCCGGACTGGTCGACATCTTCTACTACGACCACGAGGAGTTCCACTTCCACGGCGGGAGCCTGCTGCTGCGCGGCAACAACGGCACCGGTAAGTCGAAGGTGCTGGCGCTGACCCTGCCGTTCCTGCTCGACGGGGAGCTGGCGCCGTACCGGGTCGAACCCGACGGGGATCCGAACAAGCGGATGGAGTGGAACCTGCTGCTCGGCGGCAAGCACCCGCACCCGGAACGGCTCGGCTACACCTGGCTGGAGTTCGGCCGCCGCGACCGCGACGGCGACCACTTCGTCACCATCGGCTGCGGCCTCAAGGCGGTCGCCGGTCGGGGCATCGCCCGGCACTGGTTCTTCGTCACCAGCCAACGGGTCGGCGTCGACCTGGCGCTGATCAGCCCGACCGGCACCGCCCTGGCTCGTGACCGGCTGCGCGACGCGGTCGGCACCGCCGGCATGGTCTATGACCGGGCGGTCGACTACCGGCGGGCCGTCGACGAGGCGCTGTTCGGGCTCGGCAACCGCTACGAGGCGCTGGTCTCGCTGCTGATCCGGCTTCGGCAGCCGCAGCTGTCGAAGCGGCCGGACGAGAAGAGCCTGTCCCGGGCGCTGAGCGACGCGCTGCCGCCGCTGGACGAGAACCTGATCACTCAGGTCGCCGAGGCATTCCGGGGACTCGAAGGCGAACGGGAGACGCTGCGCGAACTCGCCGAGACGAAGCGCGCCGCCGACGACTTCCTCACTCGTTACCGGGAGTACGCCCGGGTGGCGACCCGTCGCCGTGCCGCCGTCCTGCGTCAGCACCACAGCCGGTACGAGCACCTCGGCCGGGACCTCGCCGATGCCCAGCGCGGCTGGGAGCAGGCCGACGCCGACCTGACCGAGGCGCTGGCTCGCATCGACGAGCTGGCGGCCCGGTCGCAGGAGCTGGGTACCCGGCTCCAGGCGCTGCGGGACAGCCCGGAGGCGCGGACCGCCGACCACCTGCGCCGGCTGGCCGAGCTCGCCCGGGACCGGGAGTTGATCGCCGGTCAGCAGGAGCGGCGGCTCGGCGAGGTGCAGGCGGAGGCGGCCCGTGCCGGGCGGGACGCACAGGACGCGGCCCGGCGGCTGCGGGACGCCCAGAAGGCCGAGGCGGCGGCCCGGGACCGGGCGGCCCAGGAGGCCGTCGCGGCCCGGATCGGCGACCGGCACGCGGCCCGGGTGGTGGCGGCCCTGCCGTACGGTGTCGACGAGGCGACCCGGGCCGCCGAGGAGCTGATCGGGTCGCGACGCGCCGCGCTGCGTACTCTCGACGGGCTGCGCAGCACCGCCGACGCCGCGAGGGATCGGGCCGAGCGGGCCCGCGCGGAGGTGGATCGGCTCGACGCCGAGGTTGCCACCGCCGACCTGCACATCGGGGACGTCGAGACGGCCGCGACCGAGGCCGGCGAGGTGCTGGTCCGGCAGACCCGGGCACACCTCACCGGTTTGGTCGAGCTGCCAGTCGGCGACCCCGATGCGGTGCTCGCCGAGCTGGAGCTCTGGGTCGCGAGCCTGGCCGGGGAGAACCCGGCGGCCCGGGAGACGGCCCGCGCCGCCCGGGCCGCGTTCGAAACGCTCGCCCGTGCCGACGCCGCCCTCGACGTCGAGGAAAACGCTGCGCGGGCCGAGTTGGCGCGCGACGAGGACGAGCTTCGAGGGCTCGAAGAGGGCGGGCACCGGCCACCGCCGGCGCCGTACACCCGGTCCGACGCGGCACGGCTGGACCGGCCCGGCGCCCCACTGTGGCGGGTCGTCGACTTCGCGCCAGAGGTGACGGAGCAGGAGCGGGCCGGGATCGAGTCGGCCCTGGAGGCGGCGGGCATCCTCGACGCCTGGCTCGACCCGGACGGCGCGCTGCGCGACCCAGTCACCGGGGACGCCGTGCTGCGCCCCGGCCCGCCGGCCGCCGCGAATCTGGGCACGCTGCTGCACCCGGCGATCGACCGCGCCGATCCGGGCTGCGCCGCACTGACCGACGAGGCGGTCGCGGCCGTGCTCGCCGCGATCGGCGTCGGGGCCGGGTCGGCCGCGACCACCTGGGTCGACGCAAGTGGCGCCTTCCGCAACGGGATCCTCGCCGGGCGATGGGCCAAGCCGGCAGCGGAACACATCGGCGACGGCGCCCGGGAGGCGCACCGCCAGGCCCGGATCGGCCACCTACGGGACGAGATCGACCGGCTCTCGGCGACACTGACCACGATCGCCGAGACGCGTGATGAGTTGCGCGACCGGCGCGACCGGATCACCGCAGAGGCGGAAGGGCTTCCCTCCGACCAACCGCTGCGCGAGGCGCACGCCCTGATCCGCAGCGCCCACCAGGCCCGCCGCGACACGGTCGCTCGGCGGGAGGAGGCCGACGGGCGGCTGCGCCAGCGCCACGCCGAGGCGAGCGCCGCCGTGGCCGAGGCCGCCGAGTTCGCTGCCGACGTGGACCTGCCGTACGACGTCAACGAGCTGGCCGTGGTTCGCGACGGGCTGCACGCGTACCAGATCGCGCTCGCCGCCTGGTGGCCTGCGGTAACCGCCGCGCGGACCGCGTCCAGCTACCACGACGAGACGGCCGGCCGCCACGCGGAGCTGCTGGAGCGGCTGGAACCGGCGGCGGCGGACGCGGCCCGAGCCCGCGACGCGGCGACCGCCGCGCGGGTGGAGCACGAGACCCTCGACGCCACGGCCGGTGCCTCCGTCGCCGAGCTGGAACGGCGCCTCGCCGAGGCAGCCGCGCTGCTCGACGAGTGCGAACGGGAGCGCCGGAAGGCCGGCCGGCAGGAAGCAGCGGCCCGCGACGCCCGAGGCAGGGCCGACGGGCTGCGCGAGCGCCTCCACGCGGAACTGGACGAGGCAACCGCCGGCCGCGATGCCGCCGTCGACGGGTTGCGCGCCTTCGCTGGCACGGGATTGATCGCCCTGGTCTGCCCCGGGCTGGACGTGCCGGAGCTGACGCAGCCGTGGGCGGCGACCCCGGCGGTGACCCTGGCCCGCGGCATCGAACGGGAACTCGCCGACGCGGACGACGACGACCGCCGCTGGGACCGGCTGCAGCAGCAGGTCAGCGTCGAACTCAAGACGCTGACCGACAGCCTCTCCCGACACGGGCACCAGGTGCTGCCCACAGTCCGTGAGGAGACCATGGTCGTCGAGGTCACCTTCCAGGGCAGCACGCGCAGCATCGCTGACCTCTCCGCCGCCCTGGTCGACGAGATCAACGAACGGCAGCGGCTGCTCTCCGCCCACGAGCGGGAGGTGCTAGAGACGCACCTGGTCAACGAGGTCGCCGGGGCGTTGCAGGAGCTGATCGTCGGCGCCGAGCGGCAGGTCGACGGAATGAACGCCGAGCTGGACAGCCGCCCCACCTCCACCGGGATGCGGCTGCGGCTGTTGTGGCGGCCGACGCGGGACGCCCCGGCCGGGCTGGCCGAACTGCGGGCCCGGCAGCTGCGGCAGAGCACCGACGTGTGGAACGACGAGGACCGGCGCGCGGTCGGTGCGTTCCTACAGGAGCAGATCAACCGGGAACGCCTGCGCGACGAGGCGGCGACCTGGACCGAGCAGCTCGCTCGGGCGCTGGACTACCGGGCCTGGCACGAGTTCGCGATCCAGCGCCATCAGGACGGGCAGTGGCGACCGGCGACCGGTCCGGCCTCCGGCGGCGAGCGGGTCCTTGCCGCGAGCGTGCCGCTGTTCGCTGCGGCATCTTCGTACTACGGGTCGGCGGGCAACTCGCACGCGCCCCGGCTGATCGCGTTGGATGAGGCGTTCGCGGGGGTCGATGACGACTCCCGGGCCAAGTGCCTCGGCCTGCTCGCCACCTTCGACCTGGACGTAGTGATGACCAGTGAACGGGAGTGGGGCTGCTACCCGCAGGTCCCGGGCCTGGGCATCGCCCAGCTGGCCCGCCACGACGGCATCGACGCCGTCCTGGTCACACCGTGGCGGTGGGATGGCCGGGAACGGCGGCTGATGACCCTTCCCGAGCC
This sequence comes from Micromonospora sp. RTBAU3-60, assembly GCF_054963695.1. Classification (NCBI taxonomy): domain Bacteria; kingdom Bacillati; phylum Actinomycetota; class Actinomycetes; order Micromonosporales; family Micromonosporaceae; genus Micromonospora; species Micromonospora sp. RTBAU3-60. The sequence goes on along the minus strand of NZ_JBUEGB010000123.1, from coordinate 2,739 downwards.
CGAGCCGCGTCCCCCGCACCAGCGCGACCCCGAGCCCGAGGATCAGGAACCGGCCGGGGCACCGGGGCTCTGGGAGCTCGGGTGACGGACCTGGATCGGCTGCGGCGGCAGCTCGGCGGCCCGGAGACCGGGCGGCTGCTCCATCGGTTACGCCGCCGGCTCACCCGGGGGCAGCCGCTGACCGGCACGCTCTCCCTCGACCAACCGAGCCCGGACGAACGCCGGGCCGTCGAAGGGCTACTAGGTCGCCCGCCCGGCCGCGGCAGCGCCCTGACGGTCAACCTGGACGAGCTCGACCAGGTGGTCCGGCGCAGCGGCATGCACCCGGCGGGTTTGGCCGCCGCGGTCGAGGCGCTGACCGGGACCGTCACCGTACTCGCCGACGTTCGGGCCGCCGAGGCAGCAGCGTGGCGCGCCGCGTTGGCGCCCCTCTCCGCGCTGGGCGAGGCCCGTGCCGAGCTGGCCGGGTGGTGCGCCGATCCGGGAACCGCCACGCTGCTGCGCCGGCTGGCCGGCACGCCGGACGCGGCGGCCCGCCTCGCCGCCGAGCTGGTGGCCGTGCTCGGCGCGTTGCCCGCCTCCGGCGAACCGCTGACCCGACTGGCAGCGCGGACCACAGACGACGCGCACGCCCTCGACCCGGACCGGCCGCTGGCAACCCTGGTCCGCTCGGCCATCCGGGCCACCTGGTGGGGCGGCGAACCACTGCCGGAGTCGGCCGCCATGCAGCGCCGGATGCTCTGGTACGCAGTCGGGGTGACCGTCGACGAACTCTCCTCCACGGTACTCGCGGTCAACCTGCCCACCCAGCCGGGCTGCCGGCTGCACACCCTCGCCGGGCCAGCCGCGGCGCTCGGCGAACCGGTGGTACTCACCCTGCGACAACTCACCCGCGACGAGCCGACGTTCACGGCGGACGAGGTCTACGCCTGCGAGAACCCAACCGTGCTCGCCGCCGCAGCCGACGAACTCGGCCCGGCCTGCCCACCGCTGGTCTGCGTCGGCGGGCAGCCCACCACGGCCGCGCTACGCCTGCTCACCGCCTTGACGGCAGCCGGCGCCCAGCTGCGTTACCACGGCGACTTCGACTGGGGCGGGCTACGGATCGCCAACCTGCTGCACGCCCGGCTGCCCTGGCGACCGTGGCGCTACCGGGCCGAGGACTACCTCGCCGCGCTCACGGGTCACGGCTCCGCCCGGCCGCTGCCGGGCAGCCCGGTGGACGCGGCGTGGGATCCCGAGCTCGCAGCCGCAATGCAGGGCCACCGGGTACGGGTGGAGGAGGAACTCGTCCTCGACGACCTCCTCGCCGATCTGTCTGGCTTCCCGAGTGCCTGAACCGGCTCTGCCTTGCCGGTGAGCGATCTACTCGCCCACCGCCAAGGCGGGGCCAACCAACGACACGGCAATACACCAACAAAGCGGGCGGACCGGACCGCCGCTTCAAGAACAACAGACAACTGCCGTCCTCCCAGATCCAGTTCCTCCAGCCAAAGACGTGGCCCCGACCGTGAACGCTCCGGTCGTGACGCTAACCATCCACAGGTGCGCCGCGGGGCGGGGCGTTACCAGGACCTGGTTGCCGAGCTTGACGCCGACCTGCTTCAGTCCCGACCCGGCCGGCTGTCCCAGACGTCGTCGGGGACGGCCAGCCCTGCTTCGACCAGGCGGCGGCATTCATGACCGGGCTGCTGTCCGATCTTGAGGTCAAGACGTGCTGGCAGCCGGCCGAGTGGGCCCGCCACGCCACGCCGGAGCAGCTGTTGCACGGGCACTGCCGGCGCGCCCGCTGGGTGGTGCAGCTGCGTCACGGCACGATCACCTTCGTCGACCCGGACGAGGGCGACGGACTACCCGGCTGTCACGTGCAGGTGTGGCTGCCCGTCCGCACAACCGGGTAACCCCGCCATGGCGATCCCAGCCGACGCCAGCTCCCGGCCGACGCCACAGCTCGAATCGCCAGTTGGTAAGCCGCTCGATCTCCACCCCACGGGTGGCGTCGCCGATGATGTACGCGTAGTCGCCCGGATTGGCCTGACCGAATCCGGGCCGGGCCTGGAAGATGGCCGTCTTCTCGGCGGATCTGGCCAGTGGGGTTGTGCAGCGTCAGCGTTCCGCCGGCGTCGCTTGCGGCGTAGTAGGCGCTGACGAGCACGGCGAGGATCGTGGAGTCGAGGACGGCCAGCCGCCCCAGGGGCCGACGTCGACGACCAGTGTGGCGGTCATCAGGTCGTGCAACTGCTCGGCGCGGGCGACATCGACTTCGCCTGACAGCGCCACCAGGGTCCGGCCGGCGCTGCTCCCTGCGCCACTATCGCAGGATCGGCTTGTTCATGTCGGCGGTCCGCAGGTAATCGGGGCGGCGACGGTGGCGGTCAGCCCATCGGGGCTGTTGTCGAGGGTGAGGCCGGCGGTGAGGTGCTGGGCTAGCCACAGACCGCGGTGGCCAGGCTGGCCTGGGTCGGGCAGTCGGGGTACCTGGGCGGCCATGCCGGGGCCGTGGTCGGTGACCTGGCAGATCAGCTGGTGGGCCTTGTGGCACAAGAGCAGCTGCCCGCTGCCGCCGCCGTGACGTACGGCGTTGGTCACCAGTTCGTGCACGGCCAGCACGAAGTCCTCCAGTTCCTCGCCGGCGAGGCCGGCGGCTGCGGCGGCGTCCGTGACGGCGTGGCGCAGTGCGGGCACCCGTTCCGCGGAGATCGTGGCGGCCAGCAGCACCGCCGCAGCGCTGCTAGCGGG
>NZ_JBUEGB010000122.1:0-10866 GCF_054963695.1 Micromonospora sp. RTBAU3-60 | reverse complement strand
GACCTTCGGGACGCCTTCCAACTGGAACACGTCCACGGGCAGCCGGCCATTGGCGGCAAGGAACTTCGCGGCCTGCCGGGTGCGGGACTTGACGATGCTGGACGGCAGATGCTCCCCGCCCGGAACCGCCTTGCGTACCTGCTCCCACTCCTGCACGGTGCGCTGACGCGGATCAGCCGGCCACGTCGCCAGCACCCCGGCGGTAAGGTCAGCACGCCACCGCGCCGAGCGAAGTGCCCGCCCGGCCTGCTCCTGGGCCATGCGCACGATCCGGTCATTGACCCTCACACCCCCAGGCATGGCGACCGTCCAACCCAAGCGCCGCAGCGCCATCCACGCGTTCGACGGAAGCTTCCGGCCGCTGGCGTCCACGCCGCAGGCGAGCACCTCCACATCGCCCGCGTTCCAGCGCTCCGCCAACAGGTCGGAGACCATCCCCGCCACCAGGTCGACGCACCAGCCGACACGTTGCGCAAGCACCGCCTGAGGCAGGACCTCACCGGTCTCCTCGTCCACGCCTGTCCGTAGCACGGCGCGGGCACACGCGGTGCGGAGGGTCTCGCCTTCGCCCAGCGGCACCTTCCCGCTCACCGACCCATCGCCTCGACAACAACGATGCCGGAGAACCAGCGCTTACGCCCGACCCACGTCACCTGAATCTCTCCCCCGGTCAACCCACACACCTAGCGCCAGCGGGCTGCGCGGCATTTGAGAGTCGAGGAGGTTCCACACGGTCAACCTATGATCACTGATGATTCCTAATCAAGTCGGCGAGCCTTCCAAGTGGTACCGATCAGGAACTAACCTCATCGTCAGGAACCATCAGCGCGGCCACAAGGAGGCACTTCCGTGTCAGCAGGGCACACGCCGGTAACCGACACCCTCTAGCCGTGCGGCGCGCCGGAGCATCCGGACTGCGGGATCCGCGACGTCCTCGACCGCATCGGCGACAAGTGGTCGGTGCTGGCGATCGCCGAACTCTCCGCCGGCACCCGGCGCTTCCGGGAACTGCAGCGTGGCATCCACGGCATCTCACAGCGAATGCTCACCCTGACCCTCCGGCGGCTGGAGCGCGACGGTCTGGTGCTGCGGACCGTGTTCCCGACCGTCCCGGCCACCGTGACCTATGAGCTGACCGACCGGGGCCGGAGCCTGACCCATCTGGTCAGGCAACTGGCCGACTGGTCGTTGGCGAACAAGGACGCGATCGGCGAGTCCCGCCGGCGGTGGGACGCGGAGAATCCAGGAGCCGGCATCGCCTGACCCACCGCGCCGGGTCACGTCGCGTCGGCGTAGCAGTCGACGATGGACAGGTCGAGCGGGAACCGGACCGGGGTGTCCCCGAACAGCAGCCCGGTGGCCCGGGCGCCCGAGGCGCTGACCGCCGCGGCCACCGCCTCGGCCTGGCCGGCCGGGCAGTGCACGATCACCTCGTCGTGCTGGAAGAAGACCAGTTCGGCCCCGGTGCCGGCGAGCGCGGTGCGGAGCGTGGCCAGCAGCGTGGCGGCCCACTCGGCGGCGGTGGCCTGGATGACGAAGTTGCGGGTGAACCGGCCGCGGGAGCGGGCCGCCCGGGCCCGGGGACCCTGCGGGTCCGCCGCCGCCTCCGGGTCCACCTCCGCCCCGTCGCCGAGGTCCACCGACCCCGGCGGGCAGGTACGCCCCAACCACGACCGCACCAGCCCGCCCGCCTCACCGGTGCGGGCGGCCGCCTCCACGTACCCGAACGCCGTCGGGTAGTTCCGCTTGAGCACGGCGAGCGCGGGCACCGCCGCGCCACCGGTCTGCCCGTACATGGCGCCGAGCAGGGCCACCTTGGCGCGAGCCCGGTCACCGGCGAACGCGTCCCGGGCCAGGGCGGCGTAGAGGTCCCCGGCGCCACCGGCCGCGGCCAGCCGCTCGTCGCCGGAGACCGCGGCGAGCACCCGGGGTTCGAGCTGCCCCGCGTCGGCCACCACGAAGGCCCAGCCCGGGTCGGCCACCACCGCGCGGCGGATCACCTTCGGGATCTGCAGGGCGCCGCCGCCCCGGGTCGCCCAGCGGCCGGAGACCACCCCGCCGGGCACGTACTCGGGATGGAAGCGCCCGCCGGAGACCCAGGTGTCCCGCCACGCCCAGCCGTGCGCCGTCCAGATCCGGTAGAGCTCCTTGTATTCCAGTACCAGCGGCACCGCCGGGTGCTCCACCCCACGCAGCACCCAGGCCCGGGTGTTCGGCAGCTCCACCCCGGCCCGGGCGAACGCCTTCAGCAGCTCGGCCGGGGAGTCGGCGTGCAGTTGGCGCACGCCGAACGCGTCGGCGATCCGGGCGGCCAGCTCGGCCAGCCGGCGGGGCGGCCCGCCGACCGGTGACGCCTCGCCGAGCAGGTCGGCGAGGATCGTGTCGTGCACGTCGGCGCGCCACGGTAGGCCGGCCGCCCCCATCTCGGCGGCGATCAGCGCGCCGGCCGACTCGGCGGCGACCAGCAGCCGGAACCGGCCGGGGTGCGCGGTGGCCGCGATCCGGTCGAGCTGGTCCGCGTACACCCGGGTCAACGCCTCGATGCCGGGGCCCGGCGGGCCGGACGGCGGGTCGAAGAGCGCGCCCTGGCCGTGACCGGGGGGCTCCGCCGGGCGGGGTGCCGGGTCGGGCGGCACCGGCGCGCCGGTCAGGCGGGCCCAGGCGGCGGCGAGCGAGCGGGGCTCGCCCCAGCGGCCGGCGTGCCCGAGCAGCAGCGCCTCGGTGAGCTCGACGTCGTGGCAGCGGTCCAGCCGTACGCCGGCGCGCAGCAGCGCCGGGTAGAGCGGGACGCCGGTGGCCCACACCCAGCGGGGGTGCTCGGCGGCCTCCCGGGCGGCCATCGCGGCGGCCAGGTCGGCGACCGGCTCGGCCGGGCCCGCGGGTCGGCCGGCCGGGTCGAGGGGTTGCCACACTCCCCCGCCCCGCTCGTCCGACACCACCGCCACCAGCACGGATGCGATTCTGCCTCGCCCGTCCGACACTCGTCCGCGCCGGATCACGAACGCCCTCTGTCACGGAACGAGTGGCCGTCCCGCCTCGGATGGCCACTCGTCCCGTGGATCTGCGCCCTCGCGGGGCGGGGGTTACTTGCCGACGCCGGCGGTGAGGCCGGACTGGACCTGGCGCTGGAAGACGATGTACACGATCAGCACCGGGAGCGTGGCCATGGTGACGCCGGCGAACAGGCCGGACCAGTCGGACCGGTAGCCCTGGTTGACCGACAGTTCGATCAGCCCCTGGGAGATCACCTGGTGCTTCGGCTCGCCGGACAGCGACTGCATGAGCAGGGTCGGCAGGTACCACTGGTTCCACTGGCCGAGCACGTTGAAGATGCCGATGCTGATCAGGCCCGGCTTGGCCATCGGCAGCATCACGCTGAAGAAGGTCCGGGTGTGTGAGGCCCCGTCGACCATGGCCGCCTCGGCGATCGAGTCGGGCAGCGTCCGGAAGAACGAGTGCATGAAGAAGATCGTGAACGACAGCGACCAGGCGATGTAGACCACGATCAGCATGAGGTGCTTGTTGGGCCCGAGGAGCGGGAAGGTGACGCCCATGTTGTAGACGCCCTTGAACAGCGGCACCGCGGCCAGGTAGACCGGCAGGGTCAGCCCGGACAGGAACATGTAGTAGATCAGCCGGTTGCCGCGGAACTCGTAGCGGGCCAGCGCGTACGCGGCCATCGAGCCGAGCAGCATGGTCAGGGTGACGCTGCCGGCCAGCACCAGCACCGTGTTGAGGAAGAACGACCCGAGGTGCCCACCGAGCCAGGCGCGGGAGAAGTTGTCCCAGTGCAGCTTGCTCGGGATGAGGGAGAGCGGCTCGCGGATGACCTCCGAGTCGCCCTTGAACGCCGACATCACCACCCACAGCAGCGGGTAGATCACCATCAGGGCCCAGACCACCAGGAACAGGTGGGAGAAGCCGTTGAAGATCCGGGCGCCCACGCCTGCCCGTGGGGCTCGCGCCCGCCGTACGGGCGCCGGGCGGGACGGGCTGGCCTGGTCGGCCTGGCCGAGACCGTGTGTCGCCGTGCTCATCGTCGCGCCTCCTTCAGAACTCGATACGTTCACGACGGGTGATCCTCAGCTGCACCGCGGCGAGCAGGATCGTGAAGATGGCCAGCGCGACACCCATCGCGCAGGCGTAGCCGTACTGGCCCTTCTGGAACGCGGTGAAGTTGAGCACCGACGCGAAGATCTCGCTGGCGTGGTTCGGGCCGCCCTGGCTCGGGGTCATGACGAAGACCAACGCGTACATGTCCAGCGCGATGAAGCCCAGGTAGACCCAGGCCACCGAGACGGTGTCCCGCAGCAGCGGCAGGGTGACCCGGAAGAAGGTGTGGAAGCGCCCGGCGCCGTCGAGGATCGCCGCCTCGTAGATCTCCTTCGGAATCGACTGCATCGCTGCGGAGAAGAGCACCATGTAGAAACCGGCCCCACTCCACACCGCGATGAACAGCAGCCACCACAGCACCGCCGGCACGCCGAGGAAGGGCTCCGGGTCGGCGGTGAACGCGATCGGGTTGTCCGCGTCGACCAGCCCAATCTTGATGAGCAGGCCGTTGATGAGGCCCTGGCCGTCGGTGCGGTAGATCTGCTGCCACATGACGGCGATGAGCACCAGCGACAGCACCTGCGGGAAGAAGAAGACGATCTTGTAGAACCCGGAGCCGAACACCCCGCGGATGCCGGCCCTGTCCTCGCGTCCGCCCACGTTGAGCAGGAACGCGAGGAACAGGGCCAGCGCGATGGTGAACAGCGGCACGGTGACCAGGAAGAAGACGTTGTGCCAGAACGCCTTCCGGATCAGCTCGTCGGAGAGCAGCCGGACGTAGTTGTCCAGCCCGACGAAGTGCTGGGAATCCGAGTACCCGCCCCAGTCGGTCAGCGAGTATCCCGCTGCCTGCACGAACGGCCACACCACGTAGAACAGGTACAGCGCGACGGGCAGGGCCAGGAAGCCCGTGACGAAGCGCGCGACTCCGTGCCGCATTGGACTCACTTCCTCGAACGGATCAGGCGGTGCGGGTCTGCTTCTTGATCGACGAGTCCTTGGCGACCTTGTCGGCGGCCGCCTGCATCTTGTCGACGAACTGCTGCGCGGTGAGCCGGCCGGCCATCAGCTCCTCGGAGAGGTTCTGACTCTCCTTGTCCAGGTCGGCGTAGAAGTCCTGGAACTTGACCGAGATGAGCTCGCTGCCGCCGTTCTTCATGAGGTTGTTCGAGCTGGAGAGCGCCGAGTCCTGTACGTTGTCGCCGGAGCCCTTGGTGGAGGCCAGCGACTTGGTCAGCTCGGCGAACTTCGCCGAACCCGCCTTGGACAGGATCGCCCGCAGGAACTCCTTCGCGGCCTCCTTGTTCGGGGCCTTGCTCGGCACGACGAAGCCTTCGCCGGAGGCGGCGAACACGTCCTTGGCCGCCTTGTCGCCCGGGTTGGACCAGTAGTCGGAGAGCGTCAGCTCGAAGCCCGGCGGGATGGTGGCGGCCATCTCGTTCTTCAGCCAGGTGCCGACCTGGATGAAGGCCGCCTTGCCGTCGAGCCACGCCTGCTGCGACTGGGTGTGGTCGAGCTTGCCGGGCAGGAGCAGCTTGTCCTTGACCAGCCTCTCCCACGGCTCCAGCGCCTTGAGGACGCCGTCGGCCTTCCAGGCGTTGTCCTTCAGGTTGTCGATGTCGACGACCACCTGCTTGCCGGCGGACTTCCAGATGCTCGCCATCAGCGCCCAGCGCGGGTAGTAACCGTGCACCGCGTCGTGGACGTACGGCGCCATGCCCTTGGCCTTGATCTTCGGCGCGAGCGCGAAGAACTCGTCCCAGGTCGTGGGCGCCTGCCAGCCCTCCTTCTTGAACAGGGCCGCGTTGTACCAGTTGCCCCAGACCGTGTAGGCGACGTTCACGACGTAGAACTTGCCGTTCTGGGTGCCGTCGCCCACCGTGCCCGGCAGCAGCGAGTCGGCGACGGTGCCCTCGCTGTCCCAGGCGGGCGCGGCGAGCAGGTCGTCGAGCGGCTCGATGGCGCCCTCGTTGATGAGCGTGCTGCGGTCCATCATGTCCGCACCCGAGTTCATGACCAGGTCGCTCGGCTGCGTCGCCATCTTCGGCTGCTCTTCGGTCTTGATCTTCTGAGTGGAAGACATGTTGACCGTGATGTTCGGGTGCTTGGCGTTGAAGATGACCTTGTCTTCCTTCGCCCACTGGTCACCGAGGCCACCGTTGAAGATGACCACCTTGACCGCGCTGCCGTCCTTCACACCGAACGGGTTGTCCTTGCTCTTGGCCGCGCCGCCGGTGTCGTCGGACTTCTTCGGCTCGCTGCCGGCGCAGGCGCTGAGCAGGCCCATCGCCGGGGTGGCGAGGAGGCCGGCCGCGGCGGCCCGGCGAAGCAGGGTCCGGCGGCTGAGGTCGCCGAGGTTTTCGGGGGTAACCGACATCTCTGTCTCTCCTTGTGGTCGGGTCAGGCGGTCCGCCGGAGGCGCCCGGCGTACCGCGACTCGAGGGCGAGGTTGTGCTCGTCCCCACCGGGGACGTTGGCGGAGAGGTAGATAGGGGGTACCTCCCCGGCCTGGTGGAACCGTCGTACGACCTCGGCGGTCAGCAGCTGCGCCAGCAGCGCCGCGGTGACCGACGAGACCGCACAGACCGCGCCGCCGCCCTCGAGCGGCAGCAGTGCGTCGCCGTACGGCGCGCCGTTGTCCAGCACGACGTCGGCGAGGTCGGCGAGCCGGTGCCCGGACGGATGTCGCGGGGCGACCCGTGCCGTGTGCTCGACCGAGGTGACCGCGATCAGCGGGTGGCCGTGCGCCCGGACCAACGCCGCCAGCTCGACGACCGAGCCGTTGATGCCGGACTGGGAGGCGACCACGAACACGTCCCCGGGCTGCGGCGCCGCCAGGGCGTAGAGCTGGTGCGCCACGGCCGGGTCGCGTTCCAGCTTGGGATCGGCGAGCACGTCGCGGGGCGCGTCGCCGTGCAGCACGAGGTCGTGCAGGGAGAGTCGGTTGGTGGGCACCAGCCCGCCGGCCCGGGCCACCAGCTCGGCGGCGAACGCCTCGGAGTGGCCGGCGCCGAAGGCCTGCAGCACCCCGCCGGCGCGCAGCCCGGCGGCGATCAGGTCGGCGGCCCGGTCCACCGCCTCCGCCTGCGTGTCGACCAGCCGGTCGAGCACCGGGCGGACGGCGTCGGCGTACCGCTGGGCGCTGATCATGAGGTGGCCCCCTTCGCGGACTTGTGCCCGTCGACGGCCTGCGCGGTACGCCGGAAGGCCGCGTGGGCGCGGTCGTGGGTGCGCTGCGCCACGGCGATGTACAGCAGATCGAGCACGACGAGCTGGGGGTGCCGGGCGGAGAGCGCGTCCGGCCGGAAGGTGGTGGCCTGGCTGGCGGTGACCAGCACGATGTCGGCGAGCTCGGCCAGCGGCGAGCGCGGGAAGCCGGTCAGCGCGACCGTGGTGGCGCCCCGACTGCCCGCCTCGGCGAGCATCTCGATGGTCTCCCGGGTCTGCCCGGTGTGCGAGATGCCCAGCGCCACGTCGCCGACGCCGAGCAACGCGGCGCTGGCCAGCCCCTCGTGCACGTCGCTCCAGGCCCAGGCGGCCACCCCGATGCGGTGCAGGCTGAACTGCATCTCCTCGCCCACCAGCGCGCTGCCGCTGGCGCCGAAGATGTTCACCCGGCTCGCCCCGGCGATGGCCACCGCCGCCTTCTCCACCTCGGCGAGGTCGAGCAGCGCGGCGGTGTCGTGCATAGCGCGGGTGTCGGCGGCCATGATCTGGTCGAGGACCCGGGACAGCGGGTCGCTGGGCTGGATCTCCCGGCCGATGTCGACGGTCCAGCCGGCCGAACGCGCCCGGCCGGTCTCCGCGGCGATGCCGAGCCGCAGGTCGGCGTAGCCCTCGAAGCCCATCGCCCGGCAGAACCGGGTGATGGTCGCCGGTGAGGTGCCGCTGCGCTCGGCCAGTTCCACGATGGTGGCCCGGGCGGCCGCCTCCGGGTCGCTGAGCACGTGCTCGGCGACCCGGCGCAACGCTCCCGTCAGCTCCCCGACCCCGGCCCGGACCCTGGCCAACACGCCGTCGGAGGAGACCACCACCGCACCCCGCCGGTCGACCGCGTCGGCGTCGACCACCGCGGTCCCCGCGGGGGTGTCCACCTCGTGATCAACCATGGGACGCCTTTCGGAAAAGAGTGTTAACTGTTAGTGGTAAAAGTTCTTACTGAGGACCCCTCCGTGTCAAGGCCGTGGGCGAAGTTTTCAAACTGTTACCCGGCGCACAGCCGCCGACGGAGTGGTGGATCTTGCCTCGGGGGGCCGGGCGGACCAGCATGAAGGGCCACAACGCCCGAGCGCAGGGAGGCCCATCCGATGTCCGACACCGTCGTGGTCGGCCTCGACGTCGGGGGTACGTCCACCCGCGCCGCCGCCGTCAGCCTCGACGGCGTACGGCTCGGCACCGGCCGGGCCGGCGGCGGCAACCCCACCAGCCACGGCGCCGATCGGGCCGCCGTCGAACTGCTCGCCGCGCTACGCGCCGCGCTCGCCGACGTCGACCCGACCCGGGTACGCGCCGGCGTCATCGGGCTGGCCGGGGCCGGCCGGATCCTCGCCGACCCGCAGGGGCGGGCCGCCTTCGACCGGGCCTGGTCCGACGCGGGCCTGCGCTGCCCCTACGCCGTGCACGGCGACGCGCTCGTCGCGTACGCCTCGGGCACCGCGGCCCCGGACGGCACGGTGCTCATCGCCGGCACCGGCGCGATCGCCGCCGAGGTAAGCGACCTGCGCCTGGACCGCACCGCCGACGGGCACGGCTGGCTGCTCGGCGACGCCGGCTCGGGGTTCTGGCTGGGCCGGGAGGCGGTGCGGCGGCTGCTGTCAGACCTGGACCGCGCCGACCCGCCGGGCGAACTGGCCCGCCGCGTGCTCGCCGAGTTGACCGGCTCGACCGAGGTGGCGACCCGGCCCCGGGCGACCGCCGAGGCCGTAGTCCAGGCGGTCACCCGGCGACCGCCGGTGGAACTGGCCCGGCTCGCGCCGCTGGTGGTGACCGCGGCCCGGGCGGGCGAGGCGACCGCCCAGGCGCTGATCGGCGAGGCCGCCGTGCTGCTCGCGGAGAACGTCGCCCGGATCCGGCCGCCCGGCGCGGCCGACCCGGTGGTGCTCGGCGGCGGGCTGCTCACCGGGGACACCCCGCTCGCCGCCGCGGTCCGCGCCGAGTTGGCCCGCCGGTGGCCGGACGCGCCGCTGCACCCGGCTGGCGACGGGGCGGCAGCCGCGGCCTGGCTCGCCGCCCGCGACCTGCCCGAGGTCACCGACCCGGCAGCCCTGCACGCCCTCCTGGTCCCGGCAACCGCCTGACGCCCCGGCTGGTGAAGAACGCCACCGAGGAGAACGCCTTCTTCGGCTGCGAAAGCCCGCCGGGGCGCGAAGGCCCGGCGAGTGGGCAGGCCCGGCGGGGCGGACTGGCAGAAGTCAGGGCAGGGCGGTGAGGGCCTGCTCGAGGCGGCGCCAGACGTGACTGCGCCAGCCGCCGTCGAGCAGGGTGAAGGTGCGCCGCTGCACCGGGTCGTCCGGGTCGAAGCCGGCGTGCTCCAGGAACAGCCGCGTGCCTCGTCCCTCGGGCACCAGGGTCCAGCTGACCACGGTGTCCAGGCGGCCACCCCGCCAGGCCCAGCGCAGTCGGCGCGGCTCGTCCAGCTCCAGCACCTCGCAGTGGATCACACCGTCGAACCCCTGACCGGGCCTCGGGGTGGTGCGGAAGCTGAACCGGTGCCCCGGGACGGGCCGGAAGTCGTTCGGCATGAGCCAGCGGGCCAGCAGATCAGAATCGGTCAGAGCCCGCCAGACCTTGGCCGGCGGGTGGGGCAGGAACTGGTCGAGGGCGATCGCCGCCGACTCACTCATCGGGCAGCCCGTCCAGCACCTCGCGCAGGTCGGCCAGGCGGGCCCGCCAGAACCGCTCGTACGGGCCGAGCCAGTCGGCCACCTGGCGCAGCGGCTCGGGTCGCAGCGCGTAGAACCGCTGCCGGCCGACGGGCTGTTCGGTCACCAGCCCGGCGTCCTTGAGCACGCGCAGGTGCTCGGAGAGGCTGGGCCGGCGCATCTCGAAGTGGTCGGCGAGCCGCTGCACCGGCTGTTCGCCCCGTTCGAGCAGCAGCCGGAGCACCTCGCGCCGGGTGGGGTTGGCCAGCGCGGCGAAGACGTCCCCCTCAGACACGGGTCGCCTGGAGCACGATGCCGTTGCCGTCCGGGTCGTCGAACGTGACGTACCGGCCCCACGGCGCGGTCTGGATGCCGCCGTCGGCGAACACCACGCCCCGCTCCCGAAGCCGAGCCACGTCGGCGTCGAGGTCGTCGGTCTCCAGCACCAGGCCCTTGAGCGAGCCGGGCGGCATGGTCGGGAACCAGGTGACCAGGGTCAGCGCGGTCGCCGCGCCTTTCGGGGCGACCTGGACCCAGCGGCCGCCGGGCCCCATCGGGTTGTCCCAGACGAGGTCGAAGCCGAGGACGTCGACGTAGAAGTCTCGGGCGCGGTCCTGGTCGCTGACGGGTACGGAGACGAGTTGCACATGGGTCACGGTCATGCCATCACAATAGGTAGGAGATTTCCTACCGGTCAAATCGAGCGTGGGCCGGTCGACCGACGTCGACCGGCCCCGCTCCGCGTACGTCAGGCGGTCGGGTAGCCCGTATGCCCCTGCGGCTGCCCGTGGTGCCCCTGCGGCTGGCCGTACTGGCCCTGCGGGATCTGGTGGCCGGGCTGCGCCGGGTGACCCGGCTGCGGGGCCTGGCCGTAGTGGCCCTGGCCCGGCTGGGCCTGGCCCCACGCGGCGGGCTGAGGCTGCGGGGCCTGGCCGTACGGGGCCGGCTGGGC
>NZ_JBUEGB010000121.1:0-10965 GCF_054963695.1 Micromonospora sp. RTBAU3-60 | reverse complement strand
CGTGGTGCTGGGGTCCCGGACCGCGGCAGTCCTCGCGGGGACCGGCAACCGCGGTCCGGGGACCGGCTCGCGGTTGTCCGGGACCGCAACGCCACGAACCGACGCCGGTCCCGGCACGGCCCGCATGCGGGCGGTGTGGTCGGGTGGGGCGGGGTCGGCGCGGCCGAGGGCGATCTTCACCATCGTCAGGAAGCCGAGCGCCGGCAGCGCGGCGGCAACCCAGCCGATGACGGACGCTTCCGCCTCCACGACCTGGGCGGCCAGGGACAGGAACACCGCCACCGTCAATACGGTCGCGGGGAAGGCGACAGTCTTGCCGAGACGCCGGTTACGACGCAGTTCCAAACCAGCAGCGATCGAGGCCAACTCCAGGACGACCGCGTCGGCCCAGGCGAGCCAGCCCGGCTGGCCGTGTGCAGCGGCAACGTCGTGGACGTGACGGAAGGAGGCTGCACCGGCCGCGCCGCCGATCAGCAGCATGATCAGCACCTGTATCCGGTTCTCCAGGCGCTCCCGCCTCGTTGGAACCTCGGTGGCTAGGTCAGGGGATCGCTGCTCAGGCGTGGCCAGCGGCCCACCACCTGTCGGCACGTGTCGCCGGTAAAGCCTTGGATGGCATCGTCGTGTGCAGGCGGACCGGGAAGGCGGCCGCCGGCCTGGTTGGATTGATATTGGTTGAGGTCATGTTCGTGCTCCAGCTTCGTTGGTAGGGGTTTGCGGTGTGGTGATGTGGGGTGCCGTCCAGGTCGCGCAGGCCCGCTCTGATCCGGTCTCGGGCAGACGCAACCCCGCCGGGTGACGCCGGCCGGGCGGACCCTCGTGCGTGCAGGGGTTGATATGGGTCACTGTGGTCGGGTCAGCGAACAAGCCAGACCCCCGCGCGGGGGCAGGCACCAGGGCAGCAGGCGTCGCCACACCCGCACGGCAGGCTGCGGCCAACAAACGGACATAGAGCAGGCGGACATAGGGGCAGGCGGACAAGCCGAGCCACAAAGGGTCAGGACTCACCCCACTGGCAGCGCTCGACAAGCGCCACAGTGGTGCGGCGGCTCAACTCGCCGACGGACGATCCTTCACATTGGCCTCCCATCTCTCGGCGTCGTCGGCGCATCAAGAGCAGGCACCCCGTGCTGGGAGTGCCTGCCCCGCGCTTTGTGGCCGACCACGCCAGCCGGCGGTGCGGGGACATCTATCCAGTACGCCCCGGGACCACTCGTCGAGTCAACCCAAATCCCGCGCGGATCGGCCATCCAGTCTTGACGCCACTGTGGTGGAGTATTGATCAGGCTGCCCGGTCATTGTCCGTTCGTTCCCACCTGATCGCTGACGAGAAACCTAGCAGCGGTCACCGCGCAGGACAGTCATTTCAGCAGGTGGACGGGTGCGCAGGTGGTTGGTGCCGCCCGTAGGCAGGACAGCGCCCAGTAATCGCGTTCGGTGGCGGGACGGCTCGGGTACCGCAGCCGTCAGGTACACCCGATTGGTCGCCATTATCTGGTCAAGTCATGGGCTGTCGGCCAGCGCCGCGAACCTCGCCCGCTTCTCCGGATCGGCGCCGGCGCCGTGGGAAGCTGCTCTCATCCATATGTGCGCAGTTCTTCAAACCGCCACAATGGACCGCCAAGGGTCGCGGCAGTAGATCTGCTACCGACCGATGGCTGGACTGTCTGCCGCGCCGCTATGCCGATCGCTGTACGTGGGTCGGCTCGGAGGCGGTCAGGGCTGGCGAATCGCCTCGCCGGCGATTTCGATCCGCACGTTCTTGCCAACGAGGACGCCCCCGCTGTCGAGAAGTACGTTCCACACCAGCCCGTAATCCTCGCGGTCGATCTCCGCTGTCGCGCTGAACCCGAAGATGTCCTGCCCGTAAGGGTCGCGGCGAGCACCGCCGAACTCCACCTGAAGGTCGACCGGTCGGGTGATCCCCTTGACTGTCAGTTCCCCGGTGAGCACGAACCGTCCTGTTGCGGACTGTGGTGGGATGTGGCTGGCTTCGCTCCGGCGGCCCAGTCGATTACTCCGCAGGCGAGCCCAGTAGAAGATCGAGTCGTTGTTTCCGTGCCATTTGATCCCTGTGCTGTGGTACTCCAGCGTGGGATACCTCTCCACATCGAGGAAGTCAGGGCTGCTCAGGTGCGCGTCGCGGTCGGGGTTGCCGGTGTTGACGGTCGCTGCGTGGATGGTCGCGCTCACCGAGGATGCCAACGGGTCCTCGGTGATGTCGATCCGGGCGGTCGCCGCGCCGAACTCACCGCGTACGGGACTCACCATCATGTGGCGGGCCAGGAAGCCGATCCGCTTGTGCGCCTGATCGAGAAGATAGGTGCCGGCGGCCGGGATGGTGATGCCATCCCAGGACCGTGTGGCAGGACCGGTCATGGTTGTGTCATCCCCCGAATTGCTCTTGGGTGCTACCAGCGTTCTGCTGCGGTTCGCGGAGTCCGCCGGAATAGTCGGACGTGTACCCCTTGGCCAGCATAGGAGGTAGCTCTGCCCGCCTCCTGAACCCAGCTAATGACGACCGTGACTGGCTAGCTCGGATGTGTCCCGGTCGTCAGCAGTGCGGCCTTTCGGCCAATCCCCTTTCAGCGAAAGGCTTTTCGCCGTCGGTGGATCCAGCCCAATCGTCGATGGAGATCGAATCGAGGCGACGTCGGAGCGTCATTGCCGCAGGCCGCGAGCGTGAAGATTCTCACCGCCGAGGAGAGGGCGAGCAGCGTGACTGCCGGTATGGAGATTGCTTGGCGTGCCCGGCTCGTCGCGTTGCGCGTACTCACTGCGAGGTCGCCACCGCAGCGGCTCAGGATCGCCCGGCGAGGTCGTTCTCGATCCGCGTCGCGGCGGCCGTCATCGCGGCGACCCACGTCGGTAGCTGGTGACGGTCGAACCGCGCGGTCGGGATGGCGAGGGAGATCGCCGCCTCGGGCGCTCCAGAGGGCCTACGAACCGCCACGCCGAGTGCCGTCAACCCGGCCTCGGTCAGTTGGTCGTTGATCGCGAAACCGCGCTTGCGGACCAGGGCCAGCGCGCGACGCAGCTTGGATAGGTCGACCCGTCCACGTCCTCGTACAGCGCCCGGACGTGGTTCGGCGGGAGCGCGGCGAGGATCGCCTTGCCGCCGGAGGCGAGGTTCGGCACGGCCCGACGCCGCAGGCGCCGATATCGCGCCCGGTGACTCCGCGATCCTCCGGTTTGTGCTCGACGCCGCAAGATGGGAACACAGCGAATGGTCCTGGGAGACGCAGCGGTTCGTAACGGACGTATAGTTCCCGCCATGGCCGACCCCAGTCGCCCCTCCCCGCCAAGCTCACTCATCGGGGTCGATATCGACGCGACGGCCGAGCGGGTCTATCGGGCGTTGGTCTCCGGCGGACCGGCGCTCGGGCCGGATCTCGCCGGCCTGCTGGGGATCTCGGTCGAGGACATCGAAACGGCGATCGGTGCGTTGCGGCAGGTGTGCCTGGTTGACATGGCCGACGGCGGAGAAATCTCGGCGGTGTCGCCGTCGCTGGCGCTCGAGGGGATGGTCGCGCAGCGCGAGCAGCAGGTCAGGGCCGCCCGAGCGGCACTCGACGAGCTCACGGAGGAGTACCGGAGGGCGCGCGAGGTGCAGCTGTCGAACGGCATCGAGATCGTTCGGGGTCGCAGCGAGATCGGCAGCTGGCTCAATGGCCTGTTGCTGTCCGCCAAGGAGCAGATGCGGATGTTCGCGAAACCACCGTTCGCGGTTTTCGGGATCTCCGAAACCGACACCGAACGCGAGGTCGCCGGCCGTGGCCTGCGGGAGCGGATCATCATCGAGCGGACCGTGCTGGATGAGCCCGCCGCGGAGAAGGACCTGTTCGCCTCCCTGGATCGGGGACAGGAGATCCGCATGGTGCAGTCGTTACCGGCGAAGCTGCTGATCGTCGACGATTCGATTGCGATCGTGCAGCTCGACGAGGGTGGGCACGCGCACTCGGAGATCGCGGTGGTGCGGGCCGGGGGGCTGCTGGACTGTCTGGTGTTCAGCTTCGAGAGCCTGTGGCGGTCGGCCATGCAACTGCGGGAAGCCCTCGGCCGTAGGGTCGACCCGAACCTGGCATCGCCGAAGGATCTCGCCGACCCGGCGGACCGGGAGGTCCTGATGCTGTTGCTGGCCGGGTACACCGATGCCGCGGTCGCTGCCCGACTGGGGATCGGCCTGCGAACCATGCAGCGCAGGGTCCGCCGGCTGATGGATCTGGCCGGCGCCGATTCCCGGGTGTTGCTTGGCTGGCACGCGCGGGACCGGGGCTGGCTTTGAACGCCTTCGTCCCGTCGAGCCACCGACTGCGGTGGCTCGACGGGACGAGGTGGCGCCGGGCCTACTTGCCCAGACCCGCCGGGATGCTCAGCATCACCGAGCTGGACCAGGCGGCGTTCGGGCCGCCCTCGCCGTAGACCATCAGCTGGTGGTGATCGTTGATGTCGAAGCTGTAGGTCGGCGTGAATCGGTCACCGGCAGAGAGCGGCACCATGCCGGACAGATCCCAGAGTCGTCCCTGCGGGTCCCACATCGCCGACACCGCGACGTCCGGGAAGAGCTCGACAGTTCCGAGGATCCACCCGTCGTCGGTGACTTTCTCGCCGGTCGCGTTGTATCCGTAGTCGGCAAGGCGCTGCATTCCGCCAGCCTTGGTCCACACGAACGCGTCGTCACCGCTGGTCCCCACGATGGTCCCGGAGGCGTTCACATCGTTCGCCTGGGCCGAGTACTGCCCCGGAAGCGTGCCGAGATCCTGAATAGCACCTGACGTCGCATCCCAGGCGACCGCGTGCGGCGCATGGTCATCGGTGTGCGAGGCACCGACGATCACTCCGGCATCGTTGATGGCGCGCGGCTGGGTTCCCGTCAGATCCGAGGACAGGTGAGCCAGCTTGCTGAACGTCCCATCCGGCGTCCGCACGAACCCGTCGCTGTAGCTGTGGTTCTTGCCGTCGGACTCCTTGACGATTGCTTCGGCGAATCCGGTGACCACCCCGTTGTTATTCACGGCGGTCGCGTAGCCGCTGGAATAGGGCCGCCAATCCGGGACGCCGAGCACGGTGAGCGTTCCGTCCTTGGCCCATTGGGCGGGAAGGTAATGCAATGCACTGTCTGTCGCGACACCGACGGCGATCTGGCCGTCATTCAGGTCCAGAGCCGATCCGTACTTGCCCCCGGCGAGATCCAGGTTGGTGAACCCGTCGGCGGCCGTCCAGATGGTCGGCGTCATCTTGGCGTTGTACTGGCGATCTCCCGCGACGACGCCGCTTTCATTGAGAGCCGCGCCGACGAATGGCGGGGCCCAGGCGACCAGATCGAGTTTGGGGACGTCGACAGTGGCGATCGTGACGTCCGCCGCCCCGATGATCGTGCCGTACTCGTTTGCCACCCGGACCCGGCCGACCATGGGATCCTTGGTCAACTGCCGAGCGCTGACGATCACCGCCCCGTCGACCGGCATCGACTGGCCTGTGGCAACCGTGTACTTCGCGTCGGATTTCGGCGTGATCGTGCCGAGGCCCTTCGAGTACATCTCTTGGTGGTAGTCGAACGTGACGTTGTCTGCGGCCACGGTGACTCCCGCGACCACGATGAAGTACGTACCCGGTTGTGGGTCATCGACGACGATGTGCTCGGGCGAGTCCCCGGTCGTGGTGCTCTGGCCTATCGGCCTGCCGTTGAAATACACATAGAAGTCCAGATCGGCAGCGGCTCTGGGCGTCAGCGTCACGTCGAGCCGGGTCGTCTGACGCGGAACATAGAGCATGTTGGACGTGATTTCGCCTTGCGAGACCGTCGAGAACAAATTGCGGACATCGCCGATCTCGCCAGTTGCGACGTGGGCGATCGCGGGGCCGAAGGTGTTCGTCCCCGTCGAGCCGACATTCGTCGGCGAGTTCATCGTCACCTTGTCGACGGTGACGGTCCCCGGATCGAACGACATGCCCTGCAGCGACACCGTTGCGGTGTACGGGTTCTGTTCGGCCGGAGACGTCCTGCGAGACTCGATCACGAACTCCCAGATGCCGGGCTTGGGTCGGTACACCGGTCGTGCGGTGGCGTTGCAGTTCGCCGGGTCGGTGTAGTTGGTGTAGCAGTGGTAACTGGCGTTGGAGTCCGCGGGCATGCCGTCGGGGTCGATGGGCAACGCGCGGACCTGGCTGCCGTCGGCGAGCCCGCCCAGGGTCAGCTGCAGAGCTTCGACGCCCTCGGGGACAGGCACCAGCAGCAAGGTGGTTCCGGTTCGGCCGAGCGTGCCGGAACTGGTGACCGCGTAGTCGGGTTTGGCCAGCGGCTTGGTCGCCAGCACGGTGACGGCGACGAACTGGTCGATGCCGCCCGTCGCCGGGTCATCAATGGTCAGGATCGCGCTATGCACGCCGGAGGTCGTCGCGGTCGCGGTGACCGTGACATCGGCTGCCTTTCCGAGCTGCAGGGGCATTGCCGCGCGGGCGCTGAACGTGCCGTCGTTGCCGATCCAACCGATCCGGTGCACAACGCTCTCGGCGGCACCGCTGGTCCGGGTGACGCTGACCTTGTAGGTCTTCTGCGCACCGGTCACCTGGCCGCCTTCGGTTGGCAGACAACGGTTGTAGATGCCGATGCCGGTGTTCGGAGTTGCGAGCAGGCCGGACAGCGAACTACAAACGGGAGCCGACACAGTGAGCTCATTGGTGTTGATGCCAGCGCTGAGCTGCTTCCAGGCCGCGACGGTGTCGATGATGCCGGCGCCCTGCGCGGCGGTCGAGACGTCGGGGATCGGGTCGGCGGTGCCGGTCAGGGCGGTCTTCAGCGCCGCCGAGCTGACCGTCAGCGAACGGGCCTTGGCGGCCGACAGCAGCAGCGCCGCCGCTCCGGCGACCTGCGGGGCCGCCATGGAGGTGCCGTTGGCCATGCCGTACCCGGCCGGCAGCGAATACCCGGCCTCGGGGACGGCTTCACCGGACAGCCACATCGGGATCGAGGAGATGGCGGCGCCGGGCGCGGACACCTGCGGCGCCAGCGCGCCGTTCTCAGCGGGGCCGCGGGAGGAGAAGCCGAAGATGGCCTGCTTGGTGGCGACCTTCGACCCGTAGTCGGCCCACCAGGTGTCGGAGCTGACGGACGCGGCGACCGAGATGGCCTTGCCCGCCACGGACGGCGAGCTGACGGTGTTGGTGCCGAGGCCGTCGTTGCCGGCGGCGATGATGATCTGCACGCCGTAGCTGTCGATCAGCTCGTCGTAGAGCGCGGCGATCACGTCGGAGCCGTCGTTCAACGCGGGAAGCCCACCGATGGACAGGTTGACGACGTCGACATGCCGATTGGTGACCAGGTCGATCATGCCCTCGGTCAGTGCCGCCTGGGTGCAGCCACCGCCCCACGTGCAGGCCCGGGCGGACACGATCTGCGCGCCCGGTGCGGCGCCGTGCATCTGGCCGCCGAACATCGACGTGCCGGCGATGATCCCCGCCACATGGGTGGCGTGCGAGGCGACCGGCAACCCGATAGACACGTAGTTCGCGGTCTTGCCGACGTTGCTGCCGCCGAGCGGGGAGAGATCGACGTTGTCGCGGTACTCGACGACGAACGGGATGCGCTCGTTCTGCGGTGTTGCGGGGTCGTCACTCCCGAGGTGGCCGACGTGGCGATCGACCGCGAACGGGGCCATCGGTGCCTCGTCGGTGAGGTCCTGGTTGTTGTTGCCGTCGACCCAGATCCTGTGTGTGGTCGGGTCGTACAGAACCCCGTAGTAGTCCAGGGTGTCGCCGTCCCGGTTGAGGTCGCCCTCGAAGTCACTCCCGGCCGTCGCACCCTCGTAGAACACGCCGAATTGGAACGTGCCCTCCGGGATCGTCCAGGTCTTGCCCAGGTAGCTGAACTTCGGACCCGTCTTGGTGGTGGACATCCGCACCCAGCTGCCGTCGCGGTCGGTGACCGGATCGGTCTCGGTTACCCAATCGACAATCTTGGGCTTGCCGTCGCTGGTCGTCTGTAGCGCGGGATGCTCGACGTCGACGCCGGTGTCCAGCACGCCGACGACCGTGCCGCGTCCGTCCCAGGCCGGGTTGTCCTTGACGAACGCCTCGGCGCCGGTCTCGTTGATCGGCAGGTACGGGTTGTCGGCGGGCGTGTTCGCGCCGGGCGCGGTCGGCCCCGCGGCCTTCGTTGCCGCCGTCCTCGCACCCGCGGCGCCCAGATCCGGGCTCGGGACCTTGTACGTCCGGTCCAGGTCGATCGCCGCGACCGACCGAAGGCCGGCCAAGCTGGTCA
This sequence comes from Micromonospora sp. RTBAU3-60, assembly GCF_054963695.1. Classification (NCBI taxonomy): domain Bacteria; kingdom Bacillati; phylum Actinomycetota; class Actinomycetes; order Micromonosporales; family Micromonosporaceae; genus Micromonospora; species Micromonospora sp. RTBAU3-60. The sequence goes on along the minus strand of NZ_JBUEGB010000121.1, from coordinate 2,705 downwards.
CGCGGTCGGTCGGGACGGTCGCCCGGACGTAGCCGACCTTTCCGGTCACCGACCCGACGGTCCCGCCGGCCTTCTTCACCGCGGCGACGACGTCCTCGGTCGCGCCCTTCCGGGCCAGCATCAACACCGTGACAGACTTCTTCTTCGACGCCTGCGCCTGCTGCAGCAGCCTGGTGTCGGCGTTGCCCAGCTTCCCCGCCGCAGTATCCGACAGCGAATCGTCGGTCAGCGGCTGGAACCCGTCGGTCTTCCCCGCCCTGTAGATCGAATCCGGGTTGTCGCGCCCAGCCCGGTCGTCGAGCCCAGCAACGGGCGACCGACCCGGACCCTGTGGCCCGTCGGGATCGACCTTGCTCGCGCCAGCGCTCTCGGAGCCAGTCGGGCTGGTCGGGGCGGCGGCCGCGGCCGCAGGCGCAATCAGCGCCGCGGCGGTCAACACGGCCGACGCCGCGGCAATCACACCTGTTCGTCGTTTCATCGTGCTCCTAACCAAGGGGTGAAACATCACCGTGCGGCCAAGCCCGCAGAGACGAGAACACCTGAGCCGCCTGGCCAATCTCGCAGTTGGGTCCGGGCAGGATCAACGGACCGACTGGGGCGGATGTCTGCCATGGCTGAATACCGCCACACTCGGCGCAGACCCACCGCTCCCACGGCCGGTCGTCAGCCGACTGCGCGGCCGAGCACCTGGTCCGCGAGCTGGTAGTTGTGATGCCGGGAGTTGTTGGTAGTGCCCGTCAGGAGCGACGTCGCCAGTTCGCGAGCGGCCGTGGCGGAAGTCGCGGATGTGGGGCCGCCTCAGTATGGGCGGCCCGGCAGCTCACCAAGGCCCGGTAGCACCTTGCGCAGCCGCCTCCCCGGCCTGACGCGGTAGGGCAACGCTCACCGGCTCGGTCAACGTCCGCCAGAGGAACTCCAGCGCCAGCGCCGAGTTGAAGGCACGCTGCTCGTTGTTCGCGGCGGCACCGTGCCCGCCTTCGACGTTCTCGTAGTAGGACACGTCGTGGCCGTGCTCGCGCAGCCGGGCCGTCATCTTGCGGGCATGCCCCGGATGCACCCGGTCGTCCCGCGTCGAGGTGATGAACAGGACCGGCGGGTACACCGCCCCACTGCGGATGTTGTGGTACGGCGAGTACTCCCGCAGGTAGGCCCAGTCCTCCGCCCGGTCCGGGTCGCCGTACTCGGCCATCCACGAGGCACCGGCCAGCAGGCGGTGGTAGCGCCGCATGTCCAGCACCGGCACATGCGCGACGACAGCGCCGAAGAGCGACGGGTAGCGGGTCAGCATCACCCCCATCAACAGCCCGCCGTTGCTGCCGCCCTCGATGCCGAGCTGCGCCGGCGTGGTGATCCCCCGCGCGACCAGGTCGGCCGCCACCGCGGCGAAGTCCTCGTACCCCCTGGGCCGGCGCTCCCGCATCGCGGCCCGGTGCCACTGCGGGCCGTACTCCCCGCCGCCCCGGATGTTCGCCACCACATACCTGCCGCCCCGGGCCAGCCAACCCCGGCCGATCACCCCGTCGTAGTGCGGAAGCTGGGGTACCTCATACCCGCCGTACCCGGTGAGCAGCGCCGGCCCGGCCGGCCCGTCCGGCTCCCCCACCACGAAGTACGGCACCCGGGTGCCGTCGGCCGAGATGGCGAAGAACTGGCGTACCGCCAGACCCTCGGCGTCGAAGAACGCCGGCTCCCGCTTGAGGGTCTCGACCGCGCCGCCCACCTGCCCGAGCCGGAGCGTCGCCGGCTGGAGGAACCCCGCCGAGGCGAGCAGGTAGTCATCGCCGAGGTCCGGGTCCGTCTTCACGATCCAGCTGTGCTCGTCCTGCGGCACCCCCGCGAGCGGCTCCCGCCGCCACTGTGTCTCGCCCGGTGTCAGCACCTCAAGCCGGCTCCGCACGTCGGCGAGGGTGGCCAGGATCAGATGGTGCCGCGTCCACACGTAACCGGTGAGCGCCGTGCGGGCGCCGGGTTGGAAGAGCACCGCCATCTCCCGCGCACCGGTGAGGAACGCGTCGAAGCGGGCCGCCAGCAGGGCGCCGGCAGGATAGGTCACCTCGCCCACCGTCCATGGCGAGCGCAGGCGGACGACCAGCCATTCCCGATGTACGTCCAGATGGGCGTCCTCCGGCATGGGAATCCGGATCCGTTCGCCCGCCTCCGACAGCAGGTAGGTCTCCTGGCGGTAGAAGTCCAGGCCGCGACCCACGAAGTCGCGCTCGAACCCCGGTGTCGGGTCGTGCCAGGCGACCACGCCCACGTCCTCGGCGCGGCCCTCGTAGACGACCTCAGCCGCCGCCAGCGGCGTGCCCCGCCGCCACCGCTTGACGATCCGCGGATACCCGGACGTGGTCAGCGAACCCGGCCCGAAGTCGGTGCCCACGTAGACGTGATCGGCGTCGATCCAACAGACGCGGCTCTTGGCCTCGGGAAGCGTGAAGCCGTCCGCGACGAAGGCCCGCCGGACGACGTCGAACTCGCGGACCACCACCGCGTCCGCGCCGCCCCGGGACAGACTGATCAGGCAGCGCCGGTAACCGGCGCGCAGCACCGTCACGCCGCGCCAGACCCAGTTCTCACCCTCCTCGGCGGCCAACGCGTCGACGTCGAGCAGCACGTCCCACTCGGGCTCCGGCCGCCGGTACTGTTCGGGGGTGGTCCGGCGCCAGAGCCCACGGGGATGGGCGGCGTCCTGCCAGAAGTTGTAG
>NZ_JBUEGB010000120.1:0-11483 GCF_054963695.1 Micromonospora sp. RTBAU3-60 | reverse complement strand
CGTCCAACCGGCAGCCGGCCATTGGCGGCAAGGAACCTGGCGGCCTGCCGGGTGCGGGACTTGATGACGCTCGACGGCAGATGCTGCCCGCCAGGGATCGACGCCCGAAGCTGCTCCCACTCCTGCGGGGTGCGTTTACGCGGATCGGCCGGCCACGTCGCCAGCACACCGGAGGTCAGGCCCGCACGCCACGACGCCGAACGCAGAATGCGCCCCGCCTGCTCCTGCGCCATCCGCACGACCCGGTCATTGACCCTCACACCCACCGGCGCGGTAACCGTCCAGCCCAAGCGTCGCAGCGCCATCCACGCATTTGACGGAAGTTTCCGGCCACCCGCGTCGTGTCCGGAGGCCAACACCTCCACATCCGCGCAGTTCCAGCGCTCCGCCAACAGGCCGGAAACCATCCCCGCCACCAGATCGGCACACCAGCCAACACGTTGCGCAAGCACCGCCTGCGACAGAACCTCACCGCTCTCCTCGTCCACCCCTGACCGGAGCACGGCCCGGGCGCAAGCGGTACGGGAAGTCTCGCCGTCGGCCAGCGGCAGCGTTCTGGTCACCGACTCATCGCCTCGACAATGATCCAGGAGAACCCGCGATCACGACCGGCCCACTTCACCGGAATCTCCCCCGAACCAGCCCAAAAGCAAAACGCCACGATCCACACGGCTAACCTAGGATCACCGACGATTCCTAATCAAGTTGGTCAGCCTGTCATCCTCGCGTGGCACGCAATGTAGATCACCGCCGCGTATGGCTTGGAGCGCTCGTCGCTGCGCCGGCGTTCTCATTTCGGTGTTCAAGACGGCTATGACCAGGACGGACGAGGTTTTCGGCACTCGCGCCGTTCCAGCACCGGCGCGTTGATCGCTATTGTCAACTGTGAATCGCGCGTGGCAGTGCGGTGCGGAGGTGGAGGTGACGGCTCGAGCCGACCGACGCCAGCGGGCATCGGTGGGTTGGCCAGCGAAGACACCCACGCTGGTCGGCCGGGATGAGGCAGTCAGTAGGGTGGCGGGTGCCCTGGCGCGTGGCCCGGCGCTCGTGATAGTGGAGGGCGAGGCCGGGATCGGCAAGACCCGCCTATTGCGCGAGGCCTTGGGGACACTCGCCGACCGACCCTCGTCACCCGAGGGGGTGCTGATCGCGACCTGCCCTCCGGTGCCTGAGCCGGCCCCACTGGGAGCGGTTGTAGCCGGCATCCGGCGGCTGGCACCCAAACTGGATGCGCTCGGCATAAGCGCGTTGGGCGGAGCCTTGCGGCCACTGTTCCCAGAGTGGACGGACGATCTCCCGCCCGCGCTGGAGGTGCTGGACGACCCGAGCTCCGTCCGGTACCGGCTGTTCCGCGCGTTGTCGGAGTTGGTCGAACGGCTTGGTGTTGACGTCCTTGTTGTCGAGGACGTCCACTGGGCCGACGTCGCCACGCTGGAATGGCTGCTGACGTTGTGCGCCGACGAACGCGATCTCTCGATCGTGGTGTCCTTTCGGCCGTGGGAGGTGAGGGCGGGATCGCTGCTGCCGCGGCTCACCGCACGTGCTCCCGCCGGCATGTCCCGCACCCGTATCGAACTGAAGCCGTTGGATGTTGGGCAGATCCGGCAACTCGTGGCCTCAATGTATTCCACCGACGACGTCTCCGAGCAGTTCGCCGAGTTCTTGTACGACGCGACCGACGGCATCCCTCTCGTCGTCGAGGAGTACCTACTGCTGCTGGAAGACCGCGACGACATCACCCGGGAAAACGGCCACTGGACTCGCCGAGTCCTCACCGAGCTCGACGTGCCGGCATCCGTGCGCGAATCGGTCCTGGAGCGGGTCCACCGACTCGACCGGGACACCCAGCGACTGCTCGAGGCGGCCAGCATCCTGATGGACCCGGCCGACGAGCCGCTGCTGTCCGCGGTCGCCGACCTCGACGAGTCCGCCACCCGCGGCGGTGTGGCCCGGGCGTTGGCCTCCGGCCTGCTGTGCGAGCGCTCGACCGGTCGATTCACCTTCCGGCACGTGCTGGACGCGCAGGCGATCAGCGGCGTGATGCCGGTCTCGGAGCGGCGCCGGATGCACGCGCGGGCCGCGCGGGCGCTGCAGCGTGAGGACCACCCGCCGGTGGCGCGCCTCGCCCACCACTTCCGCGAGGCCGGGGACGAGGCTCAGTGGTGTGGGTACGCCGAGGCGAGCGCCGAGCTGGCCCTGGAGTCCGGCGACGACCGTACGGCTGTCGAGACCCTGCTGCAGGTGATGAACGCCGCCGAGCATCCGATCGGTCGGCGAGTCCGGCTGGCCCGCCGGCTGGGTCAGGCAGCCTTCTTCGGTGCAGCCGCTCTTGGTGATCTCGCCGAGCACGTGGTCGATGTCCTTCGCCGGGTTCTGGGATCAGGTGAGATCGCCCGGGCTGACCGGGGCGAGCTGCGGTTGTTGTTGGGCCGCATGCTGTGGGCGGTCGGCGAGCGGTCCGCCTCGTTCGAGCAGTGGGAGGCGGCTGTTCCCGATCTCGGCCATCGTCCGGATCTGGCGATCCGGGCGATGGCCAACATGGTGCTTCCGCTGATCCCGGACTGGCCGGTGAGCCGGCACCGACACTGGTTGGGCCGCGCCGGCGAGTTGCTCGATCAGGTCGCGACGAAGGACCGGCGGGCGTTCCTGGACATGCGTATGACCGCGCTGCTCCTGCTCGGCGAGGAGGCGGGCTGGGAGGCGCTCAGGCACCTCCCTGCCTCGGCGCCGACCCGGGCGGGCGAACGTGACATCGCGAACACCCGGGTCAACGCGGTCTGGGCGATGCTGGCGTGGGGCCGGTTCGACGGCGCGCGCGAGCAGTTGGCCGTGTGTCGCCGGCACATCGAGGCCGCCGACTCGTCGCGACTCACCTACCTCGCCCTGGCTGTGCAGGCTCGGCTCGACTGGTACGTGGGGAACTGGTCCGGACTTGACGCCAGGGTGGCGGAGCTGGCCGGGCGCGAGGACACCGACGCTGAAAGCAAGCTCCATGCGCGGCAGGTTCGCGGCCTGCTGCAGCTGGCCGCCGGTGGACGTTCCGCGGCCCAGCGTGAGCTGCACGAGGTCGCTCTGGAGCAGACTCGGCTCGGTGTTATGGAGCCGGAAGCGGTGGCCGTGCCGGCGGCGCTAGCCCGGTTGCACTTGGCCGACGGCGACCCGGCCCAAGCGCTCTCGATCACCGGACCAGTGGTGCACCTGATCGCGTGCAAGGGTGTGTGGCTGTGGATCAGCGACATCGCGCCGGTCCACGTGGACGCGCTCCTCGACATGGCTGCGGGGGACGACGCCGACGACTTCGTCGCCGCGTTCGCGCACGAGATCGCCGATCGAAACTTCCCGGCACCGCTGGCCGCGCTCGTGACGTGTCAGGCCATCGTGGCCCAGGCCGCAGGCGACCCACGCCGGGCCGCCGACCTGTTCGCAGAAGCGGCGCGGCGGTGGGCGGCGCTGCCGCGACCCTATGACGAGCTGCTCAGCAGGGAGCGGCAGGGCCGGGCGCTGCTGGCCGCCGGCGAGATCGCCGGCGCGCTGGAGCTGCTGGCCGACACCCAGCAGCGACTGCACGACCTGGGCGCCCGGTGGGACGCGGACCGGGTGGCCCACCTGGTGCGGGAGCACGGGGGAGAGGTCGCTCGCACGTGGCGCGGCGGGCGCCGCGGATACGGCGACCGGCTGTCCCCGCGCGAGCTCGACGCGGTGGGTTTGGTCGCTCGTGGCATGACGAACCGGCAGGTCGCCGAGACGCTGTTCCTGTCGCCGCGCACCGTGGAATGCCATGTCAAATCCGCGATGCGCAAGCTCGGCGTGACGTCGCGGACCGCCCTCGCTATCGCCGCGGTCGAGGCTGGCTTCATCGCGCCGGACGGCGGGGACTCGGTCGGTGCGGGATGAATTCTACGTAGTCTGCACGATCGCTAGCGGCCACTGCGGTCGCGATGCTAGCCGGTATGGCCAACGATCCGCCGGAAGCGCAGGAGGCCGAGAGGGCGTTAGCCAGCTCGCCGGCCGATCAGAGCAGCCCTGCCTGCGCTCCGCCGCCCGACCCCGATGACGGGCAGTCGGCTCGACGCGGCGACGCAGACCAGGCCGGCGACGCCGGCGGGAAGCACTACGAACCACTGTGACCGGCCTTGCCGGCGGCAACCAAGGAGTGTCGATGACCCCACGACCTGCTTCTCCGGGCGGACGATCCCGCCTCGGCCGACTACTGTCGCTGCTGGCGGCACCGATGCTGGCGGTGCCCCTGCTCGGCGCCGCGTCGCCCGGCGCCGGTGTCGACGGCCCCGGAGCCACACCGACCGGCGTGGTGCTGTCGGCGCTGCCTAGTGGCGCCGCCAGTGCAGACCCGATCACCCTCATCACCGGTGACCAGGTATGGCTGGAACCGGCCGAGGACGGACGAAAGGTCGCCGTCGTCGAGCCGGCCCCGCGCCCCTCCGGGCAGGAGCCCCAGTTCGAGGTGCTCGACAAGGGCGACGACCTCTATGTCATCCCGTCCGACGCGGCGATACTGATTCCGGATCGGTTGGACCGGGAGCTGTTCAACGTCACCAAGCTGGTCAAGTACGGCTACACCGACGGCGTCTCGGTGATCGTGGCCGGCGCACCGACGCGCGCCGCTGCGGCAAGCACCAAGGGCCTGGCGGTGACCACCCGCCTGTCGAGCGTCAACGGGTACGCCGCCACAGTGAAGCCCGACGGCGGTTGGTGGTCGACGATCGCGCCCGCCAGCGGTACCGCGAGGACGCTGACCAGCGCCGGGAAGGTCTGGCTGGACGAGATCGCCGAAGTGAGCCTCGACCAGAGTGTGCCGATGATCGGCGCCCCCGTGGCGTGGTCGCAGGGCTTCGACGGCACCGGCGAGACCGTGGCGGTGCTGGATACCGGCGTCGATCTCAACCATCCGGACCTGGTCGGGCAGATCGCCGGCAGTCGGATCTTCACCGGTGAGGCCAGCATCACCGACCAGCATGGTCACGGTACCCACGTGGCCAGCACCATCGCCGGTACCGGTGTCGGTTCGAACGGCAAGTACAAGGGTGTGGCTCCGGGAGCCGACCTGCTGATCGGCAAGATCTGCACAGCGTCGGGCAGTTGCCCGACCTCGGCGACAATTGCGGCGATGGAGTGGGCCGCACCGTTGGCCGACGTGGTCAGCATGAGCATCGGCAGCAACGTCGGTGACAGCGGCGCCTCGCCGGAGGCGATGGCGATCAACCGGCTGAGCGCGAGTCATCCGCACACGCTGTTCGTGGTTGCCGCCGGCAACAACGGGCAGCAGGGCGCGGGCAGCATCGCGTCGCCGGGTTCCGCCGACGCGGCGCTCACCGTCGGTGCGGTCGACAAGCAGGGCAAGCTGGCCTACTTCTCCGGCCGTGGCCCGCGGTTGGGCGACTTCGCCATCAAACCGGACGTCACCGCACCCGGCGTGGGAATCGTGGCGGCACGCGCCGCTGGGACGTCCATGGGGACACCCGTGAATACCCTGTACACCTCCGCGAGCGGCACCTCGATGGCGACCCCGCACGTCTCGGGAGCGGTCGCCATCGCGATGCAGCACAACCCAGAGCTGACCGCGAAGCAGGTCAAGGCCGAGCTGATCGCCGCCGGACGCCCCAGTGCGGACGCGAGCGTCTACGAGCAAGGCGGCGGCCTGATCGACGTCCCGGCAGCGATCAACGCGCCCATCCTGGCGACGCCGGAACCGTTGAACGTGGGCTTCTTCGCCTACCCCCAGGACAACACTCCGGTCACTGCCAGACCGGTGACCTTCACCAACCGCAGCAACGCGGCCGTCAGCCTCGACCTGGCGCTGGACGTCACGCACAAGGACGGCACCGCGGCACCGAGTGAGGCACTGTCGGTCAGCCCGGCCACCCTGACGATCGCCGCTGGCGGCACCGCTACGGCGACCGTGAGCCTGGACGTCCGGAATCTGCCGAAGGGCGTCTACGGCGGCTACTTGAAGGCGCAGGGCGCAGCCGCCAATGTCCACGTGCCGGTCGGGTTCACCGTGGAACCACCGATGGCCGACCTGACACTCACCGGCATCATGCGGGACGGCCGCCCGGCGACCCGCGCCAGCGCCGTCTACGTCCTCAACGCCAACGACCCGAAACAGCCCTGGAAGGAGCTGCGCTTCGACAACGGCGTTGCAAGCGGGCGGTTCACGCCAGGTACCTACTACATCGTCGGCGCGATCCAGACGATGGACGGCGCCAACCGGTACATGCTGAACAAGACGATGATCGGGGCCCCGACGGTGCGCCTCACCGCGGACACCGCGCTGACCTTCGACGCGCGGCAGGCCAAGGCGATCTCGGTCGACACCCCGGAGCATCCCGAGGCATTGCCGGTGGATCAGATAGCAAAGACAGTGGTCGGGTACGGCGGTCCGAGCTCGACCGAAAACTTCGCGCCGCAGTGGATCGGGAAGTGGACACCGACGTACGTGCTCAAGTCCGGCCCGGCCGAGCTGAAGCCTATGGAATTCGTCCAGCAGGTCCGGCTCGCAGCGGCACCACTGGAGCTGAAGGTGCTGTCGCCACGGGCCGAGGACGTGTACATCCAGCCGCTGTCCGGCACACCAGAGATCGACACGTCGATGGACCTCGACCTGGCGTACGTCGGCCAAGGCGCCGAGGCCGACTACACCGGCCTGGACACCACGGGCAAGGCGGTGCTGGTACGGCGGTCGGACACGCCGTACTCGACGATCGAGGCGACCGCGCGTGCGCACGGAGCGAAGGCCCTGGTGATCATGCACGACACCAGCGGGTACTTCTTCGGCTCGGTGGGCGCCAACGCGCAGATTCCGTCCATGGCGATCAGTGGCGAGGCCGGGCAGCAGCTCCGTGACCAACTGGCGAGCGGAAAGGTTGCGGTGCGGGTGTCGGGCACGTCCTGGTCGCCGTACCTGTACGACCTGGCCCTGATCCGGTCCGGTGCGCTTCCGGACGGCGTCGAGGAGACTGTGCACACCGATGACCTCGTCACCGTGGACAACGCGTTCCATGGCGAACCGGGCGGGGCGCAGGGTGAGTACCGGGCGCTGTGGCGGCCTTACCTGCTGTTCGCGGCGTCGCAGTTGTCTACCGTCAAAGCCGCGCGGCAGCGCACCGAGTACGTGACCGCCGGGACGGACTCGCTGTACCGGCAGGCCGTCAACGCTCAGTATCCCTCCGGGGGACCTCTGCAGGAGCGCGACGTGACCTACCCGGGCGTCGAACACATCAAGCACGAGTGGTTCCGTGGCCCGAACCACCCCACCGTGCTCGATCCGACGGGTCCGCGTAACCCGGGTTACCCGGTTACCCGGACCGGGGACGTCATCACACTCCAGCTTCCCGAGTGGTCGGACAGCAGCAGCGCGGAACACTACGGCAACGGCGGCAGCACCGATACCTCGCCGATCAAGTTCTACCTCGACGGGAACTACGTCGGTCAGGCGTCCCGCCCGATGGTGAAGCTGACCGGCCTGCCGCCCGGCGAGTCGACGGCGCGGTTGGAGCTGACCACCACCCGCAACGCACCGTGGTGGCAGACCTCCACCAAGACCGTGACGAACTGGACGGTGCGGACCGCCCGCCCGAGTGCACCCGCGTTGGTGCCGATGCTGACGGTGGACTACGACACGCAGCTCGACCGGACCAACACCGCTGTACTGCCGAGTGATCGCAACGGTCCGGCCACTCTGAAGCTGCACGTGCGGCACCAGGCCGGGTACGTCGGAGGCGCCATCGCCGGAGCCAAGGTATCGATCTCCTACGACGACGGGGTTACCTGGCAGGAACGACCGACAAAGGTCACGCCGGGGGCCGGCAACTTCCAGGCGATCCTCGACTCGACGGCCGCCGGCGACACCCCGACCGGGTACGCCTCGGTGCGAGTGGAGGCCTGGGACACCAACGGCAACCGCATCGAGCAAGAAATCACCCGCGCCTGGCGGTTGGCACCCCGGTAGGTCAGACGATCGACGGTGGCGTGCGACAGTCGAGGTCGCACGCCACCGTCGGTGTGCAAATCACGATGCAACGCGAGCAGGGACCGGGCGCAAAGGCGCAGATGACGGTCGACTCCAGCGGACGCCCCTGCCGCAACACCTCGAAACACTGCCCGCAATGCTTGACCCCGCTACGGCACTGCAAGGCTCCCGACAAGCCCACCATGGCGGGTTGGAAATGGGCCCTGTGTCCCCACCAGTCCTGCCGTTGGCAGGGCGACCGCGGCCACGGGGCATGGCGGCGCATCGCCGCCCGCGGCCTCACCCACCAGGCCAAGACCGTCACCGACAAGACCACAGGGCACATGGTCATCCGCGCCGTGGTCGACAAACTCGAAGCCGCAGCCGTCGTCACCCCGACCACGAAGACCAGCCGGGTGGGACCGGTCGAAGACCGGCCCCACCCGGCGCAAGTCATCACGCCCCGCGCCCAGGCGACGCAGGGCACCCTCCCCCACCCGGCCTCACAGCCGGGCGGGCAAGCGTCCGGAGGGACACGCACCAACGGACCGGAAGCTGCCCCGCGCAGCCCACCGACACCAGGGCGTGAACACGATCAGCACACCCACCACCGGCCACCGGCCACGCGGAGCCGCGTTGGGCGCGGGATTCCACTTCCACGCCCACGCGACCCCACCACGGTGGGAAACGATCCCGGAAACCCAATCCGACTCAGGATCAAGCTAATCAGAGACGCTCGGATCGCACAAGGCGGTCCTGACCACCCCGGGACTGGTCAGGGCCGTCGTGTCGTGCGGCCGGCGCGCTAGGCAGCGGCGGCTCGCTCGGCCGCGTCGGAGGCGATGATGTAGCCGAACACCAGGCCCTGGCCGATGGTGGCGCCGGCACCGGGGTAGACGGCTCCGAACACGTTGGCGGCGGTGTTGCCCTGGGCGTAGAGGCCCTCGATCGGCTCGCCGGCCTCGGTGAGCACCCGGCCGCGGCCGTCGGCGATCAGGCCGCCGCAGGTGCCGAGGTCGGAGAGCACGACCTTGACGGCGTAGTAGAGGCGGCCGTCGAGGGGGCGCAGGTTGGGGTTCGGCACGACGGTGGGGTCACCGTAGTAGCGGTCGTACGCCGAGTTGCCCCGGCCGAAGTCCTCGTCGGTGCCAGCGCCGGCGTTGGCGTTGAAGCGGGCGACGGTCGCCTCGAAGGCGGACTCCGGGACGCCCATGGCGCGCGCGAGCTCGGCAGGGGTGGCGGCCTTGTGGGTGATGCCTGCCTCGTACCACTCCTTCGGGAGCGGCATCCGCGGGAAGGAGCCGCCCGCGAAGACGTAGCTGTTGCGGTAGGTCTGGTCGAAGACCAGCCACATCTCGCCGACCGGGTCGCCGTCGCGCTCGCGCTGGAGCACGGTCTGGCCGAAGGTCATGTAGTCGGTGGACTCGTTGATGAAGCGCTTGCCGTGGGAGTCGATCATGAAGGAGCCGGGCAGCGACCGCTCGGCCAGCAGGATCGAGGGCATCGCGCCGTCGGCGATTGGGTGCACGGCCGGGAACCACCACGACTGCTCCATGTTGCCGATCGCCGCGCCGATCTCCTGGGCGATCCGGATCACCTCGCCGGTGTTGCCGACGGCGCCGAGGCTCACGTCCTCGACCAGCGAGGGCGACTGGTACTGCTGGCGCATCGCCATGTTGTGGTCGAAGCCGCCGGCGGCCAGCACTACGCCGAGACGGGCGGTCACGGTGACCTCGCGGCCTCGTTGGGTGAGTACGGCGCCGGTGACGCGGCCGTCCTCGACGACGAGACGGGTCAGTGCGGTCTCGGTCCAGATCGGCACGCCGGCCTCGATGAGTCCGGCGTACATGCCGCCGGCGATCGCCTGGCCGCCGGCGACGTACTCACGACCGATGACCTTGCCGCCCGCGCCCTGCAGGATCCGCTTGATCGCCTTGGGGAAGCCCTTGCCCGGCTTCTTCGCCATCAGGTTGAGCCACTTGTAGTCGGCGCCGGTGATCGGCATCGGCAGCGGCGCCTCCATCGTGGCTGGCTGGAAGCGGCTGCGCTCCTTGCCCAGCTTGCGCAGGTCGAACGCGCGCGACTCGACCGAGCGGCCGGCGGCGCTGCCGCCTGGCTTCTCGGGGTGGTAGTCGGAGTAGCCCTTGGCCCAGAACAGCTTCAGCGGCGTGGTGCGCTCGAGCATCCGCACGGTCTCGGCGCCGTTGTCGATGAAGGGCTGCCAACGCTCGCGCGGGCTGGAGCCGGCGACGACGGCCTCGACGTACTCGGCCCCGCGCTCCTCGGAGTCGATCGCGCCGTCGCGCTTGAGGACCGGGTTGGCGGGGATCCAGAAGGCGCCGCCGGAGCGGGCCGTCGAGCCGCCGACGTGGATGGTCTTCTCGGCGATGGCGACCTTCAGGCCGCGCTCGTGGGCGGCCAGGGCGGTCGCCATGCCGGTGCCGGAGCCGATCACCAGCAGGTCGACGGTGGTGTCCTCGACGCGGAGGGGCTCGGAGGGGTGTGGAGCACTCATGACACGGGTTCCTTCCTCGGTGGTTCGTAGCCGTGGTGCGGCGCTCTTCCGTGGTGTCTGCCGGAACGGTGGCAGAGCGTCGTGGCGGATATCGCCATCCTAGCCGTTCGGCTAGTAGGTGCTAGTCGCTAGGCTGGGAGAATGGCCACATGTAAGCCAGCCGCGCCGGGCCGCGACGGAGTCCTCGCGGCGGCGCTCGAGCTCTTCGCCGATCGCGGGATCGGCGCCACCTCGCTGCAGATGATCGCGGACCGGCTCGGGGTCACGAAGGCTGCCGTCTATCACCACTTCCGGACCAAGGCCGACATCGTCATCACGGCGTTGCGACCCGGCCTGGACCAACTCGCCGCGGCGGTGCAGCTGGCCGAGAGCCACACCGACCAGCGGGCTCGGGCCGGCACGGTCATCGCCGGCATGGCCGAGTGCCTGGTCACCAATCGCCTCGGCTACCAGGTGATGATGTCGGACCCGACCGCCACACGACTGCTGGAGTCCGACCCCGAGCTCGCGGAACTCTTCGAGCGGGTACGCCGCGCCCTGGGCGGCCCGGACCCCGACATGACCACCCGGATGGCGGTCGCCTGCTTCCTCAGCGCCTGCCTGGGGCCGGCCACCGACCCCGGCTGTGCCGACAGCACCGACGCCGAGCTGCGCGCGGCCGTGCTCGACGCGGGGGAGCGGCTGGTCCTCAGTCGCCTCTGAGGCAGGGCGGCCCGGGGCGAACCGCCCGATTGCCCGGAAACAAGGACGGTGCGCGGCCGCGTCCCTAGATCCTTGGGTTCGAGAATCTGAACACGTGGGTCAGGTTTTCAGGCTGCGGTTTTGAGTCGTGCTCGGGCGATGTAGTCGTCGACGTGGTGGTCGATGGCGGCCAGGGCGTGGCGGAGGGCGGGTGGTGCTTGGGGTTGGTCGGTGGCGAGGAGTGGGCGTAGGAGGCGGTCGTTGAGTTTGGTGTAGAAGATCGCGAGGCGTTGGCCGTCGGGGGTCAGGACGTAGGTGTGG
>NZ_JBUEGB010000119.1:0-11988 GCF_054963695.1 Micromonospora sp. RTBAU3-60 | reverse complement strand
CAAGGACTGCTTCAACTGACCGACGGTCAGCGCAACGGATCCGCCCACAGATCCGGCCCCCTGCCACCACGGTGGCAGGGGGCCGGATTCGTCGGGTCAGCTCTGGACGAAGACCGCCACGCTGCGCGCCGGGACGGTGAAGGTGCCGGTCGCCCGGTCGAACGAGGCGGTCCGGAGCACCGGGTCGGCCGAGGTACGCAGCACCGGGTGCAGCGCCACGTTCGCCCCGCGCAGGCCGGTCACGGTCTGCGTCGCCGCCGCCGGCGTGGCGTTGAAGACCACCGTGACGGACTTCCACGCCCCGCCCAGGCCGCGGGCGTCCAGGGTCATGGTGATCACGCCTGGGGTCTCGTGCGTACCGGAGAGCGGGAAGGCGACCCGCTGCTGCACCTGGTCGGCGGTGGTCAGCCCGAACACCGGCGAGGACCGGCGGATGCGGAGCAGTTCGGCGTACCGGGCGTCGGCCAGGTTGATCGCCGCGCAGTCGGGCACGAGCTTCGGGTCGGCCAGCAACGGCTTGGCGTACGGCCACTTGCTCTGGTTGTCCGCGGCCGGCGGGAGGCCGGCGCCGAAGCCGTTGCCCTGGGTGCAGTCCCACCGGATCTGGTTGAACCAGTCACCGGAGTTGTACGAGTTGCGGTCCAGCGACTTGGAGCGCAGCCGCTCCGAGCCGGCTGTCACGAAGCCGGTCCCCTGCCCCATCACCACCGTGCTGAGGGCGAGCACCTGCATCCGGGCCCGATCCGTCGCCGAGGTCCCCTGCGGCAGCTTGTACGCCAGCGCGTCGTACAGGATCTCGTTGTCGTGCGCGTCGACGTACGTGACCGCCTCGGCCGGCGCGGCGGTGTAGCCGGCCGGTGCGCCGTTGTAGTCGACCTGGGCGCCGGTGACCTGCCGCCCGGACGAGTCGGTGAACCGGTAGCCGCGCAGGTTGCCGGTCAGGCCCACCTTGATCAGGTCATGCTGGTGCAGCAGCCGGGCCTTCTGCTCCGCCGCCGAACCGTTGACGTCGTCGCCGTTCGGGTCGGACCAGAGGCCGGACGCGAAGCCCTGGATCCGCGGGTTGTCGTCGAACGGGCCGCCGCCCCGTACCCCGTCCCGGAGCCGGTCGTTGAAGGTGCCGATCCCGGTGCCCGCCATGTTGGCCTGGGTGGCCTGCACGAACCGGGCGTCGCCCGCGACCTCGCCGAAGTTCCACCCCTCGCCGTAGAGCAGGATCTTCTTCCCGTCCACGCCGTCGCGGGCCAGGGTGAGCTGGTCCAGCGCGGCGCGCACGGCGAGGATGTTCGCCTTGGGGTGGTGACCCATCAGGTCGAACCGGAAGCCGTCCACCTTGTACTGCCGGGCCCAGGTGACCAGGGAGTCCACCACGAGCTTGCCCATCATGGCGTGCTCCGGGGCGGTGTTGGCGCAGCAGGTCGAGTTCGCCACGATGCCGTCCTCCAGCAGCCGCTGGTAGTAGCCCGGCACCACCTGGTCGAGCACCGACTTCGGGTCCGTGCCGGCGGCCGAGGTGTGGTTGTAGACGACGTCCATCACCACGCGCAGGCCGGCCCGGTTGATCCCGGCGACCATCTGCCGGAACTCGGTGGTCCGCCGGGCCCCCGCCGGGTCGACGGCGTAGCCGCCCTCCGGCACGGTGTAGTGCAGCGGGTCGTACCCCCAGTTGTAGCCGTCGGTGTCGGCGACGGCCGACACGCACTTCTGCTGCTCGTCCGAGTCGGGCGGCAGCGCGGCCAGGTCGCAGCCGGGCTGCCGCTGGTCGGCCCGCTTCTCGGGGATGGTGGCGAAGTCGAACGCCGGCAGCAGATGCAGGTAGTTCACCCCCGCCTCGCCGAGCGCGGCGAGGTGCTTCATCCCGGCGGTGCCCGGATCAGTGAAGGCGAGGTAGGTGCCCCGCCGCTCGGCCGGGACGGTGGTGTCGGCGATGGAGAAGTCGCGGACCGACACCTCCTGGATCTGCGCCTTCGACGACGGGACCGCCGCCGGCTTGCGCAGCGTCGCCCAGCCGGCCGGGGCCAGCGCCGGGTCGTCAAGGTCGACGAGCTGGCTGTGCGTGGAGTCCGGCGCGAGAGCCACCGAGTAGGGGTCGGTCACCGCGGCGGTGACCAGCTGCTGCGCCGCCGGCTGCCAGGCCTGCACCCGGTAGCGGTAGTACTTCCCGGCCCAGTCCTTCGTGCCGCGCACCGACCAGACCCCGGTGCGGTCGTCGCGGCTCATCGCCACCGTCCTCGGCTCGGCCGTCGGCGAGTCGAAGAGCTGGAGCGACACCGTGCGCGCGGTGGGCGCCCAGACGGCCAGCGTGGGCACCTTACCGGTGAACGTCGGCCCGAGCTTCACCTGCGTGGCGGCCCGGTAGACGTCGTCGAGCACGCCCGGGATCTGCACCCCGGTGGCGCCGAGCAGCTTGCCCTCGGCGTCCCGCTCGGTCACCACGAGCTGCCCACGCAGCGCCGCCGGCACCCTGGCCAGGTCGGCCCGGTCGAGGCTGAAGGTGCGGTAGGACCACAGGTGCGGCCACGCCGCCCGCTGGGCCTCGGTGAGCCCGTTGCGCTCCGCCCGCAGCGGCAGCGTGGTGTACGTCCCGGTCAGCTCGCCGTCGCTGATGCCGAGCCCACCGGTCGGGGCGGCGACCAGGGCGTACCGCTTGCCGTCGGTCGGCCCGGTCTGCCAGGCGACGGTGGACCGGTCGATCCACTGTGCCTTCTGCTTGGTGATGTCGAGGTCCCGGGCGACGCCCGTGGCGGTCGACGGGAGCAGCCGGCCCTTGATGCCGGCCAGCAGCCAGACCTCGTGCCCGGCGGTGGCGAAGTCGAGGCGCTGGTCCTCGGGATGGTCCTTCTCGTCGCCGGAGTGCACGATGTAGCTCAGCCCGGTGGCTCCAGCGGCCAGGGGCACCCGGAACACCGCACCGAAGGAGTCGATCCGCTCCGGCTTCAGCGGGTTGCCCCAGTCGGTCGGGGTGGCCGCACCGTCCCAGAGGTGCAGGCCCCAACCGTCGTAGTTGCCGTCCGCCTTGCGCCAGTGGATCACCGCGGTGCTCTGGTCGACCGGCGGGTCGGGCTCGCCCGTGGCGGCCTGCCGGGTCGGATACAACGTCGGGTCACCCTGCTTGACCCAGACCTCGCCGGTCTGCGTGACGTCGATGGTGCGGTCGTTCGGCACGTCCTTGGTGCCGTCCTTGTCGACCACCAGAAAGCCCACTGACTTGGCGCCCGGCTTCAGCTTGACCCAGGCGAACCGGCCGAAGGAGTCCTCACCGGCGAACGGCTGCCCCTTGGGCCACTCGGTCTGGTACGCCGGGTCGATGTCGCCCCAGGTGTAGAGCCCCCAGTCGGCGTACCCGCCGGCCGGGCGCTGGTAGTGCACCACCACCCAGTCCCGGGAGGCACTCTGCGCCGGCGTGCCGACGACGCCGGTGGACCGGGTGCTGGCGACGCGGCCCTTGCCGTCGCGGACGACGGCCTTGTACTCGACCTTCGTCCCGCCCGGCAGGCCGGTCAGGTCGTGGTGGACGGTGTACGGCGCCCGGTGCGCGCTGCCCAGCAGGGTCCACTTGCCGCCGGGGACCCGGGCGGCGAAGGTGACGGCCGCGAGGGGGTCGCCGGTGACCTGCGCGGTGACGGCGGCCCTGGTGGCGACCGGGGCGTCACCCGGCTCGGTGATGGTGACCTTCGGGGCGGCCCCGGCCTGCGGGATCGCCCGGTCCGCCCGGAGCACCACGGCCGACCTGGCCGGCACGGTGACGCTCAGCTTGCCGTCGGCGCCGGCCGTCGAGGTGGCGGCACCGCCGTAGACGCCGGTGAAGGTGGCGCCGGCCGACCAGGTGTCCACGGTGACAGTCTGCGCGCTCGCGGCGTTGTTCACCGCGACGACGTACTCGGTCCGGTCGGCGGGCAGGATGCGGGAGAAGGCGAAGACGCCGGGGCCGTCGGCCGCGTACCGGGTGACCTGGATGCCGTCCCGCAGGGCCGGGTGCGCCTGCCGCAGCCGGCCCAGCTCGGCGATGGTCCGGTACAGCGGGTGGCCGGTGTCGTACTGGTCGCCGGCGTGGGTACGGGTGGTGCCGATCAGGTCGTCGTCGAGGTAGTCCGGCACCTGGCTCGCGAACATGTCCTGCCGGGCGTCCTTGTCCCCGCCGGGGCCGGTGAAGCCCTGCTCGTCGCCGGAGTAGACGACGGGCTGGCCGCGGGTGAGGAACATCAGCTGGTGGGCGAGCTGGTCCCGGCGCAGCTGGCTGGCGTCGTCCCCGCCGGCCGCGGCGATGAACGAGCCGATCCGGCCCATGTCGTGGTTGCCGAGGAAGGTGGTCAGCCGGTTGGCGTCGGTGTCCCGGGCCGCGTAGAGGTCGTCCCGGGCGTACAGGTCGGCAAGCGCCTTGGCCGAGCCGTCGGCGGCGGTGTAGCCGCGCGCGGCCTCCTGGAAGGAAAAGTCCAGGGTGGCCGGCAGGCCGCCCTGCCGCACGTACGTCGACTCGATCTCCTGGTCGGCGCTGTACACCTCGCCGAACATGAAGAAGTCCGGCTTGCCGGCCTGCTCCGCGGCCCGCTGGATGCCGCGGCTGAACTGCGGCCAAAAGTCGAGGTTGCTGTGCTTGACGGTGTCGAGGCGGAAGCCGTCGACCCCGGCACGGGTGATCCACTGCGCGTAGATGTCGGTCATCCCCCGCACCACCTCGGGCCGTTCGGTCCAGAGGTCGTCGAGGCCGAAGAAGTCGCCGTACTCGCTGTTCTCACCGGCGAAGGTGGAGTCACCCCGGTTGTGGTACATGGTCGGGTCGTTCAGCCACGCCGGGACCTTGACCTTCGCGTCGGCCGGGCTGGCGAACGTCGGGGTGTACGGGAACGACTTCTCGTTGACCTGCGGGAAGTCCCGGGTGCCGTCGGCGTAGTTGCGGTCCTCGAAGGCCCGCCCCTGCGCGTCCCGGTACGGCGCGGTCTTCTTGTCGACGTAGCCGTACCTGTCCTCGGCGTACCGGATGACGTCCGCGGTGTGGTTGACGATGATGTCGAGGTAGACCTTGATGCCCCGCCGGTGGGCGAGGTCGACCAGCTTCGTCAGCTCCTCGTTGCTGCCGAAGTGCGGGTCGACCTGCGTGAAGTCGGTGATCCAGTAGCCGTGGTAGCCGGCGGAGACGTCCGCGCCGGCGCCCTGCACGGGCCGGTTCTTGAAGATCGGGGCCAGCCAGATGGCCGTGGTGCCCAGGCCCTGGATGTAGTCCAGCTTGTCGATGAGCCCCTTGAGGTCACCGCCGTGATAGAAGCCCTTGTCCTTCGGGTCCAAGCCGGTGGCGAGCCGGCCGCCGGTCAGGCCACCGGTGTCGTTGCGCGGGTCGCCGTTGGCGAAGCGGTCCGGCAGGACGAAGTAGAACTGCTCGGCCCGGGCGTTGTTACTGCCGGCCTTGAGCAGCGCCTCGGCGGACGGCTCCCGGCTCCACTGCGGCGCGTTGGCGGCGGCGAGGACGTCGGGGACCGCGGACTGCTCGTTGCCGGCGGCGCTCATTTGGTGAACGGCGACCGGCACGCCGACGAGCGTGAGCACGAGGGAGGAGACCAAGGCGAGCAGCGCCTTGCGAGGTATCGGCGGGGGTTTCATCGACGGCCTTTCTCTGGTCGCTGATTCGCCCGCACGCTAGCCCTTGCTGAAACATTCTGCAATAGCCTGCAAGCCAAGTCGAAACAAAGCAGCCGCCTTGCAAAACGCGCATAATACGGGCGGTCGCGGACGAGGCGGCGCATGCACGGTCGACGATGCCGCGGCGCGCCAGGTCCGGCCCGCTGCGGTAGGTCAGCGAACCGCCGGACATACGGGCGGTCTCCTGGTCCGCACCGGACACCCAGGCGTCCGCCACCCGTCCATCAGGGAAGGTCAGCTGGGCCACCCAGCCGCGGGTGGGGAGCAGTGCCGAAAAATGCCCCACGCGGCGCGCGGTCGTTCACCCCGGCGACGCGCTCAGCCGATGGCGCAGTCCGCGCCGTTGACCGTGCACCGGTCCGGCCGGTCGCCGGTGCCCGTGCGGCTGAACTGCAGTTGCACGCTGACGCTCTGCCCCGACGTCAGCGCCCCGGTGCCGGACAGCACGAACATTCCGCCGCCTCGGGAGCTGGCCGAGACGCCGGAGCCGGACGAGACCTGGACGCTCTTGACGTTGCCGGCGAAGGCCAGCTCCACCGTCCAGTCCTGGCTCGATCCGGACCCGTTGGTGACGGTCAGCCGGGCCGCGAACGAGCGCCGGTCGCTGTCGATGGCCTCGTACCGGGCGGTGACCGCGCCAGGGGCCACGAGCGGTGCCGGCGCGGCCAGCGCCGGCGCGCCCGACGTCGGGCTGACCGACCGGCTCGGGCCGACCGACCGCGACGGGCTGGGCGACCCCGTCGGTGGTGCCGTGGGAGTGGCGGCTACCAGCGGTGCGGCCTCAAACGGCGTGGCGGAGCCGTTCTCCGCGGCACCCGTCGGCAGGTAGATCGGCGGCGCCCCGGCCGTCGGGATCACCCGGCGCTCCTCGTCCCGCACCGCGAGCAGGGCGATCACGAGCAGGCTGGCGAGCAGGCCGACGCCGAGCAGCACCACCATCCACGGCACCGACATCAGCAGCCTCGGCGCCGACGGCTCCTCAGCCGGCTGGACCCGTCCGGCGCTCATCACGTCCCCCCTCGCCGAAGCCGACGCGCCAGCGTAGCCAGCGGCGAGCCACCGCCGACAGCGGGCGGGCCACCTTCCGCCCGTCCGGGCCACCGGGAGGCGGAGAACGGATGACCCACAGGCGGCGATCCGACCGCCACCACGAGGCGTACGCACCGGACCCGCACCGCGCGTCGGCCAGGCCGTGCGGTCCCATCGATGGAAGGTGCCGGGCATTCGCCATCCGGCTCCCGCCGGGGATTCGCTGATTGTCCACTATGAAGTCCGGGGCGACCGCCGCGCCACCCGGGCAGCAGCCAGCGGCCAGCGCGGCCTCAGCCGGTACGGATGACGGTGCAGATGGCCGGCCCGCCGTCGGTGGCCCGCAGCAGGTAGCGGTAGCGCTCACCGGGCACCGCCCGCCCCCGGCTGTCCAAGAACTCCCACCGCACCGCCACCTCGGTGAGCAACACGGAGAGCTGCTGCACCTCCTCGATCTGGGCGTTCGCCGCGACCAGTTCCCGTTCCCGGTAGTCCGGGGCCGCGCCGACGAAGCTCAGGGCCACCGCGGCCGGGGACGTAAACGAGAAGCTGTACGTGTCGGCGACCACCAGCCCCGGCAGGGCGTAGCAGCCGGCGATGGCAGACACGTCGCCGGTGGTCAGCGCCACGCCGTACCGGTCGAAGAAGTCGGCCAGCGCCTCGAGATGCGTGGAAGCCGTCACGGGGCTCTCCATTACCGCCCGGCGGCTCCGGCAAACCTGGTCAGCGCGGCGGGATGCGCACCTCGATCTCGGCGCCGAGCTGCGCGCCCCCGCTGAGATCGAGGTCGTCGCCGCTCCAGAACCGGCCCGGGTCGTACCAGTTGGGCCGGCGACCGGCGGGCAGCAGCCCCATCGCCTCGTAGGTCACCGCCACCACCTCGGCGCAGTACGCGGTCTCCAGCGCCCGGTCCCGCACCGGCACGCCCCCACCGTCGCCTGTGGACGGCCGCCGGCGGCGCAGATCCGGCACCCGGCCGCGCGCCCAGCGCCAGGCGAGCTGCGCGGTCGACGGAAACGGGGTGCCGTCGAGGCGCGCCACGGTACGCAGCACCGCCTCCTCCATGGCGGTGTCGACCGGCGGTTCGAGCTGGCGCAGCCAGGCCCGCTGGCCGTACCGGTTGGCCCAGACGCAGACCGCGTCCCGCAGGTCGTGCAGCTGCACCCCGCGCTGGTGGCTGCCGGTCCACATGTCCGGCAGCGAACGGCCCAGCTCGGCGTGCCACATCAGCGGCGGCATGTCGTCCAGGACCACCGCCATGCCCACATGGTTGACCGGGCTGTTGGTGGTGAGCTGGATGGCGCGGTCCGGCACGCTCCGCCCGCGGAACACCCACACGTCCCCGGTCCGGGTCAGCTCCACCGCCTCGTCCAGGCTGATGCTCATAGAGGATTACCCTAGGCCGATGCGGCAACGGATGCGGTGGTGGAAGCTGCTCGGGCTGGCCGGCCTCGCCGGCGTCGCGGCGACCGGCGTGGTCGTGGCCCGGGCGGAACGGCGGCGCCGGGCGTACACCCCGGAAGAGATCCGGGACCGGCTGCGCGAGCGGCACGCGCAGGCCGCTCGACGATCCTCCTGACCCGCCCGGGCTCACCGCTCCGCGCGGCGCACCGCGTCGTCCAGCGCCTCAGAGGTACGGGCGACCAGCGCGCTGCCGTCGTCCAGCAGCAGGATCGGACGCTGGATCAGCTCCGGGTGCGCAACCATCGCGGCGACCCACCGCGGCTCGGTGTCGTCGTCGCGCGGCCAGTCGGCCATGCTCAGGGCCGCCGCTGCCGGCTCCCCGGTGCGGCAGATGTCCCACGCTCGCGCGTCCAGCCGCCGCAGCACCTCGGTCAACTCGGCCGCGCTCGGCGGCTCCGCCAGGTACGCCCGCAGCCGGTAGGGCACCCGCGCCTCGTCAAGCGTGGCCCGGGCGGCGGCGCACTTCGAGCAGGACGGGTTGTTCCACATCTCCATGACCCCACATGGTGGCACGCCGCCACCGACGGTTCGCTGCCGCGGCTCACCCACCAGGCGCACTCCGTGACAGCGGTGTCGCGGTGGGTCCGACCGTCGTGAGTGGAACGCTGTGGAGCGGCTACTAGTGGTTGCTTTCCTTTTAGAACTGTCCGCAATTGACGGTCGTGGGTAGTGTCTATCGGATCGGCGAGTTTGCCAAGCGGGTGGGCCGTTCGGTGAGCACGGTGCGCCGGTGGGAGGTGGAGGGTCGGATCAGGGCCCGTCGTCTGCCGTCGGGGCAGCGGTATTTCGACGATTCGGATGTGCGTAGGGTGTTGCAGCCGGGTTTCGACGCGGACCGGCGGAAGGTTGTGGTGTATTGCCGGGTGTCGTCGCCGGGTCAGAAGTCGGACTTGGCCTTGCAGGTGGCGGCGATGCAGCAGTTCTGCCTGGCTCGCGGTCTGGCCGTGGACGAGTGGGTCAGCGAGGTCGGCGGCGGGATGGACCTTCGCCGGGAGAAGTTCCTGGCGTTGATGGACGCGGTGGACCGGGGTGAGGTCGCCACGTTGGTGGTGGCGCACAAGGACAGGTTGGCCCGGTTCGGGTTCGACCTGGTGGAGCATGTGGCGGAGCGTGGTGGCTGCGAGATCGTCGTCGTCAACCAGGAGTCCCTGTCTCCACGGCAGGAGTTGGTCGAGGACCTCCTGGCCGTCGTCAACTCCTTCTCGTGTCGGCTGTACGGTCTGCGCCGCTACGAGAAGGAGTTGAAAAGGGCGGACTTGGCCATGGAGGGTGACCGGTGAAGGTCACCCGGATCGCCTACTCCGTTCGGCTTAATCCGGGCAAGTACGGCGCCCTGGTGGAGCAGGCCCGCCGGTTGGGTCGGGTGCGTAGTGAGGTGTGGCAGCGGTACGGCTCGATCGGCGGGGTCGGGTCCGGGTTGCGAGACCGGCAGGTGCGGGACCGGTGGCTGGCCGACGGCACCCACATGCGGTTTGGTGTGTTGGCGAATGCGTGGAAGGAAACCGTCCGCGACGCCATGGCCGACATCGCCGCGAACCTGGAGGCGGCCAAGGTCGACGTCCGGCGGGCGATCAGCCGACGCACGAGCGATCCGGTCGAGCGCAAGCGGATGTTCGGCGCGTTGAAGGCCGACCAGTGGGCCGGTGATCCGTTCCTGGCGCGGCAGATGCGCAAGCATTGGAAGCGGGGCCGCAACCGCACGCATGATCAGATTGTGGTGCGTGCCGACAACTTCAACACGATCGTTGACGGGCGCGGCCGGTTGTGGTTGGCGGTTCCCGGTCTCGAACCCCGGCGGATGGTCCGAATCCCGCTGTCCACGACCGTCGCGCCGACGGGGACGCTGCGGCTGATCCTGCGCGGCGGCCGAGTCGAGATCCACTACCAAATCGACGCGGCGGGGATGCGGTCGTCGCAGCGGCCGTGCGGCGAGGCAACGGTCGGCGTCGACAAGGGCTACACCGAAGCCCTCACCGACTCCGACGGCCAGCCCCACGGTGAACAACTCGGCATGCTGTTGATCCGTGAGTCGGACCGGTTGAAGGAACGAAACCGGCGCCGGGCGAAGCTACGCTCGATCGCCAACACCGCCGCCCTGCGCGGTGGCCACGCGAAAGCGCACCGGATCAAGGTCAACAACCTCGGCACGATCAAGCGGGACCGGCAGGCCGCCCGGCACCGGGCACGGGTGCGCACGGAGATCTTCACCGCCGTGCACGAGGTCGTCGACAAAGCCGCCACCATAATGGCCGAAGACCTCACCAAACGCTTCACCGCACGAAAGAAGCTCGGCAAGAACATCAACCGGCGTCTCGCCGCGTGGACCAAAGGAGTCACCGCGGAGGCCCTGAAAAGCGTGTCGGAGCGTAGAGGTTCTGCGCTCGTTCCCGTCAACGCCGCCTACACCTCACAAACCTGCCACCGCTGCGGCACCTTCGGCCGACGCAGCGGGGACCGGTTTCACTGCACCCAGTGCGGGGTGGTGTGGCAAGCAGACGTGAACGCCGCGATCAACATCCTGCACCGAGCCGGCGACCCCGACATCGCCCTGCACACCCCACACCAGCGGGTAAAGCAGATCCTGCAGGACCGGACCGATCGCCACCGGACCAGACTGCCGGTCCAGGACTCCAGCCCAGCCACCACGGCCGAGCGGAGAGCGAAACATCCGAACCACTCAACAATGAGCAAGAAGTAGGAAGCAGGCGTCGGGGAACCGGCTGATCCGCCCGCCCGGCAAGCGGTGTGGAGGTTCGGGCCGCAATGCTGGGCGTCCGTCCGGCCGCCGAGCCTCTTCGGTGGCTACAAACTTGATGACGTGGACGAGTCAGGGCTCGTTTGACCGAAGACGGCCCGCAAGGGGACGCTCCGTGACGGCTCACTGATCCGTTCACGTCATCAAGTTCGTACCGTCCCGACCGCTACGGCAATCCGCCGTCCGGGCACGCCCATCCGGGGGCGGTCGGCCCGGCGATACCCGTCCGGCCCGGCCTGCCCGGAATGTCCCGTCGGCGTCCCGGTGGCCCGGCAGCGCCTGCCGCACACCAGCCACGCTGCCCTGGCCAAGATCCACGCAAGGTCAGCGACGTGGCTGCCACCCCTACGCCGGGATACCGCCACATCGCCGACCCTGCGCGCCTACCGCGCCGTTCGGGTGGCCTGCCCGGTTCCGCCCAGGCCGCGGATGCCGGGTTTGGGGTCGGATGTCGGGTTGTCGGGGCTGGTGGATGGAATCGGGGCGGGGTCGGGGGCGTTGAACATGGCAGACCGCGCCGGATCTGCGGCCCCCGTCAACGGGCGGGCCCCGGGCGCGGGCGGAATGATCGGCCCCCGGCCGTGGTTACATCCCCCGGCCGCCCGAGCAGCAGCCCCGGGCCGATCCCCCCGGGAGTCCGGTGGAATGATCCCCGGTCCCCGGTCGTTACACCCCCGGACCGCCGAGCAGGCCGCGAGGCCTCGGGCCGGTCTCCGGGAGTCCGGTGGAATGATCCCCGGCCCCCGGTCGTTACATCCCCGGGTCACCCGAGCAGGCCACGCCGCCGGGCACCCCGTCTTCAGACTTTCCCTTTCACGCGGCACACCGCACCCCCCTTTGCGTGCGTGCCGTTCCCCCGATCGAAAGGTTTGATCATCATGCGTACCGACATTCTGCGTAAGACCGTGCTGACCGCTGCTGGTGTCGCCGCCACCGCCGGTGGCATCGCCGGCCCCGCCATCGCCGCCCACGCCGCCCCCGCCCACAAGCCCGCCGTCCAGGCGCAGGCCAGCAAGAACGGCGAGCGGGAACTGAACGTGCGCTACGAGGCCCAGCCGAACTTCTACTACTGCGGCCCCGCCGCCACCCGCAACGCCCTCTCTGTC
>NZ_JBUEGB010000118.1:0-12431 GCF_054963695.1 Micromonospora sp. RTBAU3-60 | reverse complement strand
TCCATAGAGCCTTGTGGTGGCGCGAAGGGCCTTGCTACCTTCCGTGAGCCAATGACTACCCACCCCTGGAGGATTGGTGCGACGTCGCACAGGCCACAAGGCTGCCGCGTTCGCGGCAACGGCCCTTCTCGCTCTCGCCGCAGCGCCGACAGCGCCGGCTATGGCATCCCCCTCGCCAACCGATGCGACCTCTGCCGCCGTGGAGGCCTACTCACGGCTGAACGAGGTGAGCATCGACAAGGCAGCCGACGCGATTCACGACCAGGAAAGTGTCATTGAGTTGATTGCTCGGACCGGCGTCAGGCTCGGGGTTGACGCCGATATCTGGATCGAACAGGGCCTCGGCGGCCAGACATTGCGGGTGCGCACAGTGCAGGAAGAGGTCGCGTCCGTGTTTGCCGGACTCGACCTTTCCAGCCTGACCACAGTTTCGGTGGTCGATGAGTCGCCCATCCGGAACAGGCGACCCCAGTTGACTCCAAACGTCGAGGCGGCGGTACGGCAGGACTTCCCGGGAGTGCAGGGGATCTACGTCCGGACGGCAGACGGAGCACTGGTGGTCGAAACCACGGACAGCAGCAGTGGGCCAGTTGCCCAGGCGGTGAAAGAGCGTACTGGTTTCCCGGAGGTGGTGCTCGAGCACCAGGACGCGGGCGGCGATTCCGGGCTGACGGTCCGGGGTGGGTTGGCAATGAGCACCTGTACGGCAGGCTTCTCCGCAAAGTACGGCTCCTACATCGGATACTTCTCTGCCGCCCACTGCGGTCAAACGCAGAACATATATCCCAACACCGCAGGCACCGGTGTCTGGGAAACCAGCACCAGGCGAACTCAAACGTACGACGCCAACGCGGACATAGCGTTCTACAGCGTCGCCATCGGCACCGGGAACTCCATCACCAACACCTTCTACGGGTCCTCCTCGTCAAGTCCAACGATCCTTGCGGGACCGCAAGACGTTCCAGAGGGCATTACGGCTTGCCATCGAGGCAAGACGACCGGGTGGAAGTGCGGCACGATCACCTCGATCGCCTACAAGCCCACCTGGTCCGGCGCGTGCCCGGGGACGACATGCAACTCGGTCTTCGTCAGGGTGAGCGCCGACCAGGCCGGAGGCGACAGCGGGGGGCCGTGGGTGAACGGAAGCAACGCGATCGGCATTCACAAGGGCGGGGGGACCGGGTGGAGCGTATACTCCAAGATCTACCGAATCCCGTCAGGCACAACGCTCTACTACTAACAGAGTTGGTGACGGATGAACCATGCTTTCCTACGTCCCGTCCTCGCGGCCTGGATGCTCGTGGTGTGCGTGAGCGGCTGCTCCGATTCGGCTGAACAAGCCTTCGACGCCAATTCGGCAACGTTCGCCCAATATCACGACGAGGAACCCGGCGTCGGCGACAGCGCACTGCTGGAGGGTACCGTCTCGATGAAAGATCAGTGTTTGACCGTCACCGATTCCACGTCGGGCACAGTTTATGTGCCGATCTTTCCCACCTCCTCGCTCGATCAGGCAAAGTCGCTCAAGACGGGCGACAAAGTGTCCCTGCGAGGAGGATCGGTGGAGGCGGCAGCCCCAGAGGGGGCCCAATTGCCCAGCCGGTGCCCGGCATCCGGACCGTTCTGGGTCGTCGTCGCTTCCTGAGCGGATCTCCCCAGATGCGGCAAGGAACGGTGGGCCGGACCGCGGGGTCCGGCCCACCGTCCACGTGTCACCGGTGCGGCGCACGTGGGGCTGAGCCAAGCCGAATCAACTCGACAACCATCCCACCCAGCGGTCCTTCCGGGGGCGGAACGCGGCTAAGCACAGCAGCGGCACGCAGACCAGCACCGAGCCACTTCCGGGCAGAGCATGTTCCGTACCGTGGTCAGCTCGCCTAACATCTGCTCACGCCCTCGCGGCCGCCCGCAGCCTGACCATCGACGGCGAGGCCTCGCCGCCCTTTGCCAGGAGCGGCCGATGCACCTGGGGCACCTGCGCACCGTCCCCACCAGTGAACCGGCAAGCCCGCCGTCGCCTTGCACCTCCGGCACGAGCGGGAAAGTGATCACCTGCCGCTGACGATCGACGTCCTGCGCGTCACCGACGGTGCGATCACCGAGATCGTCATCCTCCACGACGACCAGTTCCCGCGGCTCGGGCTGCCGCAGCGCCTGCCAGCGGCAGAGTAGTCCCGGCGTGGACGCTCACGCTGCGCGGCAGCGCGCGTGCGGTGGTCGCGGCGCAGTGGTACGACGCGCTCGGCGTCGTCACCCGAAGGCGGGTGCAGCAGAAAGCTGCGCGACGGCGAGCCCGGGCCGGTCCTCGGATGCCACGCCGGGTTCCGGCTTCGCGGCACTCCGCGATCTCACTGGTCCCGCCCCTCTCTGGTCGGGGCCGACCCCGCCACCACTCGGGGAGGAATAGTGCGCTCGGGACGGCATGCTGTCTCCAGGCTTCACGCTTTCGACGCCGAGCGGCCCACCGGGGGAAGGGTGTCGATGAGCCACCCGGGCGGAAGGGCCTGATCGCCCTTCACCTGTAGTAGGCGACACCCACTTCTCTCACATCACATCGACGCTGACGCTGCACATCGTCGTGGCACCATTCGCAAGACTTCCGGGCGACGGCTCGGCCGCTGTCGTCGCCGCCCGGCCCGCCGGCGCCTGGTCGACCAGATCGCCGTCGTTGACGGCACTCTGATCCCCACCCAGGGCGGCTTCGACCGTTCGCATTCATCGGGAGGCGGGAGCTTCCGCGCCGCGCGGGCAGATTGCGTCCGAGAGATGATTGCGCTGCCTCGCCGCCGGTTAGAGAGGGTGCGGTGCAGGGTTCCTGGAGTCGACATGGACGAGGAGGAAGGTCCTGAATGCACCCGCATCACGTGAAGGCACTTCTCATGTGCGCGAGCATGGGGACCCTGGTGAAGTATTGTCTTCCCCTCTCGGAAGAGGTACCGGTCGGATTTCGCTGCCAGCCAAGCGACCCGGTAGAAGGTGACGGTGGACTTCCGGCGCTTTGCCCGTCGTGCCGGCTCTTGGCTGTAGACCCGCGACGGTTGCAGGCAGAGGTTGCTGGGCAGCTTGCACGGGGTTGGGCTCAGCACGAGCGGATCGGAGCGGTGGTCGTCGGTTGCTAACGACGCCGATGGCCCCGCCGGGAGGAATTTGCTCTCGCGCCGGTTCCCCAACGACCTCCCAGAGTCCCCGCCGCAGTTGACGGCAGGCATGGTCGGTGAGACCAAGGGATAGAGCTGGCGGCCAGCCAGCACCCCAACCTCCAACGATGCGCTAGGGGGAGGAGCCGGCCCGCCCGCGGCCGGCCAGCCGGCTGCCTCCGGCGGGGGCGCAACGACTCCAGGATGGCCGGGGCTCCGTCCGCGCGTTTGCGGTCCGTGGGTGGTTGCGCAGGGCCATCCCGCCAGCCGACGACCCGGGCGAGCCGAGCAGACCACCGCCCGGCCCACCAGCGTCCGTCCGTGCGTCAAGGCCGTCTTGACGTGGCGGACCGGGCGGTGGCCCGCTCCCCAGGAGGGCGGGTCGGCGGCAGACAGTGACACAGGTTCAGCTTGATGCAAGGTGATGCCCGTTCACGCGCTCACAGATCACACAAGCGTGCGAATGCCTGCAAGCGGGGCGGCCGAATACGGCACCATCTGCGAGGGCCGGCCGTGAGCACGAGACGACCCTGAAGTTTGAGCGCATGTCGTACGCTCCCGGTCGGCTTAGACGCTGGGGGGCAGAGTGAGCGGGCGAGGTTCGTCGGGCGGCTGGGACGTCGAGGACACCTGGCCGAAGCTGTGGTGGATCCCGCTCGGCATCGTCGTCATGCTAGCCATGAGCTGGGGTGTCGGCGGGCTCATCGAAGGCGGTTGCGAGCGCGGACCTCGGGGCGGCTGCGTTGCTGCCGATGGCTACGAGTGGCACGGCTGGGTGCTCTTTCTCATGTGGGCTCCAGCGCTCGCGGTGACGATCATGGGCTTGGCCACCAATCGCTGGCCGCCCGCGTTCGGTCTCACCCTCGGGACCGTGAGCGGCGGGATCTACACCCTCACCCACGGCCAGACGACTGCGCATGTGGCCTTCGCGGTGTTCCTGTTCGCCCTCGCGGCCACAAGCCTGTCCCTGACCGGGTTCCGCAAGCTGCGGGCCCGGCACCCCAGGTCGCAGGAGACGCACCGCAGGTCGCAGAAGACGAAACACATGGCAATTGGCACCGTCAAATGGTTCAACGATGAAAGGGGCTTCGGCTTCATCACCCCGGACGGCGGCGGCGCCGACGTCTTCGCCCACTTCTCGGCCATCCAGAGCTCCGGCTACCGCAGACGAGAGGAGAACCAGCGGGTCGAGTTCGAGGTGACCCACGGCCAGAAGGGCCCGCAGGCACAGAACATCCGCCCGCTCTGATCTACTCGACCCAGTCGATCTAGGGGAAGTTCTCGTTGTTTGATCTCCGATCACAGGAATTTGCCCTAGCCTCGATCATTCGCGGCGTTGAGTGGTTGGCTCGGCCCCCGGACTTTATCGCTTCTGATCGATGATGTCGGTGGTCGGGCGTTGGCGTTGCCGCTTCCTTGAAGCAATCTTGTTCCTTCTGATCGTCAGGTGCATCAATGCTGGCAGGTGGGGGGTGAAATTTGATGGCATAGAAGCGGCCCCAGGGGTGTAGCCCAGGTCAGGCGGGCGTGGGGAGGCAGCCTGGAGGCAGCGAAAGCAGCAGCAATGGCCAGCGGCAGACGACACGGGACAGCAGAGTGGCCGTGGTTGGCAGCACAGAACGGTGTCCGACAGCACCCAACGGTGAGACCCGTCCGCGTTCACACCGAAGGTGTCATTCTGGGGCCACGGGGGCTCTTGCGGGCAGCCCTGCCGGGCAGCCACACGTCGCGGCGGGCCACGCGCTCCCACTGTGGCCGAGGGTGAAGTGGGCCGGGGCCTGTCCGTTACACGGTCAAACGGTGAGTCAGGGCGGTGTGGCGGCGTCCGGCGCTGACGGTGCGGACGGCGGCGGCGAGGGCGCGGCGGGAGCCGACGAGGACGACGAGTTGTTTGGCGCGGGTGATGGCGGTGTAGAGCAGGTTGCGTTGGAGCATCATCCAGGCGCTGGTGGTGAGGGGGATGACGACCGCGGGGTATTCGGAGCCTTGGGAGCGGTGGATGGTCATGGCGTAGGCGTGGGCGAGTTCGTCGAGTTCGTCGAAGTCGTAGTCGATGCTCTCGTCTTCGTCGGTGCGCACGGTCAGCGTCTGCTCTTCGGTGGAGAGCGCGGTGACGATGCCGAGGGTGCCGTTGAAGACGCCGGCTTGGCCTTTGTCGTAGTTGTTGCGGATCTGGGTGACCTTGTCGCCGACCCGGAACACCCGCCCACCCGCGCGCCGCTCGGGCTGGCCCTCGCGGTGCGGGGTGAGGTGTTGTTGCAGCAGGGTGTTGAGGGCGCCGGCGCCGGCGGGGCCGCGGTGCATGGGGGTGAGGACCTGCACGTCCCGGCGCGGGTCGAGCCGGAATTTGGCGGGGATGCGGGTGCAGGCGACGTCGACGGTGAGGGCGGCGGTGGCGTCGGTGTCGTCGCAGGCGAACAGGAAGAAGTCCGGCAGCCCCTGAACCACGGGTGGGCGGCCGGCGTTGATGCGGTGGGCGTTGGTGACCACGCCGGACTGGGCGGCTTGGCGGAAGATCTGGGTCAGCCGCACCCGCGGGATGGTGGGCGCGGCGAGCAGGTCGCGCAGGACCTCTCCGGCGCCGACGGAGGGGAGTTGGTCGACGTCGCCGACGAGGAGCAGGTGGGCGCCGGGTGGGACGGCTTTGACGAGTTTGTTGGCCAGGATGAGGTCGAGCATGGAGGCTTCGTCGACGACGAGGAGGTCGACGTCGAGGGGGTTGTCCCGGTCGTAGGAGGCGTCGCCGCCCGGGCGTAGCTGTAGGAGGCGGTGCACGGTGGCGGCGGGGTGCCCCGTGAGTTCGGACAGGCGTTTGGCGGCGCGTCCGGTCGGGGCGACGAGGGTGACCTTGGCTTTCTTGGCGGCGGCGAGTTCGACGATCGAGCGGACCGTGAAGCTCTTGCCGCAGCCTGGCCCGCCGGTGAGCACCGCTACCTTCGAGGTGAGGGCGAGGCGGACGGCCTGTTCCTGTTCGGGGGCCAGGTCCGCGCCGGTGCGCGCTTTCAGCCAGGCGAGGGCTTTTTCCCAATCGACGGTGGTGAAGTGGGGCAGCCGGTCGGCCGGGGTGTTGAGCAGACGGTGTAGGGAGCTGGCGAGGGATTGCTCGGCGCGGTGGAACGGCACCAGGTACACCGCCGGCACCAGCTCCTCGTCACCGCCTGGCAGCATTTCTCGGACGACGCCTTCGTCGGCGACCAGGTCGTCGAGGCAGCGGGCGACGAGGTCCCCGGGCACGTCGAGGATCTTCGTGGCGTCGGCGACCAGCTCAGGTTCTGGCAGGTAGCAGTGCCCTGAGTCGGTGGCCTCGGACAGGGTGTACTGCAGGCCCGCCATGACCCGCTGCGGGCTGTCATGCGGGATCCCGACGGCCTGGGCGATGGTGTCGGCGGTCTTGAAGCCGATGCCCCACACGTCCGCGGCCAGCCGGTACGGCTCCTTCGACACGACGTCGATGGACGCGTCGCCGTACTGCTTATAGATCCGCACGGCCAGGGACGTCGACACCCCGACGCCTTGAAGGAAGACCATCACCTCCTTGATGGCCTTCTGCTCCTCCCACGCCGCGGTGATCTTCGCCGTGCGTTTCGGCCCCAGCCCGGGCACCTCCACCAGGCGGCCGGGTTCCTCCTCGATCACCCGTAGGGTGTCCAGGCCGAAGTGGGCCACGATCCGCTCGGCGAACACCGGCCCGATGCCCTTGACCAGGCCAGAGCCGAGGTAGCGCTGGATGCCCTGGATCGTGGCCGGCAGCACCGTGGTGTAGGAGTCGACCTCGAACTGCCGGCCGTACTTCGGGTGTGACGACCAGCGTCCGTGCAGGCGCAGGCTTTCCCCGGGCTGCGCGCCCAGCAACGCGCCGACCACCGTGAGCAGGTCGGCGCTGCGGTCGGTGGCGACCCGGGCGACGGTGTAGCCGGTTTCCTCGTTGACGTAGGTCAACCGCTCCAGCACCGCCTCGAGGGTGGCCAGCGGAGGACGAGTCGGGGCGGCGGTCACGGCGACCATCCTGCCGTTTGTCGATGCTGCTGTGCCAGGCCCGGGCCTCAGGCCCGCAGTTCCGCCCGGACAGCACTGGTGGGGGATCTTGCGCCTGTGAAGCGAACCCGGGTGGGCAACCGGCGGCCGTCGCACAGGGAACCGGGGCCCCTAGCCTCAGCCAGCGCTGGTTCTGTCACGTGTTATGACGCTTTGTTCCGCCTCTACGGGCGGGCCGGGCCGCAGCGCTGTTCGTATCCGTCGCTGCCACCCCGGGTGGCGCCGCAGCTTCTTGTTCACGCCACTGCCCGGCGGTGTCGGCGCGCAGAAGGCGATCAACCATGAGCATGGCTTCTGGCTCCGTCTCGAACTCCCACCGCAGCACCTTCCCCGTCTCGGTGTCCCCGGCGCGGCCGATCACCTTCCAGCGCGTCTCGCGGACGAGCCACACGTCGCGGCGCGCCAGGCGCCCCCAGACGCCGTTCCACCACCTCCGGGTCACCTCTTCCACACCATGATCGTACGCATGTTCGATCGGCGAGTTGGGGTGACGCGACCAAGCCTGCGTACAGCGGTAGGAGTGGGTCATTCGCAGCGGTCTTCGGCGCCCCGTCCGTACGGCTCGCAGCAGTCGGGGCGGTGCCGGTAGACCCGTAGATCGCGGCCGTGCCGGTGGCCGTAGTCGGGCGTGATCTCGTACAGGCAGGCCTGCCACACGACGGCTTCCCCGCCGCCGGGCACCACCTGGCCGTCACCTGGCCCGCTGCGTAGCAGCACGTCCACCCTCCGACGGTACGTGCCTGGTGAAGGCAGGGCGCGGCGTACGAGGTTCTGCCGTCGGACTCGGATGGGCGCTTGGGGTGGAGCCGGTCCCCGCAACTGTTCGCTGCGGGGCCCGGTCGTCGGTGGTCTGCGGCCGAGGCTGCTCCAGCTGCACGTGGCCGTGGCCAGCAGCCGAGCGGTGACCTCGCCGACCGGATCAGGTTCGCCTTCGGCGCCTGTCGCTCGCCAGCCGGGATCGCTTGCTGTAAAGAACTTTGGCCGCTGTGGAAAACGCCCTGATCATGACCGATTGTGCTAGCACCCTCCACGACCAGGCGGTTGTCGCCGGCGGTATGCCGACCGGGTTTCACGAGCGGGCACTGCCTGGATCCCATCCGGCCGCCGGAGCGCTTGCACCTTCAAAGGTGACAGCGGTGGTAGGTGGCCTGTTCAGTCCGCACAGATGGTCCGACGTGCGTTGAACAGGAGGAGCGCATCCTCCTTCGCTGGATGGTCCTGCCACAGCAGTGCCGTGACCACTGGGGCATTCGTTGTCGCGGATCTCCGCCCGAGGCGAGCCGGTTGCCTCCCACGATGACGTGGGGGGCGGAGATGAGAGGGGCTCATGGGCGGGGCTGGAGGTGAGTTCCGGCCGGGCACGGGTGGGTGCGGCGGAGCCGGTGCTGCGTCGGCCGGTTGCGCCGATGCTCGCCGCACCGGTCGATGCGGTGCCGGAGGGCCGGGATCTGGTGCACGAGCCGAAGTGGGATGGGTGGCGAGCGATCGCCTTCCGCGAGGCGGATGGGGTGTATTTGCAGTCGCGGGCCGGCCGGAACCTGACCACCTACTTCCCAGACATCACCCGGGCAATCCGGGCAGCCATCCCACCCGGTGCCGTCCTCGACGGTGAGCTAATCGTCTGGGAGCGCGGCCGGACCAACTTCGCGCAGCTGCAGCGGCGCGTCACCGCCGGCCGCGCTGTGCTGCGCGTGGCACGCGAGTGCCCCGCCCATTACGTGCTGTTCGATCTGCTCGCCGACGTCGGCGGCCGGGTGATCCTGGACCTGCCGCTGGTACAGCGCCGGGCCCGGCTGGAGCGGCTGCTCGCCGGCGCCCCGGCGCAGCTCACCGTAACCCCGCAGACGGCCGACATGCGGGAGGTGTCGGACTGGCTGCTGAACTGGACCATCGCCGTGGGGATCGAGGGCGTGGTCAGCAAGCGCCTGGCCGGCCGGTACGAGCCCGGCCGCCGCGGCTGGTCGAAGTTCCGTACCCGCATCGTCACGGAGGCCATCATCGGCGGGGTTACCGGCAGCATCAGCAGACCGGAGACCCTGCTGCTCGGCCGATTCGACCGGCGGGAACGGCTGCGGTACACCGGCCGCTCCCACCCACTGACCACCGATCAGCGGGCCGCGCTGGCCGAGCAGCTCTCACCGCCACGCATGCCGCGCCGCGGCGCGATCGCACACCCGTGGCCGAATCCACTGCCGGCATCCTGGTCCGGCCAACTGGACCGGCCAGAGCCGCTGCCATACATGCAGGTGGAACCCAGCGTGGTGGCGGAGATCGACGCCGACGTGGCGTTCGAACACGGACGATGGCGCCACCGCGTGCACTACGCGCGGGCCCGGCCGGACATGTCGGTGTACGACGTACCGCTGCTGCTCGGCGAGGAGGAGGGCTACTACGGCGACCTGGGGTGAGTGCCCGTGGGTCTGCTGATGAGCCGCGAGTGCTGCCGGATGCGCTGCAGCACGCCTCAAACAGCCGCCTGAGCCCGAGCCGCTTGCATCCGCTTCTGTCGATGTCATTGCGTTGGATCAGCTATCGCTAAGCGGCAGTCGGAAGATCGAGTCCGGTCCAGCCGCGGGCGCCGAATCCGGGACTCGCCCGTCTACCCTGTGCGAATGCCTTCAGCGAAGCCGCTCCTGCTGCTCCTCGGGGCGGCGCTGCTCGCGGTCGCGGGCGCACTGTTCGGATCCCCCTGGGCGGCCGGTGTCGGCGGTGTCGTGGTGCTGGGCGTTCTCGCCGTCCACCCCGCCGTGACCGGTCCCGCCGTGCCCCGGTCGACGCGCCTGCTACTGCAAGGCGGCCTGCTCCTACTCACCCTCGCGGGCGTCGTGGAGTTGTGGGGATGGGCGGCCTCGCCATTCGGCGAGGCCCCACCGAGCGCAAGCGAGCTGATCGCGCTGGTGACCGACCCGGCATGGCAGCGGACGCAGTTCCTGCGACAGCTAGCCGTGGCCAGCTGTCTGATCCTGGTCTGCGTCTGCCTCGGCGTCGCTATTGCTCGGCTGCCACGGGAGCGGCTGCGCCGAATCGGCCGGGCCGTGCCGATGGTGGGGGTGTTCACGCTGGTCACCCTGGTGTTTCTCGCCCTCCTCCCATCGGGGCTGACCGCCATGCTCGGCGCCCTCACCAATGTGGCCGTGACGGCGTTGCTCGTGCTCGGCGGGTATGCCTGGGTCATGGGCCGCGCGATCCGCCGCCATGGGACCGCCCCCTCGATCGCGGCGGTGGGCGCCACGGTGCTGGCTACAGCGGCCTGGCTCGCCGTGGACGATGCCTGGCGGAGCCGGCCGGAGCCGCGCGACAGCGACCCGCTCTACCAGGCGGGCATCAGCGTGTCCGTGGCCGTCGAGACCGGGCCCGACGTCGAGACCGCGTTCGCCGTCGCGGCGCTGCTACTCGGAGCCACCCTGACCGTGCTGGCCTGCGCAAGCCTCAGCACAGCCGGCAGCGAGACGCGCTGAGGCCGGATCGGTGGGCGTCGAGCCGCGCCATCTGCTTCGGGCTCAGCCACAGCTCTCGAATGGCCGTCGTCTCACCGCGCTGCGATCGAGGTGCCAACCGTCGGGCGATGAAGCGCTACGTCTACCTCGACGGGTCGCAGGAGCCATGGTGCTGGGTAGGTCGAACCTGCCGGAACCATCGGAAACGCCCGGTCATGTCGAAAGTAGTGCGTCGGCATCGGCTCTGCGGCTGAGCACCCACGATCCGTAGCGATGTTCAAGGCCCAAGCGTCGGCTGGACACGAGTAAACGCGTTCGCCCGGACCGGCCTCGCGTCGAGAACTGGGTGAACCGAGGTTGCCGGGCCCAGCTGGGCATGGTCCACTGTTCCGCGCGTAGTCACGGGGGGTGCGGTGGAATGCCTGGTACGACGCCTCTGCCCTGGCAGGCGGGTCTCTGGGTGGCGGGTTGCCTCGAGCGTCTCGCACCGTACGTGCGAGCATACGGCACGCCACGAGCGGCCGCGTTCTATCGGTACAGCGTCGACGCGTTCTGGACCGGACACGGCGAGCTCGCCGCGCCCGACGCGGAGCGGATCGCGGCAGTCGGGGCGAAGCTCAGCGACCTGTACGAGGACAGCATTGAGGCGCAGATCTTCGGAGTTGTCGTCGGAGCGGCCGAGGCTGCTCGGCAGCCCACCGCTGAGCCCATGGAACAGCTTGCCGCGTGGACGGTGGGCCTCTGGTCGGAGCTGGGGCCCGATGACGACGACTGGGGAGACCGGGAGGCGCAGGCGCAGCTGGACACCCTGGCGATGACGCAGCAACGTCCGGCGGAGGCTGCGGCCGAGATCCGGATTGTTTCCGCCCGGCTCGGTGCCGAATGGGCGGCCGGGCTTGCCGACCACGGCCTGCTAAACGCCGACCCGAAGCGACCGGAGATCGTGATACCCCCGCACGATTTGCCGTACCGGGTCGGTGACGTGGTGACGGTGTCGTGCCCGTGGACCCCCACGGTGACCACGCGCCGCGGCCGGTACCACGCGGCGGTGCGCTGGCCCTGGGCCATACTCGATCCCGACTCGCGGTACCGGCCGAGCGGCACCTTCGCCTTTCCCGTCGACGAATCAACCGAGCCGTGGTGGCCGTATCAGCTGCGCCCCCCGGCAGCCGAACTCGACGAGGGCGACCGGTGCGCGGTCGGCATACCGCCGATCCGGTGCTACGTGGTGCGGTACCGCCGATACGACCCGCCGATGGACGACGGCTTCCTGCCGAGGTGTACAGCGCGCATCGCGCTGCTGCCGATCGGCAGCGGCTACGCGGATGCTGCGGACGTGTGGCTGGAGCGCGCTGAGCCGATCGAGATGAAGCTGCTGCACCGCCCCTATGGTGCGCTGCGCTCCGGTGACGTTGTCGACGACGCGGACGGTCGCCGGCTGCAGTTCGTACCGCCGTTCCTGTTCTACGCCGATACTGATCGAGTGCGGCCGGCGTGGCCACTGGCTTTGGTGAGGCGGGACGGGGTTATGCCACCGCCGGACGCGGTCGACGCCGTCGCCACCGCGACCGCCCTCGGCAGTCATTTCGCCGAAATCGAGCGCTGGCTCGCCTTGAGCGAGGTGCCGTACACAGCCGCAGTTGCCGAAGAACTCTTCGACGAAACCTGAGCCGCCTACGAGAGCAAGCGACACTCGCGCTGGCAGACGCGCACCCGGCGCCGCCTCCGGTCATCGGTTCAACGCTCAGTCGCCCGCGCATCGACCAAGATCAGGTACACGCTCATGGCACCCCTTTATGTCAAGGCGCCGCTGACACCAAGG
>NZ_JBUEGB010000117.1:0-12485 GCF_054963695.1 Micromonospora sp. RTBAU3-60 | reverse complement strand
CGGCTGTGGCCGGCTACAGCCGGTCAGCATTGTCGCGACTGCCGTCTTCTTCGGCACCGGCGTCCTCGTGTCGTTCCTGCTGTGGAAGGTGATCTGATGCGCACGCGGGGCGGGCTCATCGTCGCCAACATCATCGCTGGGCTGGCCCTCGGCTACACCGTCGCGAACATCGGGTTCGCCGACTACGCCGAACTGAACCGCATGTTCACCTTCCAGGATCTACGCATGCTCCTGGCCTTCGCCGGCGCCGTAGCGATCATCGTCGTGGTGTTCGCCGTGTTGCGCGTCCGCCGCACCCCGGGGCGGATCCACGCCGGCGTAATCCCCGGGGCAATCTTGTTTGGCACCGGCTGGGCGATCTCGGGTGGCTGCCCGGCGATCCCCATCGTGCAAGTCGCCAGCGGGTACCTCCCCGCCCTGGTCACGATCGCCGGCATCGTCGTCGGCATCCGGCTCTGCCGCTGGGCCAACGCGAGATACTTCCACCTCGACAGCGGATCCTGCGAGCGGTAGCCGCGCCCAGGAACCGCGAGGCGATCAAGAACGCCAAGAAAGGACGCGTCCAGCCAGGCGCCACGAGGCTGACCAACCGGCGGACGGTCGGCGGCGTAGGCGACGCGGTGGTGGTGGCCTCGTGGGCGCCGTCCCTGGGCATGTGCGCCACGAATGGTCCGACACGTGTTGGTCGGGCGCGCTGCAGTGGACGGCGGTGGCACCGCGATCAGCAGCTGACAATCCCGGAGATGACCGATGAGCGCGACCAGCGGTTACGACCAAGCGGAGGCTCCCACTCAGGCGAGGGTGCGGATCACCGCCGACCGGGTACGGCGCTGGCAGTTCCACACCACGTCGTTCACCCGGAGTGGCTACGACGACGTCGAGGTCGACCGCTTCCGCATCCAGGCCGCCGATGAGCTCGACCTGCTCGCGACTGAGATCGCACACCTGTGGGCCGAGAACGAGCGACTCGCCGCTCACCTCGAGCTGCACCGGCACGGGGTGATCCCGAGCCATGACGCGGCCGCGAAACTGTCCACAGCCAACGAGGTCAACCTGCTGTCCGAGGCGCAACGGGAAGCCGAGCAGATCATGGCCCAGGCCCACGACTACGCGCACCGGGTAGCCGAGTACGCCCGCGCGCAGTACGACAACGCCATAAAAGCAGCCGTCGCCAACGCCAGACAGGAGGCGCAGCGGGCGACGCACCACAATCGCCCCGGTGCTGGGGTCGAGGGCGACGACCCAGCAGCCGAACGGAACGCGTTGCAGGTCGCCGGCGAGGCGATGATCTCGCAGATTCGGGCGGTCGCCCGGCATCTCGACGACGGGAGGCAACAACTTGCCCGCTCGCTCGACCGTCTTGCCCCCAAGCCAACGAACGCTGAGGTCACGGCGGGTGCACGTGGACCCGCTGCTCGGCCGCACCCGCGCACCGATGCCACGTTCCAGCCAGACCGCGTCCGGGTGACCTCAGCAGACGCGCCAACCATGGCCTTGGCGGTGATCAACAAGGCCGACGTCAAGGCTAGCGGAGGGAGGCAGCCATCCAGCCCCGCCTGAACGGACCGTTGCCTCACCGACAGCGCGTCTCGATTCTCGGGCCGAGGCCGTCACCGCTGACAACGTCGCGAGATCGGTGACGGAGGCGGTGTTACGCGAACCGATGCTGTCGAGCGCGGCAGCGGCTGTGACCGGTAGAGCGCGACGGCAGCCCAACGAACGGGCTGGGAGGCTGGTTGTGGCGGTCTTCTTAGCTTGTGAGAGTTGCGACCAGCAGCGCGAGGCAGCCGGTCAGCAGGATGATTCCTCCGAACAGCGTGTAGACCGGCCACTGATCCATGCGTCGCGTCGTGGCCGGCGGTGGGTACGGCGCATTCCATACCGGTGGTCGGGCGGGCACGGATTGCAAGTTCAGCGCTGGCCACTCCGCGGAGGAATAGAGCGCTCGGGACGGCATGCTGTCTCCAACCTTCTCGCTTTCGACGCCGAGCGGCCCATCGGGGGAAGGGTGCCGGTGAGCCGCCCGGGCGGAAGGGCCAGATCGCCCTTCACCTCTAGTAGGCGACACTCACTCCTCTCCCATTACACCGATGCTGGCGCCGCACATCGTCGTGTTACCACTTGCCGACTTTCGGTCGACGGCTCGGCCGCCGTCGTCCCCATGGTGGTTCAGTCGTCGTTGGCGAATCAGGCCGAACCCATGGGCCGATCACCCGGTCTCTCGTGCAGACGAGGACGGGCAGGGCCGCGAGCAGGCACTGGCTCCGGCGGAAAGGGCGTAGCCAGTGCACAGGCGAGTTCGTCCGCAGCGTTGTCAGCGGGCGGACAACGCTTGTGCGAGTTGCGTCGCTCCAGCGGCTGGCACCTCGTAGCCATCGACGGTGATGTCGTTCTCTTCGCGGAGGTCGATCAACTTTTCGGCGAAGTCTCGTAGCTTCTCGCGCGCCTCGTCCGTGTGCTCGTCGGAAAGCTTCTCGTCCACCTCACGCAGCCGCTTACGCAGCTCTTTACCGGCATCGCGGCGAAGGTGCCCCTGCTGCTCCAGGCCGTCGACCGCGGCCTGCAATGCCGCGATGAGCTCTGCCGGCTGGGCGCTGCGCCGCGGCTTCGACGACCGTGATGGGGAGGCGATCGGAGAGGGCGACGCTGCCTCGGTCGTGGGCAGGTTGGTGGGCGGAAGGGATCCGACGCCGGTGGACCGAGGCAGCACCAAAGCCGGTCCCGGCTGTTCGGTGTTGTCGCCGCCGGCGAAGGCAACCATGAGTGCCGCGGCCACGATCGCGACGACTGCACCCGCGACCGCCACCCACATCACGCGGCGCCCGTCGCCAACGGGCTCGTGTTGGCGCCGTCCTGTGCTCACCAGAGGCAACACGGTGGTGGGATGCTCGTCGTGGGGGCGTCGCCGGGGTGGCCGCGACCCACGCGATCAACTCGGCCTGGGCCGCTCTTGCTCGCCCTCGTCGGGTCCGCTGGCGCCTGGTCGGCCAGATCGCCGTCGTTGACGGTCCTCTGATCCCCACCCGGGGCGCCTTCGGCCGCTCCCATTCATCGGGAGGCGGGAGATTCCGCGTTGCGCGGGCAGATCGCGCCTGAGAGATGATTGCGCTGCCTCGCCGCCGGTTAGAGAGGTGCGGTGCACGGTCACTGGCGTTGACACGGACGAGGAGGTCCTGAATGCACCCGCACCACGTCAAGGCGCTTCTCATGTGCGCGAGCATGGGGACCCTGGTGAAGTACTGTCTTCCCCTATCGGAGGAGGTACCGATCGGATTTCGCTGCCAGCCAAGCGACCCGGTAAGAGGTGACGGTGGACCTCTGGCACTTTGCCCGTCGTGCCGGCTCTTGGCTTTGGACCCACGACGGTTGCAGGCAGAGGTTGCCACGCAGGTCGCACGGGGTTGGGCTCAGCACGAGCGGATCGGAGCGGTGGTCGTCGGTTGCTGACGACGCCGATGGCCCGGCGGGAGGAATATTCCATCGCGCCGCCCCCAACCGACTTCTCGGAGTCCCGCCGCAGTTGCCGGCAGGTAGGGGAGGGGTATGCATTCCTCTGCGTGTCACCCGGTGTGCCCTTCGACCCCGGTCAGGTCAGGGTGGTCTGGGGTAGCCAGTGGTGGAGATGCTCTGCAGGCCGAGCCCGGTTGTCCGTGCCTGCCGGCCCTCGCTGAGTACCTACCGCGGGTCGTCGCGGCGGCCGGCAGCGGCGCTGGCTGGTCGTTTCCTCGGTGCCGATGGCGCGTTGACCATCTTGGGGGATCGTCCACCATGAGCGACTCCTGGTGGTTCGTCCGTTGACCCCGATGCCGGCCGTCGCGTCACCGCCCCCCCGTGTAGCGGCGCGCAGGGTTGGAGCAGTGAGGCCTGTGCTGGGACGTCTGCTGGATGGCCGCTACCAGTGCGAGGAGCTGCTGGGCAGCGGCGGCATGGGTGAGGTGTGGCGCGGTCGCGATCTGCGCCTGGATCGTCCGGTGGCGATCAAGGTGCTCGCCGCGGCGGGACTGATGGAGCCGATGGCCGCGGAACGCTTCGACCGCGAGGCCCGTGCGGCGGCCGGACTGACGCATCCGCACATCGTCGCTGTCTACGACTTCGGCACCGAGGCGAACGACTCCTACCTGATCATGGAGTTGGTGGAGGGGCGGAGCGTGTCCGCGCTGATCGCCGACGGCCCGCTCACTGTCCTGCAGGCGTTGTCGATCGCCGTGCAGGCCTGCGACGGGATCGCCGCCGCGCACGCGGCCGGGGTGGTGCACCGTGATGTGAAGCCGGGCAACCTGATCGTGAGCGCCGCCGGCACCGTGAAGATCTGTGACTTCGGCATCGCTCGCCTTCCTTGGGCCGAGGGGGAGAACACCCTTACCGAGCCGGCGACCAAGCTGGGTACCAGTTCGTACATGTCTCCGGAGCAGGCCCTCGGCCAGCCGGTGGACCAGCGCACCGACCTGTACGGGCTCGGCTGCACCCTCTACGCCATGCTCGCCGGCGGTCCGCCGTTCGTCGGCGAGCCGCTCAGCGTGCTGCATCAGCACGTCAACGTGCCACCCCCGCCGCTGCGCGAGCGCCGGCCCGACGTACCCGCTGAGCTGGACGCCCTGGCCGCCGAACTGCTAGCCAAAGATCCCGCCGACCGGCCGCCCGACGCGGCCGAGGTCCGGGACGGCCTCGCTGCCCTGCTGCCCCGGGCCGGCACGCCGGTTCCCCTCGTGCCGGTCACGCCGGCAGCCCCGGGCCGACCGGGACGATCCACGCCGGTGACAGCTCGTCCGCCCAGGCCGGACGCAGGCGGTCCGGTGCGCCCCAGGCCGGGCGACCGCCCGGCACGGCATCGCCGCGATGCGCTGTTGGCGGCGGCCGTGCTCGGCGTCGCGCTGCTCGCCCTGGCCGGCGTCACGCTGCTCGACCGCGGCGACCACACCTCGACCGCGGGACCGACCACACCGCCGGGATCGGCCACCACTGCGGCAGCGCCTCGCGTCCCGGCTATGCCGCTCACCGTCGCGCCCACCACGCCGACGCTGCACACCGTCGCGTCCGCCACCCGCAACCCGGCCAGCCCGACACCAAGCCCTCGGGCCACCTCCCGTAGGCCGAGCCCCACCCCACCCACCGACCCGATCGCCGGCATGCGCCAGTCGATCCAGGAGCAAGTGGAAGCCGGCCGGTTGAACCCGGATGCCGCAAAGGACCTGCACACCAAGGTGGACGCGATCGCAAAGGAGATCGCCGAAAGCAACCCGGACCAGGCAGAGAACCAGGTCAAGAAGCTGCGCGACAAGCTCGGCGACCTGCGACGCGATGGCAAGCTCACCGCCGATGGCTACGACGCACTGACCGCCGACGCCGACCGGATCGCCGCCGACCTGCGGTAACGACGTCGGGGTGGCCCGCCGCCGAGCGGGTGAAGGGTGCGCGCAATAGCTCGTCTTCCTCAGCGCACTCTCCACGAGCTAACCCCGCCGCGGGGTAGCCGACTGACGAGGCGTCATCGGCGCCCGCAGTGTGGGCGGACGGGGCTGGAGGGGGTGAGTCCGCCTGGCAGCGACAGTCCGGAGGTTCTCCGGCCTGCCCGCCTAGCGCCGCTGGAGAAGGAGATCGAAGGGCATCGGCAACGCGATAGATGCCTGATGCGGTCGTAGGGTGCCGGACGGAGATCGGGCTATCGGTGGCGGGCAACGGGTGGTCAGCGGTAGCACCGCCAGGCGTATGGGTCGCCTGGATTCGATGTTCGTGCGTAGGTGTCCGAGCCGTACGTGTCGCGGCAGGCGACGTTCATGTCGACGGTGGACGCAGAGAGAAGCCTCGTACATTGCCAACTGCCGTCGTTGCGGGGCTCTGCGGAGCTCCCGGTGGCGTGCCGATCGCAGTATCCCTGGACCATGTTCGCCACCCCGCCGCTGCTCGACGGGCCGAGCAGGAGCGGACTCGCGCTTCGGGTTTGCGTCGGCGTGGCCACGGCGCGTGTCGGGGGCGGTGCGGCGGGGCGGGTGACCGACGGCGCGGCCCTAGGCGAACGGGTGACCTTCGGTGTGGTCCTAGGCGTGGCGGAGGAGCTCTGCGGGGTCGCGGAACTCGGCGTCTCCGTCGGCATGTCCGGGAGGGCAATCGGCTCCTCAGACGCGTCCGGCGGGATGGTGGCTGTCACCACCGGCAGGGCGGATTCCGGCGGCCCGCCCGACCCCGAGGTAAACGCCAGAGCGCAGGCCAGT
Source organism: Micromonospora sp. RTBAU3-60 (assembly GCF_054963695.1). Lineage (NCBI taxonomy): Bacteria > Bacillati > Actinomycetota > Actinomycetes > Micromonosporales > Micromonosporaceae > Micromonospora > Micromonospora sp. RTBAU3-60. The sequence goes on along the minus strand of NZ_JBUEGB010000117.1, from coordinate 6,276 downwards.
GCCCCCACCGCTAGCCCGCCGGCTGCGATCAGCCAGCGCCGCCGACCGGCCGGCCGCGGGCGGGCATCAAGCTCCAGGTTGTGGAGCACTCGGGTCGGAGCGTCTTCGGCCGCCTCGGGGTACTGCGGGGCGGACCCGCCGTAGCGGTACTCGTTCAGGGCGGCGTCATCGTCGTGCGGGTAAGGCTCCTCGTGGGCGTAGCCCACCTCCGGTACGACGTAGGTCTCCTGCAGCCCGACATGCGCGTCCTCGCGCATCGGACCGGCATCGTTCGGTCCGTACGGCGCCTTGGCCCGGCGTTCCTCCCAAGAGGCCTGCTCGTGCTCGTCGCCCCGGTAGGTCTGGTCGGGCTCGTAGCCCGCCGGTGCGGGTTCGGCCACCGGGTCGGACCCCCGGTACGCGTAGTCGTGCTGGCCGTACGCCCCGTCGTACTGCTCGTATTCCTCGGACTGCTGGTCCGCCCGGTGTCGTGCCTGCCGCGCTTCGTGCTCCGGGTTCGTGTCCTCGGGCTGGTACGACTCCTCGTACGGGTCCGGCACGTCCTCGCGCCACTGCGGCGCGGCGGCCTCCGACGACTCGTCGAACGTGTCGGAGTCGCTTCCTGCCGGCCGCGACAGGTGAGCGATCCAGCTGTCAATTTCATTTGGGTCGTCGTCTTGGGCTGCCCCATCGGCGGGGCGAGCGGTCGATCTCTCGGCCACGGTCGCCGGCCTCCTCTGAACGCACAGGTGCGGACAGCTAGCTGACCATACTCACCATCAGCCAAAAGTCCAGCCGACCCATCCCGCGAACAGACAACAGGCCCCCGCTGCCGGCCGCGCGTTGCCGGATCAAGCTGCCAGGTCCGAGTGATCGTCGAGTCGAACCGCGCGCTGCCGTGAGCTGGCCGACATTCATGCGCGTCTTGCAGTGCTCGCCGAGCAGATCCGGCGCCATCAGCAGCCCGGATAGCCAGCTGTCTGCTCGACCCAAGGGTGCCCGGTGCCCGGTGCCGACGGCTGCTCATCGCGCGGAAGGCCCCGTTCTTGGGGGTGAACGGGGCCTCCCTGTGCGCCATACGGGAACCCGGGGGTCGAGGGCACCCGCTCCGGATGGTGGCCGCCGACCTTTCAAACCGGTCACCGGCGCATCCGGGGAACATACTAGGCAGGACTCGCGGCACCTGCAGAGCGGGCACGCGTTTGAGGCAAGCCGTGGGCGGGCCATGAAGCGGCCCCACCCGACGTCCCATCGCATGCGGTGGTCATCCAGCGCCTGTACGGTGCCCACGTGAGCTGGCGCGGCCACGTCGGGGCCGGTGGGGGCGATCCGGACGATGTCCGGGGCGCGGTGACTCTATTGTCGGAATCGATCACCGAGGTCGCGGTGACGCGGCTGCGGCACGCCGTCGTCGCCGCCGCCGGCGCGGCCGGCCTCGCCGGTGACGGGTTGGAGGACTTCGTCTTGGCCGTGCACGAGCTGGTCACCAATGTCGTGCGCCACGGCGGCGGCAGCGGACGCCTCCGCCTGCTGCGCGACGCCTTATCCCTGTCCTGCCAGGTCACCGACCAAGGCCCCGGAACAGAGGATCTTCCGATCGCGCTGCCGCGCCCCGGAATTCCAGGCCACCGGGGCCTGTGGCTGGCCCAGCAGCTCACCGACAGCCTCGTCATCGACAGCGGGCCGGACGGGACGACAGCCACCGTCACCGCCCGCCTTCCCCGCGTACAGTCGAGCGGGACCGGATGAGGTGCGGCGTGGAGCAAATGTGGCAGTCGCAGACAACGGTGCGCAACGGGACCGCCGTCGTGACGCTGTTCGGCGAACTCGACATCGCCGCAGCCAGCCCGCTGGAGGACGTCCTGCAGGCCGCGATCGCCCGCGCGCCCCGCGTCCAGGTCGACCTGGCGCGGGTCAGCTTCATCGACTCCACCGTGCTGAACACGTTCGTCAACGCCCACAGTCGTGCCACCGATACGGGCGGCAGCCTCGCCCTGGTCAATCCCACCGGCCATGTCCGGCGGGTGCTGGCGATGACCGGGATCCTGCCAACGCTCAGCACGCCCGACTCCGACAGCTAGTCCGTCAGGCGGACTAGCTGTCGGTGCGGCACGGGTCGCATTCGGTGCTGACGATCGGGTCCACCCAGATGTCGGGGCACATGCGGCAGCGGAGCACGAGGTGCCCACCGCACGAGCAGGGCAGCCAATCGCGCACCGGCCGGGTCGCGGAGCCGCCGGCGTACCCGTGCCCGTTCAGGCAGAGGTCGGGCTCGCCGCCGACCAGCTCGCGGACCCGCCGATACGGGAAGGCGACCACGTGTGGGTCGGCGCGGGCCCTGTCGACCAGGCGGCGCAGCTCGGCGGTGGAGTCGACGACGCGCTCCACCACGGTCACGCCGGCGGGCGAGTTCTCGGCCCGGTCCCAGCGGATCGTGATATGCCACCGGTTGCGCCACTCCACGCTCGCAGGTTAGTCGAACATGTGTCCTAGGATGAGCAACGCCGGCATGCGGTGATCGGGCCGACTGATGTGGCTGAGCAGCACCACGGCGAGCATGGGGCGCAGATCGCGGATCCGCCCACCATCCCGATCACGTGGAGTAGACGGGTGGCCAGCGGTCCGGAACCGGCCCCGTCATGCCTCGCTGGTGGTCGGGGGTGAGGTTGTTGACGAGGCTTTCCACCCGGGCGCGGATGTTGTCGCGGACCTGGCGGACGACCTCGAGGGGTTGTCCGGCGAGGGTATGCCCGATAGTCACATGCTTGCAACGGTTGACAACTTTAGTTGTCGGGTGGACGCTGAAGTGCGAGGTCACCAAACGAGGGAGCCGTACCATGCGTGATCTAACGCCGGGCGAGCGGCAGGAACTACTGCGGGAACTTAGCGCTGTTGCCGCAGAGTGGGCGCAGCGGATAAACGACTCCAACCCGGAAGCCCGGCGTAGGGCAGGCCACGAGCCGAGCTACGCAGCCAGGATGCGAACTCACCTCGCGCGTATGGCGACAGGCGAGCAGATGCGTGCCCTTCTCGCTGACCTCGTATCCGTCAACGCAGCGGAAGCGGTGCAGTACGGCGCCGGATATCCCGAGCTCGGTGCAGCGGTAGGCGCTAGCCGGCAAGCGGCACGTAAGCGGTGGCCAAACCTGTCGATCTCGAAGAGGCGCGCTAGCGAGTGGAAGCAACCGCCCGGCGGCATCGGTTGGGCCGGTGACAGCCATCTGGGTTACCCAGGGGGAGCCTGAAGGAGTTGGTCAGGTGAGGACCGGCGGCCACCAGACCCTACGCATTCGTTGTGCCTGATCTGCACCCATGCCCCGCTCCCGCTGCCCGACGATGGCGGGGAAGGGACGCGTATGAGTGACGCTCGCCGGTGTGGGCGGACGGGGCTGGAGGGGCTGAGTCCGGCCTGGCAGCGACAGCCCGGAGAACCTCCGGGCTGTCGCTGTTTTCGCCGAGTCAAGCATTTCCCGGCTGGGGCCGGTCAGAGGGTGACGACGGCGTCTTCGGCGAAGGTGAACAGGCCGGCGTCGAAGGTGATCGTCTTGAGCTTCGTGCCCTTCGGCACGTCGAAGTAGACGTTCGCCTTAACCGAGTTGCCAGGGTTGATCTCGTCGAGGAAACCCTGCCCGTCGGTGTTGCCGTAGATCCCGGCCTCGCCGTCGGCCTCGTACTCCCGGCCGGTGGCGTCCTGGGCGGTGAGGGTGCCGTCGGCGTGGAAGGTGTGCGCGCTCTTCGTGACGTTCTTGACGGTCACGTTGACCTTGCAGAACATGCCCTGCGCCTTGGTGTTCAGGAACTGGTTGCCCACCTGGGAGATCCCGCACTTCACGCTGTTGACGGTGAACTCGAAGTCACCGCCGCGCACCTTGTCGCCGACGCCGAAGGTCTTCGGCTTGGCCGGGGCCGGCGCCGCGGTCGTCTTCGCCGGCTCCGGCTTGGCCGGCGTGGGCGCCGACGTGCTCGGGGCGACGGCCGCGGGGGCGGAGGTGCTGGGGCTGGCAGCGGGAATGTCGCTGCTGGCGGACACATCGGTCTTCTTGTCGTCGCCGCTGACCAGGCCGATCACCATCGAACCGCCGCAGCACAGCACCACGAACGCGGCGACGCCGATGAGGGTGGGGATCAGCCAGGGCCGCTTGCGGGCGGCGGGCGCCGGCGCGCCGGGCGGCGGCGGGAACTGGCCGGGCTGCTGAGGGAACTGCCCGGGCGCCGGCGGCGGGAACTGGCCGGCGGGCACCTGCGGGAACTGAGCGGTGGGCGGCATCGGCTGCTGGCCGGCCGGCGGCTGGTTCTGCGCAGGGTCGTAGGGGGTGGTCATTGAGTGGTGTTCTCCCAGGTCTTGATTCGCGCTGCCCCGTTAGTTGAGCGCAATACTTTCCACGGTGACACATTTTGCCTCAGGCAACGGTCCTCCGGCTGGCCTGACCCACACGCCTGGTTAGCTCGAGAAACACCCGATCTGGTGACCCGGCCGTCAGCCGTTGGGCCACCAACTTGTTCACGCTCCGGCCGCGGCGTCCCAGAACGGGTCGGCCTCGCCGACAGGTCCAGCCGCGGACGCACGTACCACACCCGGTGGCGCCATCGCCGGTGCTCGAACGCGGTGTCCACTTCGATCTCAGCCACCACCGCCGGCTCCACCTGCACGTAGCGCAGTGGCTCGGGTCGGTCCAGCTGCCCGCCCCAGCTCGCGGGCAGCGGCTGCGGCCAGGGATGCGCGACGATGCCCCGGCGCTGCAGCCGGTGTGGGGACAGCAGCGACGCGAGTCCCGACGCTGGGGCATCGCCAACGGGCGGGTGCGACCGGTGTAGCGCAGGCGTCCCCGCCGATCGAACCGGCCGAGGAGCAGCATGCTCGGGTTGCCGAAGCTGCCGGTCACCCCGCCGACGATCGCTCGGTCATTTCGCCGCGGCGGTTGGCTGCCAACTGATCCGTTCATAGCAGACCAGGGCGATCAAGATGATGGCGACTAGAGCGAGGGCAGCGAGGGCGGGAAGGTGCCGGGCAACGGGCAGCAGCGCGAGGATGGTGCCGGCCGCGAGGATCGGGGCAGGTGGGGTGTGCCGGACGGTGAGTCGAAGGAACAGGACCCGACCCACGAGGTAGAGGGCCGGGCCGCCGAACAGAGCTTCGGCCGAAGTCCAGTCCAGCGGGGTCCCAGCGGGCTGCTGGAGTGGGTGGTGGGCCATGTGGGCGAGGACCACCTCGATGCCGGCGGCCAGGTAGATGATCCCGGCGATGAGCACGAAGTGAGCCAAGCTGTAGGCGATGCTGCCGGTCCGAGTCCGGTCCGGAGCGGGGATCCGCGCCAGGGCTTGTCCGGCAGGTGCGGCGGCGTTTTCGAAGTACAGCCACCACAGTGCCAGCGCCGTGGTCAGGGCGAGCAGCGCAGCGATCAGGACCGGCCAACGAGTGACCGCCGATCCGGCGCCGACGCCCACCGAGATCAGCGACTCGCCCAAGGCAATAATTACTATCAGGCCGTGCCGCTCGGCGAAATGGCTGGGGCTGGGCAACGGAGCGCGTCCGGCAGACACCGCGATGAATAGGCCGCCGATGCAGTCGATGAGGAACGCCGCGGCCCACAACAGCGTCTGCGTGGCGCCGCCGAGCACCGCGCCGAACAGCACCGCAGTCCAGCCCACCGAGACCGGGATGACCCGGAAGCGCAGCGAAGCGCGTAGCGGCGCGTTGCCGGCCGATATGTGCCAGACGAGGGCCAGATATACGGCCCGGACGACGATGTAGACGAGGGCCAGAGTCATGGGCGCGGCCAGTGACTGGGTGCCGTGCCGCCACGCGTCGGGGAGGACCAGGGCGGCCACGAACATTGCGGCCATCACAGCGGAGTTTCCGGCGCGGACCAGGCCCACGTCGGCGCGTACCTGGTTGGCCAACCAAGCGTAGTTAGTGAACGGCCACCACAGCAGCAGCAGGAGCACAAGGCTATGCGCAAGCCCGAGTGGCGTCGGCGCCTGTGCCGCGAACGTCGCCACCCGGATGAAGGCGAACACGAAAACCAGGTCGAAGAACACCTCGAACGGCGTCGTCCGATGGGTTTCCTCGGTCGGCACCGGCGGTCCGGCCCGGAAGATGTGCCTCATAGGCCCATCTTGCTCGCCTAACATCCGGCAGATCCGGATTGAACACTTAACCCGGCAGCCGGCCGCTGGCCACCACGGATGACTTCGGCGCAGCTTGCATACCCACTTCGACCTCTCGGCGGCGGGATGAGCATGCGCGCGTGCGACATCTGCTAACCCGTCCAGGCCCTCATCCCGGTACCAGCGCGC
>NZ_JBUEGB010000116.1:0-12529 GCF_054963695.1 Micromonospora sp. RTBAU3-60 | reverse complement strand
TGTCGTCCATCTGCGGCGGAGCCTCATCGACCAGGTCATCGTCTTCGCGGGGGAGATCGAGCCGTTCGCCTGCTGAGTCATCCTTCTGTCGCTGTCCTTCTCCTGAACTTGCCCCGTCGGCGTTCGGGGGCTGCGGTTCGCGGTTGGTCAGGCCGCGGTGTTGAGGGGGCGTCCGCCCCAGCGAATGCCCTTTTCGCTGCGGGTGCGGGCGCGTTCCTTGGGTTGGGCGGCGAGTACGTCGGGGTGGCGGGCGTTGGTATTGCGCCAGCGCAGGTAGCGGTGCAGTGCCTGGGTTTGCGCAGGGTGGCTGCGGTGGTGGGAGTTGGCCAGGGTGAACTGCCGCAGCGGGCCGAAGTGGGCCTCGATCGGGTTGGCCCAGGAAGCGTAGGTCGGGGTGAAGCACAGCTCGACCTTGTTCTTCTTCGCCCGGCCTCACGGCGGTCAGCCACGACGGCCGCACCGAGCTCGGTCAGCCGCGCCAACTCCGCGTCGCGCGTGCCGTCGACAGGACGCAAGTCGAGATGGATCCTGTTCTTGACCTGCTTTACTTCGGGGACATCTTGGAAAGATCAGACATCTTGGTAGGACTTGTTGGGAGCAACCTCGGTAAGTCAACAACCGGTCCAGAACACCCCAGCTCATTCGCGGTCTTGGGCCATCGCGGGTCCGGCAGAGGGAAGTACAGCGTCACGCACAGCCCTCCGCCGTCGCGCGGGTCCAGGCGGATCCGGCCCCGATGGGCCAGGACGATCGCGTGCACGATGGCCAGCCCGAGCCCTACGCCCTCGCCGCCGGTGCGGCCGCCCTCGCCGCGCACGAACGGCTCCAGCAGGCGCTCGGTCTCGACCGAAGCGATCACCGGGCCGCCGTTGGAGATGCGCAGGAACGCCTCGCCGCCCTCGACCCGGGTCTCCACCTCGATCTCGTCCTCGGAATCGTTGTGGCGCAAGGCGTTGTCCACGAGGTTGGCCACCATCATCTCCAGCAGCACCGGGTCGCCGACCACGGGGGCGGGCCGCAGGTTTGACTCGTCCGGGACCCCGACAAAATCCGACAGGTCGACCAGGCGCCGCCGTCCCGTCGCCGCCTGGCTGTGCGCCAGCGCGAGCAGCCCGTCAAGCGTCCGCTGGCTCTTGCCGATCGCGGTGCGAATGTCCTCCGCCATCGTGATCAGCTCATCTCGGCTGGGTTCACCGTCGAGGGTGACGTCGATCGCGGTGCGCATCGTGGTCAGCGGGGTGCGCAACTCGTGCGCGGCGTTGGCGGTGAACAGCTTCTGGCTGGCCACCCCGGCCTGGATCCGGTCGAGCATGCTGTTGACCGTCGCGGCGAGCGCGGCCAGCTCGTCGCGGGGCTCGTTGACCGGAACCCGCTCGGAAAGGTTTTCCGCCGAAAGGCGCTGCGCGGTGGCGGAGATGGCGCGGATCGGGCGCAGCACTCGCCCCGCCACCAGCCAGCCCAGCAGCGCCGCGAGCGCGGTCACCACGGCGAGCGCGATCAGCGCCTGGATCAGCAGCTCGTGCAGGGTCGCGTCCCGCAACCGGTCCAGATCCGGCAGCAGGTCCTCTGGACGCGGGGCGGTCTCTACCGTGTCGTCTGGGCCCCGAAGGTCGATGCGTACCAACCGTTGGCCGAGACGGCGCCGCATGAACAGGTACGTCAACCCGGTCAGGACGAGTCCGGCGGCGAGCACGAGACCGGTGTAAAGGACGGTGAGCCGAGTGCGGGCGGTGAGCCTGAGCTTCACGGGATCATCCGGTATCCGCCGCCCGTCACTGTCTCGATGAGCGGGGGATCGCCCAGCTTGCGGCGCAGCGTCCCGATCGTGATGCGGATGGCGTTGGTGAACGGGTCGGCGTGCTCGTCCCACACCTTCTCCAGCAACGTCTCCGCGCTGACGACATCGCCGCCCGCCGACAGCAGCTCCTCCAGGACGCCAAACTCCTTGGGAGTCAAGGAGAGCAGCCGCCCGGCCCGCTCGGCGGCGCGCCGCGCCGGGTCGAGCACCACGTCCGCGCGGCGCAGCACGGGAGGGCGCGCCGGGGTGCTGCGCCGGGCCAGCGCACGCACCCGCGCCACCAGCTCCGAGAAGGCGAACGGCTTGCCCAGGTAGTCATCCGCGCCCAGGGTCAGGCCGCCCACCCGGTCCTCGACCGTACCGGACGCGGTCAGCATCAGGATCCGGGCGGTGCCGTCCTGCGCGAGCCACCGGCACACCGCATCCCCATGCAGCACAGGCAGATCGCGGTCGAGCACCACCACGTCGTAGGCGGTCAGCTCACACTTGTCGAGCGCGGACCGGCCGTCGAACGCCATGTCGACGGCGAACCCGTGCTTGCGCAGCCCGACCGCGATGTAACCGGCCAGCGGCTGCTCGTCCTCCACCAGCAGCACCCGCATCCGACAAGTATGCGCGGGCCCACCTATGGATCACGTATGGTCGCTCGATCGGCCCGCCATACGCGCCCGCCGGTAGACCTGTGGCTCATGACCACTACACGAAGAACGATCCTCTCGCTCGCCGGCGCGGCACCTCTGGCCCTGGCGATCTGGGACCCGGCCGCAGCGGACCCGGGTTACGCGAAGGTGCCCGATGGCCTCAAACCCGGTGGGGAGCTTGACAAATTCGTCGCCGAGCTGGCGGCCAAGGACGAGTTCTCCGGCTCGCTGCTGCTCACCCACCGCGGGCGGCCCGTGCTCAGCCGGTCATTCGGCATGGCCAACAAGGCGCTGGGCATTCCCAACGGGCCCGACACCATCTTCGCCCTCGCCTCGGTGACCAAGGTGCTCACCGCGTTGAGCGTGGTACAGCTGGTGCAGCGGGGCAAGCTCTCCTTCGGCGCCAAGCTCGGCACGCTCCTCGACGGGTTCGCGCCCGAGATCGGGGAGGCGGTAACCGTCCACCACCTCCTCACGCACACGTCCGGGCTGGGCGACTTCCACATGGTGCCAGGATTCTGGGAGACCGCGCGCACCTGGACCAGCGCCCAGCAGGTCATGGACGGGATCACGCAGATCATCCGGGGGATGCCGGTGGCGTTCCCCGCCGGGGCCTCACACGCCTACAGCAATGCCGGATTCCACCTGCTCGGGGCGATCGTGGCGAAAGTGTCCGGACTGTCCTACTACGACTACGTGCGGCAGAACGTCTTCCGACCCGCCGGGATGAGCAGCTCGGACTTCTACACCAAACCGCAGTGGCTCACGGATCCCCGGATCGCCCATCCCTACACCAGGCCGAAGTCGGGCGAGCGGATCGACGACATCGACAGTCGCCACTTCATCGGGACCCCGGCCGGCGAGGCCTTCTGCACCTGCGCCGACCTTGACCGCTTCACCCAGGCACTGCTGCGCGGCAAGCTGATCGGTCCGCCATTCCTCCAGCTTTACGCCGGTGGGAAGGTGCCGATGCCGCCGATGCAACCACCGGGGTCGCCGCCGCTGCCGCCGCCTCCGGGACCGCCGCCGGTGACGCTGCAGTGCTACGGCCCGATCGGAAGGGCCGCCGGTGGTCAGTGGACCTTGGGCCACGGCGGCGGATCTCCCGGGATCTCCACCAGCCTCGAGGTTTTTCCCGACAGCCGGTGGACCGTCGTGGTGTTCAGCAACTACGACCCGCCCGTGACGCAACCCATCGAAGCAATGGCCCGGCAGCTGATCACTGGGCAGAGGTAGATCCATGTCACGCCTGATGTCGTCAGCGTTGTGCCTTCGACATCAGGCGTGACCCCATCACGCGACGGGCTATGCCGCGACGGCCTCGCCGAGCACGCCAACCTGCACGCCGACAGGGTTGTTCTCTCGGGCCTAGGACTCTGCTGCACCAGATCGCGGCATAACCCGGTGTCCAGATCCCGGGGGAGGGGGACCTCAATTGCGCCACAGCCCGGTGATGACGAAGGTAATGCCCGGGCTACGCACGTTGGCGGACAGTCAGCTGTCGTTCTGTGCGGTGAACACTTGCCGGCGAATCAGGCCCAGCCCTCCTGCGCCAGCCGGACCCCCAGCTGGAGTCGGTTGTGGACTCCGTACGTCTGCATGATCCGGTGCACCCGCCGCTGCACCGTCCGCTCCGCGAGGCCGAGCTGGCGTCCGATCGCCTTGTCGGTCAGGCCCGTCACCAGCAGGCGCACCACGTCTTGATCCAGCGGTTCGAGCCGCTGTGCGGCCTGCAGCGACCCGGGTGCCGAGCCCGGGACGAGCGGGGTGGCCCGGTGCCACAACGTCTCGAACAGCAGGTGCAACGAGTCCAGCAGCGACGAAGGGTGGACGACGGCGGCGACGGAGATGGCCTCCGGGGCAGTCTCCAACGGGAGCATCGCGATGCGACGGTCGCCCATCACCATCTTGAGCGGCGGTCCCGAGATCACCCGCGCGACTTCCCCGTCAGCGACCAGTGCCCGGATCGCCTCGTACTTGCCGGCGACCTTCAGCGCGGTGCGGTCGTAAAGGCAGCGGTAGCTGGCCATTCCCTCGGTCAGCAGCTGGCTCTCCAGCGGGTTTCCCAGGTGCTCGGCCGCGTACGGCGGGGCGTCGATGATCAGCACCTCGGTGGAGGTTCGTTGGATCTGCTCGGAACGTTGCAGGGTCGCGCCCCGACCCACCACGATCTCGATCAGCTCCGCGGGCACCGTGGCGCGTCCGGCCCGCCGCCACCGCTCGGTCAGCGTCCCGGCGAGGGCACGTGCCTTGGCGATCTCCTGCTCGCGTACGCGGGCCAGGTTGTCCAGTGCCACATCAGGGGCGACGGCGGCGTGCCGCTTTGGGCGCCCGCTCAGCGTCGTGACCAGGCCCTTCGCCTCCAGCGACGCCAGGACGGCGGCGGCGGAGATGCTCGAGCTGGAGCGCCAGTCCTCACCCACCTCGCCGACGGTCACGGCAGGTCGGTCGACCAGCAGCAGATACATCGCGCTCTCGTCCGCGGTCAGGCCCAACGACATCAGATCCACCCGCTACCGCCCTTCGGTGGCGTATTCCTGACAGCGGCGTGAAGACGACGACACCGATGCTAGCGAACCCGGTTCCACCGCTGCGATCCTCCAACTCAACCCGCCCGGCCTGCCACAAGGAGTTTGCGATGCCGCATGGTCTGCTCGGTGCGATGGATCCGGGCCGTGCCTGGACCAGGTTTCTCGCCGTCACGGCTGCCACCGCGATGGTCGCGGTAGGTGCACCGCCGGCACTCGCGCAACAGGCAGCACCGGCCGGTACCGGGCCAATGCCGGCCGGTTCGCGCGCGCCATCCACATTGGGCACCGTCGCACTGGTCACCGGGGACCGGGTGGAGGTCGCCCGGGAGCTGGGCGGGACCTACCTGGCGACGCTGCTACCGCGCGACGACGGGACCCGCAGCAACGTCAAGGTCGTGGAGCGCGGCGAGGACGTGTACGTCATTCCGCTAGAGGCCCAGCCGTACATCGCGGCCGGCTCCCTCGACCGCGACCTCTTCAACGTCACCGACCTGCTCGACAGCGAATCCCGGGACGGGGTGATCCCGCTCATCGTGGAGTACGAGGACGGCGCCGGGGCCCGCAACCTGGCGGCCCGGCAGGCCCCGGCACACAGCACCCGGAAGGCGACACTGGAGAGCATCGACGCGTTGGCCGTCGAGGTGCCGGCCACCAACGCGGAAAAATTCTGGGCCGGACTCAAGGGCACGCTGCGCGCCGCCGCGACCGGGCAGCGCTCGGCCACGAGCGTCAAGCGGGTGTGGCTCGACCCGGTGCTAAAGCCCGACCTCGCCGAGAGCGTCCCGCAGATCGGCGCCCCGAACGCCTGGAGAGCCGGCTACGACGGCACCGGGACGACCGTCGCGGTGCTCGACACGGGCTACGACCCGACCCACCCCGACCTGGAGGGCCAGGTCGTGCGATCCGCCGACTTCAGCGGCACGGGCATCGTCGACGGCCACGGCCACGGCACCCACGTCGCCTCGACGGTGGCCGGCACCGGCGCCGCCTCCGGCGGCCGGCTCGTCGGTGTCGCGCCCGGCGCCGACCTGCTGATCGGCAAGGTGATGACCAACGAGGGCTCGGGCATGGGCTCGTGGCTGATCGAGGGCATGGAGTGGGCGGTGGCCAACGGCGCCAACGTGGTGAACATGAGCCTTTCCACCGAGGTCAGCGACGGCAGCGACCCCATGAGCCAGGCCGTCAACGAGCTGAGCGCCGCCTCCGGCACTCTCTTCGTCGCGACCGCCGGCAACACCGGCCCCGACGAACTGACCGCGCGCGCCCCCGGTAACGCCGACGCTGCGCTGTCGGTGGCGGCGGTGGACAAGTCCGACGCCATGGCCTGGTTTTCCAGCCGCGGCCCGCGCTTCGGCGACTACGCCATCAAGCCGGACATCGCCGGCCCCGGTGTCGGGATCGTGGCAGCCCGGGCCAAGGGCACCACCCTGGACACGCCGGTCGACGACCGATACGTCGCCGCCTCCGGGACCTCCATGGCGGCCCCGCACGTCGCCGGGGCCGCCGCGATCCTCAAGCAGCGCCACCCCGACTGGCACGGCCAGCAGCTCAAGGACGCCCTGATGGGCTCGTCCGCCGATGTCGCCGACACCAGCGTGTACGACGTAGGGGCCGGCCGGGTGGACGTCGCCCGCGCCGTGACCCAGCCGGTGACAGCCGGCCCGGGCTCGGTCAGCTTCGGCAAATACGCCTGGTCCGAGGCCTCCCGGGACACCGTTACCAAGACGATCACCTACCGCAACACCGGATCCGGCGATCTCACGCTGGCGCTCGCCCTCGAAGCCGTCACGACCACCGGCACGGCCGCCCCGACAGGCATGTTCACCATCGACACCACCACGGTGATCGTGCCGGCCGGTGGAACCTCGGACGTCCGGCTCACCCTGGATCCCAACCTCGGCGACACGGGGCTGTACGACGGCCGGATCCTGGCCACCGCCGCCGACGGCACGAGGCTGCACACCAGCTTCGGGGTCTTCAAGGAGCCCAAGATGGTCCAGCTGACCGTCGACGGCATCACCCAGGACGGTGCCCCGGCTGGCGCCCTCAGCTCCGTCGACCTGTGGAACCTGGACACCGACCTGTGGGTCGACCGGAGGTTCGGCGCCAAGGGCAAGGGCGGCGCCGGCCCGGCCGTCTTCTCCGTCCCGGTCGGCACCTACAGCCTGACCAGCTTCCTGTGGACGCTCGACGACGCCGGGATGTTCGGGCTTGACCTCGCAATGGTCAGCAAGCCGGAGATTGAGCTGACGGAGGACACGCACATCCTGCTCGACGCGCGTGCCGGACAACAGCTGAACCCGATCACTCCCCAGGCCACGGAGGCGCGCGAGATCACCCTCGGCTACCACCGCGCGTCCGAAAAGCACAGCTTTGGTGTGCACTACCTGCTCGACAGGTACGTGGACGTCGTATACGCCACGAAGACCGAGCCGGTCACCCGGGGAGAGTTCGAGCTCTCCTCCCACTGGGAGCTCTACGCACCGGAGTTCACCATGCGACTGACCGGCTCGCGCTCGACGCTGGACGCGGAGTACGCCATCGGCTCGCCCCGCGTCAACGGGCTGAAGACGTACGACCTGGCCGACGCCGGGCGGGGAACACCCGAGGACGTCGCGGGCCGCGACCTGGCCGGCAAGGTGGCGCTCGTCGAGCACTCCGACGACGTGGCCGTCGCCGACCAGGTCCAGACGGTGAGCGACGCAGGGGCGACGGCAGCGATTATCTACCACAACCGGCCGGGCTTCCTGCTGGCCGACGTCCCCGCCACCTCACCGATCCCGTCGTTCACCATGGAGCAGGCGCCGGGCCGGGAGCTGTTGGCGGTGGCGGCGGGCAGCAACCAGCTGCAGATCGTCGGGATTCCGGACAGCCCGTACGTCTACGACCTGTTCCCGTACCTCACGGGGCACGTGCCGGCGACGATTGACCGGACGGTCGAGCACCGATCGCTGGCCCGGACATCCGCGGGTTACTACGGCGCGGGCTCGCGACAGCGGGGGCTGGAGGCGCTCTTCCCGCGCCGCCCCTACGACAGCTTCGTGCTGCGGCAGGCGCAGGAGATCGCGATCCCGTCCACGCGTACCGAGTGGGTCACCCCGGGCGATGTGGTGTGGCAGCCGCTGACCTGGCGGACTACCCGCTACGACGGAGCGCTCGTCGGGGCGGACCGTTCCTACACGCTCGGCGAGCAGCGTACCGAGGACTGGTTCCGATCGGTCGTCCGGCCGGGTGTCCCGTCGGTCCTCGACGAGGACGACGCGCGGTGGGGCATGCCTGGCTTCCGGGAAGGTGACCAGTTCACGATCCAGGTTCGCAGCATGCTCGACAGCGACGAGCACTACTCCGAGGGTGGCGGCGACCCGCGCTCGCGGCTCTACCGCAACGGCGAGCTGGTGGCCGAGCGGGCCAGCCTGGAGGGCACGTGGCCGGCGTCCGCGGAGCCGGCGAACTACCGGCTCGAGCTCGACGTGGCGCGGTCCGAGCCGTGGTGGCGGCACTCCACCAGCAGCCACACCGCCTGGGGCTTCACCTCGAGCCGACCGGCGGACGGCGGAAAGGCGCCGCTGAACCTGCTGCAGATCGACTACGACGTGCCGACGGACGTGGACGGAAACGTGGCGGCTGGCAAACCTACCGCGGTCGGGTTGCGCGTCTACCCGCAGACCCGCCCTGGTGAACCCGCAGACGTGAGCCTTCGGGTGTGGGCCTCCTACGACGAGGGCGAGACCTGGCAGCTGGTCAGTAAGGTCAAGCCGGCCGACGGCGGGTCGTTCATCGCGACCGTCAGGCAGCCGCGGGGTGCCGCAACGGTGAGTTTGCGGGTCGCGGCTACCGCCGGCGACGGCACCTCCATCGACCAGACCGTGATCCGGGCGTTCGGAGTGGCCGCTGGCTGAGACACGACCGCGCGGCGGCGGAGTTCGTACCCTCCGCCGCCGCGGCCGGCGACCCGGTGCAGCCCGGGCTGGCTATCGCGCCGCCGTCGGCACTCGCAGCTCCCAGATCCAGTCCGACCCCACGACGGCATGATGCCGATCTGCTTCGGGCTACGGCAAGCCGACTATGAACGCGTCGCGGCCGGGCTTGGTCGCGCCGAGCACAGATCGCTCAGCACTCAACGGTATCCGCAGTTGCCGCAGCTCCGCCCCCATGCCGATCGACTACCACGGGGCGCGTTTGCGGGAGGCCCCGCGCGGCGGACCTGCCTTCTGCAGAGGCGCCGACGGATGTGCGGGACGCATCCGCCGGTTGTCGATTGACGAGCCGGGTACGTGCCGGTTTGGCTCGGGTGGGTACAGCGGCTGCCCGCCGTGCTCCGGGCCGGTTGTGGTCCGTCGCCGCGGCACGCATCCTGTCGGACCGCCTGCCTAGAGTCAGCCGCATGTACTTCGTGTGTCGCTGGCGGGAGGAATCGCCGTTCAGCAAGCGGGTGGTCACCGTGCCCGACGCGACCGTGCTCGGCTGGTTCCGCCGCGGCTGGGAGCACGACGACCCGGACGGATGGATTGACAGTGAGTTGGGCGGCAACGTTTACGGCTTGGAGTCGATCTTCGAGGAGGTCCGGAAGCGGAACCTGCCGCGGCCGGAGTCCGTTGACGAACTGCGCGCGCTGCTAAACGAACACCTGTGGGTGGAGGGTGACGACGAGGACACCTTCATCCGGCTCGGCGAGCACGCCCTGCGCGTGCGTACCGATGACGACGAGGTGGACCTGGCTTACTACTTCGTCGACGATGAGGCCGTCGCCGCGTCGCCCGACCGGCTCGCGTTCCTGCTACACGGCACCTGGCCCCTGCCGGCCAGCACGGCCGCGCCGGGCGGGGTCTTCAGCCATGGCGTACCGGTCCGTACCGTCCGGCTGGCCCGGCCCGGGCCGGAGTCCGTCTTCTCGGTCCGCCTGTGCTGGGAATCGCCCGATACGACCCGGAACCTGGACCTGGCCGGCGCCATCGTCTTCCCCGGCCTGACCCTGCCGGACCTCGCCGCCCACCTGCACGACGTCGACGACCCCGACGCCTACCGCTGGCCGCACGACGTCCGGCTGCTGCGGGCTCTCATCGGCCCGGGGGAGGATGACGTCGGCCCGGCGATGGAGCGCTACGCCCGGCTGCCCGGATACGCCCCGTCGCCCGCCGGCCTCGACCGAGCGCCCGCGCATGACCCGATCCACCTGGAGATGTTGGAACTGCTGCCCGCGGAGCGGCCCACCGAGTCGCTGATCCGGTTAGACCCGCACATCGCGCAGGTCGCCCGGTACATCGACGGCTTCTTCGGGTTCGACCAGTGGTTCCTCTTCGACACCCGGTGGGCGGCGGCCCATCCGGACCTGGCCCGCTCGCTGCTGCGCTACGCCGCTCATTGGGACCCGTACGAGACATAGATTGAGCTGGCTCTGAGTCTGGGGAAGTGCGGTCACCGTGCCGGTACGTGCGATCATGCCGCGGTGTTGGGTCAGTCGGTCAGCGTGTTGTGGTCGCGGGCGTTGCATCTGAGGTCGGGCTTGCAGGCGATGGCGGTGGCGTCCGGTTCCCTCGTCGTGGCGGAGCGGCATTCGCGTTTGGTCCGGCTGGATCCGAGTAGCGGGGTGCGGTTGTGGGAACAGCGTGTCGAGGATTGCTGGGGCTCGGCCGTTATCGCAGGTGAGTCCTGCCTTTACCTGAGCCAAGCGGGTGTTCTGCACTGCTTCGACCTGGGCAACGGGCAACGATTGTGGTCGACGCCCGGCCTGAGCCTTCGGTATTACGTCAGCGTCTGCGGTGCTGTTGTTCTGCTGGGCGGGTGGCGCGGTTACCACCCGTTGATGCGGGTGGCCCTCGCCGACGGCAGGTGCCTGCGGTTCGATGGCGGCGCGGTTGCCGGAGTCGGTCCACTTGCCTGGCCGCAGCCGGTTCGGTGGAGGGCCGAAGGTGGCTCTGCCGCCGATGCGGTGCTCATCGCGGGCGCTGGTCTGCCGAAACTACTGGTGATGGCCGCTTCCGGGGCCGTTCTGAGGCAGTGGTCGCTGCCGGAGCCGGTGATCATCTCCGATGCCGGCGGCAGCTACGGAGTCAGCAACGATGGCCGTGTCATCTTCCTCAGCGGTCGACGCACGGTCATGACTTTTCATCCGGCGAGCGGCGTGCAGGTGCTGTGGCGCCACGAGCGTGACCTCCGCCCACAAACGCCGATCCTTCACGGCGACACGCTGTGGCTCATCGAGGATGCCGGCATCGCGGTCATCGACCTGAACCATGGTGCCGTTACTGACGTACGGCATCTACCGCACGGCGCTGTTCGCGCCGCGGCCCCGGTGCCCGGTGGCGCGCTGTTCGCCTTCGCTGACGGCTCGCTGGTTGCCATCGACCCCGCTGCCTACGTCGTCGCCCGCATACGGCTACCGGCGCGGGTTGACCGGCTGCTTCCCGGAGACGACGGTCTGACGCACGCAATCGGCGAGGGGCACCTCGTCACGCTCGATATTCCAGCCACGGCAACCGCCCCGCTGCGTTAGCAGGCATCGCTCACTGCTGCGAGGTGCTCGTAACGCGGCGTTACAGCGAGTTGCGGCTCGAGTCCGGACCTGTCGAAGGGGAGAAGGCTCGGTTCCTGGCCTTGTGGGTTGTCTACGTGTTAGGTCGAGCGGTCGGTTCGTGGCACGATCGGGTCGATGGGCTGGTCGGGGCTGTTTTCGGCTTCGAGCCAGTCGGCGGGGTTGAACGTGCTGCCGCACATGCTGCAGCTGGCCCGGCCGAACAGGTATGTGAGGCCGTCGGCGAGGGTCGTGTCGCCGCCCGCGGCTGCGGTGTCGTGCATCCAACGACCGATTCCCGTCAGGTCCTGGGCGGTGATGGGGTCGAGCGGAAGGCGGCTGATGTCGCCGTCGTTGTGGTCGCGGATCGCCGAGTAGTGGCCGTAGTCGCCGATGACGATCGCCAGGCGAGTTGTGCAGTGCGGGCAGTTGAGATGGTAGTGCTCGTCGGTGAAGTCCAGGCTGATCGAGGCCCAGAACGTGTAGCCGGCGAAAGCGAGTGTGCCCTGCAACCGGTGGACCAGTGCGGGACCGGTGCACGCGGCCAGACGCGTCCGGGCAAGCGAGTGCAGCACTGCGAGGGCTTCCGGGTTGGTCCGCACCAGGTCGTCGTGTCGGTGATACCGATGCAGGGTTCGTACGATCACCGCGGCGAGCTGCAGCGCTCGTTCCCGGAACTCGTCGGCGCCTGATTGCGCCAGTCGGCTGAGCTGGGGGAGCGCGGCGAAACCAGCCGAGCAGAAAGACTCTGCCTCCACAACGAGCCGGCGTTCGACCTCGTGCCACACGGCGGCATCGGGTTGGCGCCCGAGCCGCTCGAGAAGCCTCCCGATCACGACGCCAGAATCGCCCTGCACGTCCTGCACCGAGCGCCAATCGATCATCGGATGATCCAACACCACGTCCTCAATCCGTAGGTGGGCGGAGCTGGGCGAATCCAGCAAGGCGGCCTTTGTCGTTTCCGGGGCGCACCTCGCGCCGGGGACATCTCGGGAACATGGGTTTCCGGGTGATCGTCAGCAGCGGGATCGAGCCTGGCGTTGCGCTA
>NZ_JBUEGB010000115.1:0-12823 GCF_054963695.1 Micromonospora sp. RTBAU3-60 | reverse complement strand
TCACCGTCTCTGCCGTGTCAAACCGTGTGTCCCGGTCTGTCGTGCTTCATACGGGTTGGCGCCGCTGAGCTCGCGCAGCAGCGAGCCGCTGCGCTTGATCACCGGATTTGGCAGGCCGGCCGCCGCGGTGCCCGCGAGCTCGCCCGGTGCCCTGCCGGTCGACAACCTTACCCGGTCGGTTCCGCTCCGCCAAATCCGCCCTGCGGCGTTTTCGGCGAGCCCCGCCCGGCCAGGTCCCGAAGGAGTCAACCGTCGGAGCCTGATCGTCAGTGCCGCGCTCCGGCCTCCAGGACTTTCGCCCTGTTTCGTCCGTTCCGCGCTGGCAGAGAGAAAGTTACGCGTCTGCGGGTTTGATCGTCAAATCCGGGGACAGCGTCCCGCGTCACATCATCATCGAGCGGCTATCTTCCCTGTTCACTGACCATCTGGACGACGCCGCAGGCTGATCCCGGGCAGAAACAGGTCGCCGGCAGCGACACTCCGCGGTGCGTCGGCCCGCAGCATCGACCTGCCGCCGACGCCTACGCCCGCATCTCGCCAGGGCCGTGGCCCAGCGATCGCGGTGGGACCGCTCAGACGGCGGGACCGCTGCTGCGGCGGCGAGCCGCGAGCCAGCCCCGGACTCCGAGCACCCCCACGGCGGTGCCGATCGCCAACGAGGCCGCGATCAGCAGCGCGTGCACCCAGAGGAAGCTCGTGGGGGCGCCCTCGCCGACTGCGCCGGCGGACCAGGCGCGTGGGTCGTTCCAGATGGCGACCGCGAATCTCGGCCAGATCACCCAGGTCCACACCCCGACCCCGAGCAGGAACAGCGACCAGCCACGCGACAGCACCATGGCAGGCCAGTATGCCAGCGGCGCCAGGCCGGCGATCCGATCCGCCGCCCCCTGACCGAGGGCAAAGGGGACCACGGCGGCAAGGGAAACAACACGGGGGAGCAGGCGGCAGTGGGACCGCGACAGGCGGGCCGCACCGACGACGAGGGTGGTGACGCCAGATCAGCGACGGGCGGCCCGGAGCGTACGGAAGGTCAGGGAGTAGCGCAGGGCCGGCACCGGCGGGATGCTGTGCTGCCAGCCGGACCGGGCCGCCCCGGTCAGGACGTACCCGGACCGGGGCGCCAGCTGCAGCTCGTACACCCGGCGGTTCTCCCCGCTGCCGCGTTGGAACCGCAACAGACACGCGGAGCCCAGCGACAGGCCGACCACGGTAGGCCCGAACGCCGGCGCGTCGCGGTGCCAGCCGATGACGGAGTCCGGCGGGTAGCGGGTGATCAGCGTCTGGGCCAGATCATCGGGAGCGAGCCCGGCGAGGCCGGCGCAGCGCTCGCGAACCCAGTGCAGCGCCACCGGCAGGGCCTCGGTGGCGGTGAGCTGGAACGAGCCGTAGTCGTAGTCGAAGCCGAAGTGCCGCACGGTGCGCCGGGCGATCTGCCCGTGCATCCGGACCTCGCGGAAGTCGAGCGCGTCGAGGGCGGTGAGCAGGGACCGTTCCTCGTCCTCGTCGACCAGCTCCGGCTGGTAGCTCAGCCCCGCCGGCCGCTCGTGGATCCCGCGCATCCTGCCCACCAGCCGACCGTAGCGGCGGGCCGGCCCCGCCTCCGGTGGAAGCGGGGCAGCAGGCCCCGCCCCACCCCGACGGCGTCAGAAGCAGGTGACGGCGCCACCGATGGCCGGGTTCGCGCGGTCGTGCCGGTGCAGCGTGCCCGACGGATCCGCCATGGCGCCGCCCCAGATGGCGCAACCCGCGCCGACGTAACCGTAGACGGGGCCGGCGGCGTAGAGCCGGTTGCCGTCGTCGACCGAGAAGGAGGGCATCAGCTCCGGGTCGAGGTACACCTGGGTCCGGGTGAGGCTCCCGAGGTACGCCGACTTGAGGGTGACCGTGCACCCGTACCCGGTGAAGGGGTTGTGCAGCAGATGGACGGTTCCGAGCCGCGCGCCGGTGACCGCGTTCCGGATGGGGTCCTGGTCGACGCTGACGAAGCCGGGTCCGCAGAGCCCCTGCGGGGTGTACGGGTTGGCCGCTGCCGCCTGGGCCCCGGGCCCACCCAGCCCGACCAGCCCGACCAGCCCGGCCGCCACGATCCCGATTCGTCGAATTGCCCGCTGCATCTGCGCTTCCTTTCTCGGCAGGTGGGGTGCGGGACCAGAATCGTGGGAACCGTCGGCCGACCGAATGTGTCCGGCGAACACTTTCGAACCCGTTCTTGATGTGCCGCCCAGCACGTCCACCCATCCCGACCTGCGGAAGAGTCTCTCGTCCGGCAGCGGCTCCCAATTATGAGGAATCTCGCAGAAACGGGAAATGATGAACCGAAAATTGCGCTGATGTTTCAGCGATTCGACGCGTGGGCAGTGTTTCCGTCGGCGACGACGACATCGGAGGTGGGTCATGCAGCCGTTCAATCCGTGGCTCTGGCGGGACCCGTCCGCACTGGCCGGCGGCTACGACCAGACCGGCCCGGACGATGTGCCGCGGCAGCGCTCGGCGGGCGACGACGGCCCGGACGCACCCGGCCCGGGCACCCCGATCGACCTCACCGGCTACCGGGTGGAAGCGACGGACGGCCGGATCGGGTCGGTCGACCAGGCGAGCGAGGAAGCCGGCGCCCAGTACCTCGTGGTGGACACGGGACCGTGGATCTTCGGCCGGCGGGTGCTGCTGCCGGTGGGCACGGTGGCCCGGGTCGACCACCTCGAGCGGACGGTGCACGTGGACCGGACCCGGGAACAGGTGAAGGACTCGCCGGCCTTCGACCCGGACGACTTCGGCAGCCCGGAGCACCGGGAGCAGGTCGGCAACTACTACGCGGAGAGCTACCGCTGGGGTTGAGCTAACCTGTCGGCATGGTCCGGCCGAGCACCCTGGCCCCGGAGACCGAGGACGGTCTCCGGACGGCTGCCGCTCCGGTTCTTCCGGCCCGTGTCGACGACGGTCGGGAGCAGATCCTCGACGTACTCCGTGCCGGTGGGTTGCGGTTCCGCGCCGGCGGGCGATGGCGGTTCGCGCTCTGACGAGCCGATTCCACTGATCCGGGCATCGTCCCGGCTCTTCCCGCGCGCCCGCGCGTCCTCCACCGTTTCCTCGGCACGAAAGGCGTACCACCATGTCCGTAGCACGGATGCTCACCGGCGACCGCCCGACCGGGCGGCTGCACCTGGGCCACTACGTCGGCAGCATCGCCAACCGGGTGCGATTGCACCAGCGGTACGAGAGCTTCTTCATCATCGCCGACCTGCACATGCTCACCACGAAGAACACCCGTGGGGACATCGAGCAGGTGGCCGGCAACGCCCGCGAGATGGTCACCGACATCCTCGCCGCCGGCGTCGACCCGGCCCGCGCCACCTTCTACCTGCAGTCGGCGATCCCCGAGGTCGGCGACCTGAACACCCTCTTCCAGAACCTGATCACCGTGCCCCGGTTGGAGCGCGTCCCGTCGCTCAAGGAGATGGCCCGGGACGCCGGCAAGGAGGAGATGCCGTACGGGCTGCTCGGCTATCCGGTCCTCCAGGCCGCCGACATCCTCTGCGTGAAGGGGCAGGTCGTGCCGGTGGGCCGGGACAACGCCGCGCACGTCGAGGTGACCCGGGAGGTCGCCCGGCGCTTCAACCACCTCTACGGCGAGGTCTTCCCGGTTCCCGAGCTGATCATGTCGGACACGCCTGCCCTGGTCGGCACCGACGGCCAGGGGAAGATGAGCAAGAGCAAGGGGAACGCCATCGGCCTCTCCGACGACGCGGCCACCGTCCGCCGCAAGGTGATGGGGATGTACACCGACCCGAACCGGGTGCGCGCCGACGTACCCGGGACGGTGGAGGGGAACCCGGTGTTCGCGTACCACGACGTGTTCAACCCGGACCGGGCGAAGGTCGAGGAGTTGAAGGCGCGCTACCGGGCCGGCCGGGTCGGTGACGTCGAGGTCAAGGAGGAACTGGCCACCGCGTTGAACCGGTTCCTCGACCCGATCCGGGAGCGGCGGGCCCGCCTCGAGGCCGACCGCGGCCGGGTCGACGAACTGATCTTCGAGGGCACCGAACGGACCCGGGCCGAGGTGCACCGCACCCTGGTCGAGGTCCGCCGGGCGATGGGGTTGACCAGCATTTACACCCAGGTGCGGCGGCGGGCCGAGCGCTACCGCAAGGCCGTCGCCACGCCGGCCTGAGTTCCCGCGTACGACCTGACGGCCGGCCCGGACAAGCGCTTGCGCCGCCCCCGGGTCGGCCGGTTAGGCTGCTGACATGACCAGCGCGCACGCCCACCAGCCGACGTCCTCCGACGTCCAGGTCGGCGTGCTGCGACGCCGGCGGTCCCGCAACCGCCTGCGCTGAGCACCTTTCTCTTGCAACCGGCGGATCGAGCCGCCGGTCATCGCCGAACGTCCTCGGTCCGCCCGCATCCCCGTCAGGAGATCCGCGTGAGGCGGATCCGAGCGAGATCGGCGTACCCATGGATCTGGAGAAACTGCTGACCGACCGGCTGGCGCCGGCGTTCGAGACGGTGGCCGGCGTACCGGTGGACCCGGTCGTGCGGCGCTCGCAGCGCGCGGACTTCCAGTCCGACGCGGCGCTGGCGCTGGCCCGGCGGATCGGCCGGCCGCCGCGGTCGATCGCGGTGGAGGTGCTGGACCGCGCGGAGCTCGGCGACCTGTGCGCCGCGGCGGAGGTGTCCGGGCCCGGCTTCCTCAACCTGACCGTCGCGGACCGTGCCCTGGGCGGCCTGATCGCTGCACTGGCCACCGACGCCCGGCTCGGGGTGCCGACGGCGGCCGAGCCGGAGACCGTGGTGGTCGACTACTCGGGGCCGAACGTGGCGAAGGAGATGCACGTCGGGCACCTGCGGTCGACGGTAATCGGCGACGCGGCAGCCCGGCTGCTGGAGTGGCTGGGGCACCGGGTGGTCCGGGCCAACCACCTGGGCGACTGGGGTACGCCGTTCGGCATGCTGATCGAGCACCTGGTCGACCTGGGCGAGGCCGAGGCGGCGCAGGAGTTGTCCATGGGGGACCTGGACGCGTTCTACAAGGCGGCCCGGGCCAAGTTCGACGCGGACGAGGCGTTCCAGGAGCGGTCCCGGCAGCGGGTGGTGGCGTTGCAGGGCGGCGACGAGGCGACGCTGCGGCTGTGGCGGCTGCTGGTCGAGCAGTCCGAACGCTACTTCCTGACCGTGTACGACCTGCTCGACGTGACCCTGACCGAGCGGGACTTCCAGGGCGAGAGCAGCTACAACCACCTGCTCGCCCCGGTGGTGGCGGACCTGGACCGGCTCGGGCTGCTGCGGGAGAGCGAGGGCGCGGCCTGCGTCTTCCCGCCGGGCTTCACTGGGCGGGACGGTGAGCCGCTGCCGCTGATCGTGCGCAAGTCCGACGGCGGCTACGGCTACCCGGCGACCGACCTGGCCGCGATCCGGCACCGGACCGGGGGGCTGGGCGCGACCCGACTGCTCTACGTGGTGGGCCTGCCGCAGCGCCGGCACTTCGAGCTGGTATACGCGGCCGCGGCGCAGGCCGGCTGGCTGACGTCGCCGGCCCGCGCGGAGCACGTCGGGTTCGGCTCGATCCTCGGGCCGGACGGGCGGATGCTGCGCAGCCGGTCCGGTGAGTCGGTGAAGTTGGTGGCCCTGCTGGAGGAGGCGGTGGCCCGGGCCACCACGCTGGCCCGCGAGCGGAACCCCGAGCTGGGCGAGACGGAGGCGGCCGAGGTGGGCCGGGCGGTCGGCATCGGCGCGGTCAAGTACGCCGACCTGTCCAGCGACCGGCACAAGGACTACGTGCTGGACTGGGAGCGGATGCTGTCGCTGGACGGGAACACCGCGCCCTACCTGCAGTACGCGTACTCCCGGATCCGGTCCATCTTCCGGCGCGCCGGGGCGGCGGCCCGGCCGGACGCGGCGGTCTCGCTGGTCGAGCCGGCCGAGCGGGCCCTCGCCATCGAGCTGCTCGGCTTCTCCGGCGTGGTCGCCGAGGTGGCGCGGAGCCTGGAGTTCCACCAGCTGGCCGGGTACCAGTACCGGCTGGCCGCCGCGTTCAGCGCCTTCTACGAGCGCTGCCCGGTGCTGCGGGCCGACGGCGAGCTGCGGGAGAGCCGGCTGCTGCTCTGCGACCTGACCGGCCGGGTGCTGCGGCAGGGGCTGTACCTGCTGGGCATCCGGACGCCGGAGCGACTGTGACGAAATCAGCCGTTCGGCGGCACTTCCGCATGGAAACGGCCACGTACCCTCCAGGTGTCTTGCGCAGCCCGATCCCAGGAGGAAGTTCTGTGGGCCGCCGTCTCACCGCCGTTGCCATGGGGACGACTCTGTCCCTGGCGCTCGGCGTCCTGTCCGCGCCGGCCACCCCGGCGCTCGCCGACCCGTCGACGGCACCCCGCGAGGTGACCGTCATCCCGCAGGACGCGCCCCTGTTCAGGCCGCAGGAGTCCGTCCACTTTGCCGGGAAGACGGGCTTCCTGCACTCGCACAACCAGTCCGGCACCTACCTCTGGACCCGCTACGACACCGGCGAGACCGTGGTGGTGAAGGAACTCGCCGGGCTGCAGTGGACCAACATCAAGCGGGCCGGGGACGACAGCGTCCTCATCCTGAACGAGGTGCCGGCGCTGCCGGCGCCCGGCAAGGTGACCGTCTTCAACCTCGCCGAGCAGACCTGGCAGCAGTGGGCCACCCCCACCGGCTATCTGGTGATGGGTGTGCACGGGCAGTCGATGGTGGTGGCCCGTTCGGGCACCTCAGGGACCAAGCTGCAACTGGAACGGCTGACCTTCGACGGCGACGGCAACTCCACCACCACGGAGATCACCGGGCTCCCCGACGGCGCCGTTCTCTCCGGTCTGGCGGTGGCGAGCGGCGAGGGTGCCTTGGTGGTGCCGTACCGGACGGACGTGCCACGTGCCCTGCTGCTCGACGTCGCCTCCGGATCCGTGGTCGACATCCCGGAGGCCACCGGCGGCACTACGGCCTGGCGGGTCTCCGGCGACGTGGTGGCTTGGGCGAACCTGTCGGGGACCTACCGCGTCCAGTCCCGCGAGGCCCTGCTCGCCGGCACCGCCGGCGCGGCCCGGACCGTGCAGGCGCAGGGCACCCTCCGGACCGCCGTCGTGGGCGACAACCTGATCAGCGCCAAGAACCAGTCGAACAACACCGGCGACTGGTATCCGACGGTGTCGCTCCCCATCGCGGGCGGCGACACCACCACCCTGCTGGCGCACACGGACTACCAGGCCGGTGCCGTCGTGCAGGGGCCGGACGGCGTCGCCCTGGTGGTCGGTGGCACCGGCCCGGCCGACTGGGCGGTGCACCGCTACACGGCCGAACCGGGGAAGGCGCCGACCGGCAAGGTCGTCCTGACGGTCAGCGATCCGCAGCACAACGCCGGCCTGACCTACAGCCGCGGGCTGATCCGGCACGTGCAGACGCAGGTCGACCCGAGCGACGGCACGACCCGGTTCGCGATCTTCAACCACCTCCAGGTGCCCGGCGACAGCATCAGCCCGGCCGGCGCCATGCAGCCGGCCAACGCGGCACCCTGCGCCACCGGCGTCGAGTGCCTGCGCTTGGTCGACGGCCACGGCTACGGAGCCGCCTTCCTGCTCTCGGGGACGAGCGACAGCATCCGCATGTACCAGGCGGCGAACACCGGCACCAAGACCGTGACGCTGCCCAGCAAGGGCGGGCGGGTCGTCGACGTGGGCGACAACTACGCGATCGTCGCGGACGCCGCCGCTGACAAGCAGTACGTGGTGAACGTCGGCACCTCCCAGATCATCCGCACCGGGCCGGTCACCGGCGCGGCGCTCTGGTTCGACACCCTCTGGACGGCCGGGGTGGCCGGCCGGATCCAGTCGGAGCGGCTGACCAACCCGGGGACCGCGGTGAACATGCCCACCGGCGCCGACTGCCAGGTCACGGAACTCCAGGCCAGCGCCCGCTGGATCTACTGGGCCTGCGGGGCGGACGGCCCGGCCGGCGTCTACGACCGCACGCTCAACCGCAACCTCCGGGTGCCGAGCGGGCCGGCGCTGCTGGGCGACGGTTTCCTCGTCCAGCACGACGCCGGCACCGCCAGCCTGCGGCTGTCCGACTTCCACGACGGCACCCTCCACGACCCGGTGAAGCTGGCCGACCTGCCGGTCGGCAACCCGGCCGACGGCCGCGGGATCTCCTGGGCCGTGGACAAGCACGGCAGCGGAGTCGCGTACGTCGACGCCGACAATGCGGTCCACGTGCTGGATAGCGGGGTGCCGTCCACACCGCCCGGCGTGGGGACGGAAGGGGGCTACGACTGGACGTACCCGCGGGCTGCCGAGACCGAATACCAGCGCTTCTGGCGGCGGAGCGTCATCCTGACCCGTCCGGTCTTGTCGTGGGAGGTGACGATCACCCGGAAGACCTCCGGTGAGGTGGTGGCCCGCAGCTCGGGTGGGCCCGAGCGGCTGGCGGTGAACGCGAGCTGGGACGGCCGGCTGGCCTCGGGGCATCCCGCGGTAAACGGGACGTACCTCTGGAAGCTGACCGGCACGGGCACCGAGGGCGAGGCCGCCGCCACGATCGGCACGGGCAAGCTGAGCGTCGTCTGCGGCACCTTCCCCTTCCGGAGCGTGAGCTGCTACGGCGACTCCAACCTCCTCGCCGTCAAGTCCAACAACGAGGGGCACTGGTACGGCGATCCCTACGGTGAGCCCGCTGGGCGGCTGGTCGACAACGGGAGCACCGAGCAGTGGTGCCTGAGCTGCGCGGGCACCGCCGGCGCCTCGGCGATCGTGCCGTTCGGCGACTTCGACGGTGACGGGATGCCGGACCTGCTGGTCCGGGACGGGGCGGGCTACCTGCGCGCGTACCTGGGCACCGGCCAGCCCAGCTACGCCAAGGAGACCCACAAGTCGATCACGATCGGCAAGGGGTGGGAGACGTACCGGCTGCTGGTCGCCCCCGGCGACCTGAACCGCGACGGGCGTGACGACCTGCTCGGCATCGACACCACCGGCAAGCTGTGGCTCTACACCTCGACCGGCACCGGCCTCTTCAAGGCCCGCGTCCAGGTCGGCTCGAGCTGGGGCATCTACCCCAAGGTCATCGGGATGGGCGACCTCAACGGCGACGGCAACGGCGACCTGGTCGGCGTCGACGCCAGCGGCGTCCTCTGGCGCTACAACGGCGACGGCAAGGGATACCTCAGCTCCCGCGTCCAGATCGGTACGGGTTGGAACATCTACAACACCCTGATCCCGATCGGCGACCTCGACCTGGACAACCGCAACGACCTGCTGGCGCGGGACGCCGACGGCGTGCTCTGGCTCTACCCGGGCCGCGGCGACGGTTTCCTCGGCAAGCGAGTCCAGAAGGGCACCGGCTTCAACACCTACAAGGCCCTCTTCTGAGCTGACCGGCACGGGAAGCCCGGGGCGCCGACGGCACCCCGGGCTTCCGGCTTTCCCAATCAGCCGTTCGGCGGCACACGCCACCACCGGCTCCCGCCTACGCTGACATGATCTTCACGCAGCCCTGATCCCAGGAGGACCTCTGTTGGGCCGCACGCTCACCGCCGGCGCTCTGGCGAGCACCACGACGTTGGCGCTGTCCCTGCTCGTGGCACCCGGCACCCCGGCCGTCGCCGAACCGTCGGCCGCGCCCCACGAGGTGGCGGTCATCCCGCAGAACGAGCCGACCGTCCTACCGCGAGAGAAGCTGCTGTTCGCGGGGAAAACCGGCTTCCTGCACCAGCACAACGCGTCCACCGCCTACCTCTGGACCCGGTACGACACCGGCGAGACCGTCGAGGTCAAGGATCTTGCGGGCGTACGCAGCTCCGGACTGCGACCCGCTGGCGGGGACACCGTCTCGATCTGGGAGTCGGTGCCCGCCCACCCCACCAACGGCACCGTCAACGTGCTCGACCTCGGCGACCAGAGCTGGGAGCAGTGGAAGCGGCCGACCGACGCTGGCCTCTACGGCATCTACGGCCGGGACATGCTGGTCCGGCAGGGCGCGAAGCTCGAACTGCGGACGGTCGGCCCGGACGGCACGGCCACGGCCAGCCGGCCGGTCACCGGTTTCCCGGCCGGGATCGACCTCGGCAGCCAGCCGCTGGCCGGCGACGGCGCCTCGGTGGTCATCGAGGCCGCTACCGCGGACGAGTACTGGTGGGCGTTGCTGGACCTCGCCACCGCCCGGGTGGTGGAGATCCCGGGCGTCGACGTCCAGACGCTGGCCGACTTCCGGCTCACCGGGGACACCGTCGCGTGGCTCGGCAACGACGCCACGGTGCACGCGTACTCCCGCACGGGCCTGCTCGACGGCACCGACACCACCGCGCGGACGGTGACCGCCGGCAACCAGTGGTTCCGGCTGGCGATGCTCGGTGACCAGGTGCTCACGGTCATCGACAAACGCAACGGCAAGGACCAGGGGCCGGCGGTGACGGTCCCGCTGGGCGGCGGCGAGCAACACAGCATGCTGCCGCTCGGCGCGCTGGACTCCGCCGCGCTGCTCCAGGGCCCGGACGACACCGCGCTGCTCGTCGGCGGCACCGACTCCGGCGACTGGGCGGTGCACCGCTTCACGGCGACGGACAGCCAGCCGACCCACGTACCGGTGCTGCCGGTGCGTGACCCGGTCGGCAACGCCGCGCTCAGCTACCGGCACGGCATCGTCGGACACCTCCAGACGCAGGTGTCGCCCAGCACGTCGGCCATCCAGTACGCGCTGTTCAACCGCGCGCTCGCCGACGACGACGGGTCGGGCAACGGCCGGCAGCTCTTCCCCACCGCGGGCACCCTGCTCGCCGACGCCGCGCCGTGCGCCCCGCAGGTCTCCTGCGTCCGGATGCTCGACGGCGCGGACACCGGGATGGCGTACCTGACGTACGGGCCGAACGGCGAGACGGCGGTCGCCCGGCACACCATTGCCAGCACCAAGGTCAGCCTGCCGACGGCGAACGGCCGGCTCGTCGACGCGGACGACCGGTACGCCGTCGTCAACGGCGGCTCGCCCGCCGTGCAGTACGTCGTCGACATGAACAGGCGGACGGTCGAGCGCAGCGGTCCGGTCACCGGCGCGGGACTCTGGTACGACACGCTCTGGACGGCCACCACGACCCCCGGGCAGCTCCAGCAGATCGGCCTGGGTGGCAACGGCGCCCAGCGGACCATCTCCACCGGCGTCGCCTGCGTACCGACCGAGGTGCAGGTCAGCACCCGCTGGCTGTACTGGGCGTGCGGCGCAGGGCAGGCCGGGGCGTACGACCTGACGGCCAACCGGAACGTCGCCCTGCCCGGCGGACCGGCGCTGCTCGGTGACGGGTTCCTGGTGCGGCATGACGCCGGCACCGCGAGCCTGCTGATGACGGACTTCCACGACGGCACGGTGCGGGCGGCGGTGAAGCTGGCCGATCTGCCGGTCGGCACCCCGGCCGACGACCGCGGCATCACCTGGACCGTGGACCGGGCCGGCGCCGGGGTGGCGTACGTGGACGGCGCGAACGCGGTGCACGTGCTCGACAGCGGCGTGCCGGCAACCGCGCCGGCCCTCGGCAAGGTCTGGACCCAGGGGGAGGCGTCGGCGTACAACGAGCGCGCCTGGAGCGGATCCTTCCGCTTCACCCGGCCGGTCTCGTCCTGGCAGGTGACGGTCACGCACAAGGCCACCGGGCAGACGTACGAGGTGCGGTCCGGCGGCGCGGCGCGCGAGGGTGCCAGTGCGGGCTGGGACGGCCGCCTCCCCGACGGCACGATGGCGGTCAACGGCGGCTACCGCTGGACCGTCTACGGCACGGTGGACGGGACCAGGACGAGCATGGGCTCGGGCACCCTGCTCGCCGCCTGCGGCACCTTCCGCTACCGGACCTGGGACTGCTACGGCGGGCAGGCGCTGCTCGGGGTGAAGTCCAACGGTGAGGGCCACTGGTACGGCGAGGCGCCGGGCAGTGAGCCGCTGGGCCGCCTCAACGACCTCGGTGCGACCGACAACTGGTGCCTGAGCTGCACCGGTTCCGCCGGCACCACGGCGCTGGTGCCGTTCGGTGACTTCACCGGCGACCACCGGCCGGACCTGTTGGTCCGGGACGCGGCGGGCTACCTGCGGGTGTACTACGGCACGGGGCGCAACGCGTTCCCGAAGAGCGGCACCATGTCACACGTGATCGGCAAGGGGTGGGAGACGTACCGGCTGCTGCTGGCGCCGGGCGACCTGAACCGGGACGGCCGCGACGACCTGGTGGGCGTCGACACCACCGGCAAGCTGTGGCTCTACACCTCCACCGGGACGGGATACTTCACCGCTCGGGTGCAGATCGGCTCGGGCTGGGGCATCTACCCCAAGGTCATCGGGATGGGCGACCTCAACGGCGACGGCAACGGCGACCTGGTCGGCGTCGACGCCAGCGGTGTCCTCTGGCGCTACAACGGCGACGGCAAGGGGTACTTCACCTCGCGGGTGCAGATCGGCACCGGCTGGAACATCTACAACACCCTCGTCCCGATCGGCGACCTCGACCAGGACAACCGCAACGACCTCCTGGGCCGCGACGCCGACGGCGTGCTCTGGCTCTACCCGGGTCGCGGCGACGGCTTCCTCGGCAAGCGGGTCCAGCAGGGCACCGGCTTCAACGCCTACAAGGCGCTCTACTGAGCTGAGCTACCTATCCGACCGCCCCCGGACGCTCCGGCGTCCGGGGGCGGCCTGCTTTCGGCCCGGGCTAGCCCGTGTTTCGTAAGGGCCTGCGGTCGGTGAGGCGGGCCCGGCGTGGCGGTGATCGATAAAGTTTGAGGTCTCCGGTAGATCGGTTAGCGACCAAGCAAACCGGAGACCGACCGGAGACCTCGTGCCC
>NZ_JBUEGB010000114.1:0-12851 GCF_054963695.1 Micromonospora sp. RTBAU3-60 | reverse complement strand
GATCCCGGTGCACATGGTCGAGGTGATCAACAAGCTTGGCCGGATCCAGCGCGAGCTGCTCCAGGACCTGGGCCGCGAGCCCACCCCGGAGGAGCTGGCCAAGGAGATGGACATCACACCGGAGAAGGTGCTGGAGATCCAGCAGTACGCCCGGGAGCCCATCTCGCTGGACCAGACGATCGGCGACGAGGGTGACAGCCAGCTCGGTGACTTCATCGAGGACTCGGAGGCCGTGGTCGCGGTCGACGCGGTCTCGTTCTCGCTGCTGCAGGACCAGCTCCAGCAGGTCCTCCAGACGCTCTCCGAGCGTGAGGCCGGTGTGGTACGCCTCCGCTTCGGCCTCACCGACGGCCAGCCGCGCACCCTGGACGAGATCGGCCAGGTGTACGGCGTGACCCGGGAGCGCATCCGGCAGATCGAATCCAAGACCATGTCCAAGTTGCGGCATCCCTCGCGTTCCCAGGTGCTCCGCGACTACCTGGACTGACCGCCACGCGTCAACCAGACGTGTCGGTTTGATCACCAGCCGTAGAACACTCTCCGGTGACCTGACGGTTGCCCGTTTGTGATCGTTGACGTGGCACCCTTGGTGCACGGCACACTGTCTTCCACGCCAGGTGTGACCTCCGTCCCCGACGGGCACACAGGGAAGGCAGGGCCCGAGAAGGGTGTTGCACGATAGGTGAGCAACCGAAGAGAGTGTTCATCGGTGACGACCAGAGGAGGAAGGCGATGACCCCGACCCTCACGCCGCCGCCCGAGACGGTGAGCCCCCCGGCCGCCGATGAACGGTGCGACCGCTGCAATGCTGCCGGCAAGCTCCGGATCACTCTGGCGGGTGGGAGCGAGCTGGTGTTCTGTGGACACCACGCGAACAAGTACGCGGAGGATCTCGTGAAGATCACCGTGCGGTACGCGTCGGACCCCGAGTTCAGCTGGCGTGGCGCCGATCTGATGGCGAACTGAGTCCAAACAATCCGCAACCCGACATAGCCGGCGGGAGGCCCCACAGGGGCCTCCCGCCGCCTTTTCACGCCCCGTGGCACCACGGCGTTGATCATGAAGTTAGCGGCGATGTCGATCTCGAAAAGTGCCGCTAACCTCATGATCACCCGGACCGGGTGAGGTGGGGGCCCGGGTTACAGGGTTTGGACGGCGGCGATGCGCTCTTCGAGCTGCTCGATCGTCGCCTGGGCGCTCGGCGGGCCGCCGCAGATCCGGCGCAGCTCGGCGTGGATCTTGCCGTGCGGCTGGCCGGTGCGGTGGTGCCGGGCGGCCACCAGCGCGTTCAACTGCCGCCGGAGTGCGACCCGGCGCTGGGCGGCGCTCATCGGCGGTGCCACGGGCGCCTCGGCCGCCGGCTCGGGAGCCCGCTGGGCGGCCTTGCGCCGCTGCGCGGCCAACTGCTCGGCCTGCCGCTTGCTCAGCAGCGTCGCGACCTGGTCGGCGGTGAGCAGCCCGGGGAGGCCGAGATACTCCTCCTCTTCGGGGGTGCCGGCCTGGGCGGCGGTGCCGAACGACGCGCCGTCGAAGATCACCTGGTCCAGCTCGGCCGTCGCCGACAGCGCCGCGAACCGCTTCTCCAGCTCGCCGCTGGCCTGGTCGTCTCGCTGGGCGCGCTCCAGCAGGTCGTCGTCGAAGCCGTCGGCGTCCTTCGGCTTGCCGAGCACGTGGTCCCGCTCGGCCTCCATCTCGCTGGCCAACCCGAGCAGGTGCGGCACGCTCGGCAGGAACACCGAGGCGGTCTCGCCGGGCCGTCGGGCCCGGACGAACCGGCCGATGGCCTGCGCGAAGTAGAGCGGGGTGCTGGCGCTGGTCGCGTACACGCCCACGGCCAGCCGGGGGATGTCGACGCCCTCGGACACCATCCGCACCGCGACCAGCCAGCGCTGCTCGGACGCCGCGAAGGTCGCGATCCGCGCCGACGCGCCCTGGTCGTCGGAGAGCACCACGGCCGCCTTCTCGCCGGTCAACTGCTCGATCAGCTTCGCGTAGGAGCGGGCCGCCTGCTGATCGCTGGCGATCACCAGCCCGCCCGCGTCGGGCATGCCGGCGTTGCGCAGCACGGTCAGCCGGGCGTCGGCGGCCCGCAGCACCTGCGGCATCCAGTCGCCGGCCGGGTCCAGCGCGGTACGCCAGGCCTGCGCCACGAGGTCCTGGGTCATCGGCTCACCCAGGCGGGCGGCCAACTCCTCCCCGGCGTTGGTGCGCCATCGGGTCTCCCCGGAGTACGCCAGGAAGAGCACCGGCCGGACCACGCCGTCGCGCAGCGCGTCCGAGTAGCCGTAGACCGAGTCGGCGCGGGACCGGAGCAGACCGTCCCCGCCCCGCTCGTAGGCGACGAACGGGATCGGGTTGTCGTCGGAGCGGAACGGCGTACCGGTGAGCATCAGCCGGCGTACCGCCGGCTCGAAGGCCGCCTTCACGCCGTCGCCCCAGGTACGCGAGTCGCCGGCGTGGTGGATCTCGTCCAGGATGATCAGCGTACGTCGGGTCATGGTGCGCCGCCGGTGCACCTGCGGCGCCATGCCCACCTGGGCGTACGTGACAACGGCGCCGTGGAAGTCGGCGGCGGAGTGCAGGTCGGCGTTGCGGAAGGCGGCGTCGAGCTGGATGCCGACGCGGGCAGCGGCCTGCGCCCACTGGGTCTTCAGGTGCTCGGTGGGGGCGACCACGGTGACGGCCTCGACGGTTCCGTCGTTCAGCAGCTCGGCGGCGATCCGCAGCGCGAAGGTGGTCTTACCGGCGCCGGGCGTGGCGACCGCCGTGAAGTCCTCGGTACGGCGACGCAGGTACTCCACCATCGCCTTGCGCTGCCATGCACGCAGGGGCGGGAACGTCTCGAGCGCCGGCAACCGCGGTGCCACGGGTAGCTCCTCTCCGACCGCACGGCGGCGACCCGGGCCGAGGGCCACGGGTACCGCCGCCCATGAAAACGCCTCCGCGCAGAAGGTGCCGCGAAGGCCGACTCAGCATAACCAGCGGGCGCCTTTCTCCCCACTCGACGCCACGCTGGTCACATCCAGCCACCCCGCCGGCAGCGGTTCAGCCCTGCGGGCCGCGGGTGCCGGTGCGGGGCGGGCGCAGCGTGGCGACCGGGGCGGACCAGCGCCGCCGCAGCGAGACCAGCCGCAGCACGATGACGAAGGCGGCCGCGACGATCAGCCCGGCCGTGTGCGCCTGTCCGTACGCCGACAGCAGCGCCACGATGACCGACCCGGCCAGCGCGGCGAGGGCGTAGATCTCCCGGCGCAGCACCACCGGGATCTCGCCGGTGAGCAGGTCACGCCCCAGGCCGCCGCCGATCGCGGTGAGCATGCCGATCATGCAGGCGCCGACCGCCGGGACGTGCGCCTCGAGGGCCTTGAGCGTGCCGGTGACGGTGAACAGGCCGAGGCCGGCCGCGTCGAGCACGAGCACGGTGGTGCGCAGCCGGGCGAGCTGCGGGTGCAGCCAGAAGACGGCGGCGGCGGTGGCCGCCGCGGTGACCGCGTACCGCCAGTCGGCGAAGGCCAGGGGCGGGACCTCGTCGATGACCAGGTCTCGGAAGATCCCGCCGCCGAGCGCGGCGACGACGCCGACGAAGACCACCCCGAAGAGGTCGAGTCGTTTGGCGACCGCCGCCGAGGCGCCGGAGGCGGCGAAGACCGCGACACCGGTGAGGTCGGCGACGAGCAGGGCGGTGGAGGTGGTCACCGGCGAAGGTTACGTGGGCGGGCGGCGGAGCCGCCCGCGGTCAGTTGTCCCAGGAGTCGTAGATCTCCTTGCACTTCGGGCAGACCGGCGAACCCGGCTTGGCCGCCTTGGTGACCGGGAAGGTCTCCCCGCACAGCGCGACGACGAACGTGCCCATGACCGCGCTCTCGGCGATCTTTTCCTTGCGGACGTAGTGGAACATCTCCGGACCGGTGTCGGCGTCCTTCACCTCGGGACGCTCAAGAACCTGTGTGCTCACTTGCTACACCTCCAAATTTCCAGTTTGGCAGCTTCTTCGGGGGCGGTCCACCGCAGGTGGCCGGATGACGGCCCGTACCGTAACGGAAGTGACCAACTTTCACATCCGTTTCGGGACCGAGGTGGCCGACGCCCTGCGCGCCGGACGCCCGGTCGTCGCCCTGGAGAGCACCATCGTCTCGCACGGCCTGCCCCGGCCGGACAACCTGCTGGTCGCCCGGCAGATCGAGCAGACCGTCCGGGACGCCGGCGCGGTCCCGGCCACCATCGGCATGGTCGCCGGCGAACTGATCGTCGGCCTGGACGACGCGCAGCTGACCCGCCTCGCCACGGTCGACGGCGTGAACAAGCTCTCCGTACGCGATCTCGCGGTGGCCGCGGCGACCGGCGCGGACGGCGCCACCACGGTGGCCGCCACCAGCGCGGTCGCCGCCGCGGCCGGGATCGGCGTGTTCGCCACCGGCGGTCTCGGCGGGGTCCACCGGGAGGCGGCCCAGACCTTCGACGAGTCCGCCGACCTGGTCACCCCTGGCCCGGACGCCGATCACGGTGGTCTGCGCCGGGGTGAAGTCGATCCTGGACGTGGGCGCCACGCTGGAGCGACTGGAGACCCTGGGCGTGAGCGTGGTCGGCTACCGGACCCACCGCTTCCCCGGCTTCTACCTCACCGACGCCGGCTTCGACCTGGACTGGTCGGTGGAGTCGCCGGAGCAGGTGGCCGACGTACTCCTCGCCCGGGAGCGGCAGGGCGTGCACCACGGCGGGCTAATCGTGGCGAACCCGCTCCCGGTCGACCAGCAGCTCGACCCGGCGCTGCACGACCGCACCCTCGCCGAGGGGCTGGGCATGCTGGCCCGCGAGGGGGTGACCGGGAAGGCTGTCACGCCATTCCTGCTCGCCCACTTCCACTCGGCCACCGAGGGTGCCAGCCTGGCGGTGAACGTCCGGATCATCCTGCGCAACGCCGATCTGGCGGCACGGATCGCGGTCGCCGCGACGGCCCGTCGTACCGACTCCGCGGCATGAGCGAGCGCCAGCGAGCGAATCATCAGTGCAGCGCCGTGGTGCCTCAGGCCGGCGCCGAGCGCAGCGAGGTGGCGGCATGAGCCGGGTGCCCCGCATCGTCGTCGTCGGCGACGTGATCACCGACGTGGTCGCGGTGCTCTCCGGCCCCCTGGCGACCGGCTCGGACACCGCGGCCGCGATCCGGTTCAGCGGCGGCGGACAGGCAGCCAACACCGCCGCCTGGCTCGCCGGTCAGGGCGCCGACGTCACGCTGGTGGCCGCGACCGGCGACGACGAGGCGGGCCGAGACCGGGTCGCCGAACTGGACCGGGTCGGGGTGAGCTGCGCGATCGAGCGCCACGAGGGCTACCCGACCGGCACGGTCGTCGTGCTCGCCCACGGCGGGGAGCGCACCATGGTCAGCCAGCGCGGGGCGAACCTGCGGCTGACCGCCGGGCACGTCGACCAGGCCCTGGCGGCGGCGCCCGACGCCGGGCACCTGCACCTGTCCGCGTACACCCTGCTGGACGCCGGGTCGCGCGGCGCGGGACTGCGCGCGCTGGCCGTCGCCCGCGAGCGCGGGCTGACCACCAGCGTCGACGCGGCCTCCGCGGCACCGCTGCGGCGGGTCGGCGCGACGGCCCTCCTGACCTGGGTACGCGACGTCGACCTGCTGCTGGTCAACACGGAAGAGGCGACCGTGCTGGCCGGCGGGCTGGACCCGGCGGCGCAGGCGCGGGCGCTGACCGCGGTGGCTCACCGGGTCGTGGTCAAGCGGGGCGCGGCCGGGGCGGTCTGGGTGGACCGGACCGGGGTGGTCGAGACGGCGCCCGCGCGCGGGGTGGCCGTGGTGGACGTCACCGGGGCCGGGGACGCGTTCGCCGCCGGCCTGCTCACCGCCTGGCTGGCCGGCGCGGATCCGCGGGCGGCCCTGTCCCGGGCCGGCGATCTCGGCGCGCTCGCCGTCTCCTCGGTCGGCGCCCGGCCCACCCCCTGACGGGGTGCCCGGTCCGGGTGTGGGCGCCCGGACCGGGTCAGGACTCGGCGTCGATGACCTTGTGGGGGTGCTCGTCGGCGGGGAGCGCCATCGGCGGGGTCTCCTCGCGGTGGCGCGGATGGAACTTCCCGGCCAGGCGGTGCTGCTCCTTTGGCGGCCGGTCGTTGGCCAGCAGCACCGCCAGCCACGGGATCAGCACCATCCCGAGGCCGCACAGCGGCAGCCAGAGCCAGAGCAGGGGTGCCTTCGCGCCGACCAGGATCGCACCGACCACCAGGCAAGCGACCCGGACGCCCATCATCAGCACGTAGCGCTTCTGCCGGCTGTTGAGCTGGTCGTCCTGGCTGCGTGCGGCGTCGGTGATCAGGATCGGCTGGTACGCCTGACGCTTCACCACGACCTCCTCGAGGGGTTACCCCTCATCCTGTCACTCCCCGAGGATGATCGGCGAAAATCGTCCCGCCCGCCGCGTGTTACGCGCGTGGTACGCTCCACCCGTGGCCAACCGGTTCAGCTTCACCGACGAGGCACTGGCCAACCTGCGGGTCTACGACGTCACGCCCGGGGAAGTCTGGGAGGCCCTGCACAGCACGCGACGGGTCATCCGGCACCTCGGGGACGACGTGATGGTGGTCTACGCGACCGACCACCGGGGGCGACGCCTCGCCGTGCTGCTGGCCGAGGCCGACGGCACCGACAACGACTGGGACATCCTCTCCGCCCGCGAACTGAGCGACGTCGAGGCCAAGCGCTACGACGAGGCGGTACGGAGATCACGCCGACGAGGAGGCGGTCACGATGCACCGTAACGAGGCGACCAAGCGGTTCCACGACGGCGGCGACGCGCTCGCCGACCTGATCGACGAGAGCCAGCCGGCGGAGCTGCCCACCCCCGACACCGACGTGCCGATGGTCAGCCGCTCGGTACGCCTCCCGCTGGAGACGTACGAACGGGTCCGGGCGGCCGCCGAGACGCGCGGCATCGGGGTGACCACGCTGATGCGGCAGTGGATCGAGGCCGGCCTGGCCGACCTGGACGACTCGGCGACCGTCTCGCTGGCCGACGTGCGCCGGGCGCTCGCCGCGCTCTCCCGCCCGACGGCCGCCTGACCGACGTCCGACACGCCCGACCGGCATCCGACACGCTCGACCTGCATCCGACGCGCCCGACCGGCGGCCGACCGGCCGGACCGACCGGCCCGGCCGACCGTCAGATCGGCGGCGCGAGCTCCAGGGAGGTCGGCCGCGGCGACGTCTCCTCGCCGCGGAGGAACTCCTCTCCCCGTGGGTCCGCCATCCCCCGCCCGCCGTCCGCGCCTACCCGGTCACGGTACGGCGGCGGACGGACGCCGGGTCAGCTCTTCGCGGCCTTCGCCTCCGCCTTCATCCGCTGCTTGTACTCCCGTACCCGGCGCAGCGACTCGGGGTCGGTCACGTCGGCCACCGACCGGTACGCGTCCGCGTCGCCGTACCCGCCGGCGGCCTCCCGCCAGCCGTCCGGGGTGACGCCGAACCGCTTGCCGAGCAGCGCCACGAAGATCTGTGCCTTCTGCTTGCCGAAGCCGGGCAGCTCGCCGACCCGGCGCAGCAGTTCCCGGCCGTCGGTGACGTCGGACCAGAGCCGGGCCGGGTCGCCGTCGTACCGGTCGACGAGGACCTGGCACACCTCCTGGACCCGGGCCGCCATCGCCTTGGGGAACCGGTGCAGGGCCGGCGGCTGGGCGAAGAGCGCCACCAGGGCCTCCGGCGCGTATCCGGCCAGTTCCCGGGCGTCCGGCTCGTGGCCCAGCCGCTGCGCCAGGACGTACGGCGAGGAGAACGCCTTCTCCATCGGCACCTGCTGGTCGAGCACCATGCCGAGGAGCAGCGCGAGCGGGCTGCGGGCCAGCATTTCGTTGGCGTCCGGATCGATGGGCAGGGAGAGCGTCATGCCTCCATCCTGCCGGCAGGTCGGTCGCCGGCCGAGCCGACTCCCCGAGCCGACTCCCCGGGGCGACCCGACGCGGCCCGGTGGACAGGGGTGGCGTCCACCGGGCCGCGCGTGTGGGTCGTCAGTTGACGACGAAGAGCAGCCGGTTCGGCGAGCCGGAGCCGGGGTTGGTCACCTTGCCGGTGGTGGCGTTGCTGGTCAGGTAGCTGGTCACCTGCGCCGGCGTGTACGACGGGTTGGTGCCGAGCACGAGCGCCGCCGCGCCGGCCACGTGCGGCGTGGCCATCGAGGTGCCGCTGATCGTGTTGGTGGCCGTGTCGCTGGTGCTCCAGTCCGAGGTGATCGACGAGCCGGGCGCGAAGATGTCCAGGCAGGAGCCGTAGTTGGAGTACGAGGCGCGGGCGTCGCTGCTGGTCGTGGCGCCGACGGTGATCGCGGAGGCGACCCGGGCCGGCGAGTAGTTGCAGGCGTTGGCGGTGGAGTTGCCGGCCGCGATGGCGTACGTGACGCCGGAGCTGATCGAGTTGGCCACCGCGTTGTCGAGGGTGCTGCTGGCACCGCCGCCGAGGCTCATGTTCGCCACGGCCGGCTTGACCGCGTTCGAGGTGACCCAGTTGACGCCGCTCACCACGCCGGTGGTGCTGCCGCTGCCGGAGCAGTTGAGCACCTTCACCGCGATCAGGCGGATCCCCTTGGCCACGCCGTACTTCGCGCCGCCGACGGTGCCGGCGACGTGCGTGCCGTGGCCGTTGCAGTCGGTGTTGTTGCTGTCCACCGTGTTGGTGCCCCAGCTCGCCCGGCCGCCGAAGTCGCTGTGCGTGATCCGGATGCCGGTGTCGATGATGTACGCCCGCACGTTGCTGGCCGTGTTCGGGTAGGTGTAGGTGCCGTTCAGCGGCAGGTTGCGCTGGTCGATCCGGTCCAGCCCCCACGTCGCCCCGGTCTGGGTGCCCTGGGTGGTCACCACCCGGTCCTGCTCGACGTACGCGACGGTCGGGTCGGCGGCGAGCCGGCGGGCCTGCGCGGGGCTCATCTTCGCGCTGTAGCCGGTCAGCGCGGCGCTCCAGACCGTGCCGACCGAGCCCCCGTAGCGCTTGGCCAGGCTGGCGGCGCGGTCCGGGACCGCGGTGCGGGCGGCGAGGCTGTTGGCGGCGCCGACGGCGTCGCCCTTGAGCACCACCAGGTAGCTGCCGCTGATGGCGTCCGGGGCGCCGGCGTAGCGGACGTCGCCGGTGGGCGCGGCCAGGGCGGGGGTGGAGGCGGCGGCGGCGAGGGCCGCGGCGGCGGCCGTGACGGCGAGCGCGCGCAGCGCGCGACGCCGAGGAACGGACACGTCGGACATCGTCTGGCTCCCTACCGGGCGCCCGCGCTCGTGACCCGGGCACCCATCGAAGATATTGGGGGAGATGGTAGCCAGGCATCGACAAGCATGAAAGAGATAACCTCCGATCTATTCGCCGCCCGGTATGGATCTCGTGGGTGCCGGCCGATCGGCGACGCCGGGGAGGCAGGATGACGACGTGGACCGTCATGACATGCTGCTCTCCCCCGCGGGCGTCGACGCGCTGCGCACCGCGCTGACCCGGGCGCGCTTCACCGCCAACGGCATCGCCGACCGGCTCGGCCCGCAGGCCACCGGCGGCGTGGCCCGCAACGACTTCCGGGCCGCGCTGCGCGCCACCGAGGACCGCGACCCGCTCGCCACGTTGATCCGGGTCTTCATCTGCGACCAGACCGAGCCGGAGTCGGCGGTGGCCGCCGCGCTCGCCCCGCTGACGGTCGAGGAGGCCGTCGCCGGCGGGATCGTCGAGCGGCACGGTGACGGCCTGCGCGCCGGCGTCGACCTGGAGCCGTACGGGGACGAGTGGTGGGTACTCGCCGACGTGCCGGCCAGCGCCCGGCCCGGGAAGCCGCTGCACGCCGAGCACGTGCTCGGCATCGGCGGGGCCACCCAGACGCTGATCGGCGCCACCGTCCGCCGTCCCGTGGAGACCGCACTGGACCTGGGCACCGGCTCCGGCGTCCAGGCCCTGCACCTGTCCACCCACGCCCGGAAGGTGACCGCGACCGACGTCGCGCCGCGGGCGCTGCGCTTCGCCGCCACCACCGCCGCGCTCAACGGGCAGGACTGGGAGCTGCTCCAGGGCGACCTGGTGGCCCCGGTCGCCGGGCGCCGGTTCGACCTGGTGGTCAGCAACCCGCCGTTCGTGGTCGGGCCCGGCACCACCACGCACGTCTACCGGGACTCCGGGCGGGTCGGCGACGCGATCGGCGCCGAGCTGGCCGCCGCCGCGCCGCACCTGCTCACCGAGGGCGGGACGATGCAGTACCTGGCCAACTGGGTGCACGTCACCGGCGAGGAGTGGGACGAGCGGGTGGCCGGCTGGTTCGCCGGCACCGGGCTGGACGCCTGGGTGATCCAGCGCGAGGTGGCCGACCCGATGGCGTACGTCAACCTGTGGCTGACCGACGTCGGGGAGGCCGCCGACCCGCAGCGGATGGCGGCCTGGCTGGACTGGTTCGACGCGCACAAGGTGGAGGCGATCGGCTTCGGCATCGTGTCGCTGCGCCGCGCCGGCCACGACCAGCCGATCGTCCGGGTCGAGGACCTGCGGCAGCGGGTCGAGCCGCCGATGGGCGACCGGATCGCCGAGTGGTTCGACCGGCAGGACTGGCTGCGGGCCCGCGACACCGACGGGCTGCTGGCCGCACGCTACCGGGCCGCCGAAGGGCTCCAGCTGCGGCAGGAGGCGACCATGGGCGACGAGGGCTGGGCGGTGGACCGGCAGGTCCTCGCCATGCCGCACGGGCTGCGCTGGTCCGAGGAGATCGACCCGCTGGTGCTCGCCCTGGTCGGCGGCGCGGACGGCAGGCTGCCGCTGCGCGACCAGCTCGCCCTGCTCGCCGCCGCGCACGACGTCACCCCGGACGAGCTGGCCGAGGCGGCCGGCCCGATCGTGGCGCACCTGGTCGAGCGCGGCATCATCGAGCCGGTGGTGGCCTGATGCGGGCGGTGGTGCAGACCGTCGGACGGGCCGGCGTGACCGTCGACGGCGAGGTGGTCGGCGAGATCGCCGACGGCCTGCTGGTGTTGCTCGGGGTCACCCACACCGACACCCCGCAGGTGGCGGCCACCATGGCCCGCAAGATCCACGAGCTGCGCATCCTGGACGACGAGCGCAGCGCCGCGGACACCGGCGCGCCCATCCTCGTGGTGAGCCAGTTCACCCTCTACGGCGACGCCCGCAAGGGCCGCCGCCCGAGCTGGACCGCGGCCGCGCCCGCCGAGCAGGCCGAACCGCTGGTGACGGCGGTGGTGGAGGCGCTGCGGGACCGCGGTGCCAAGGTCGAGACCGGCCGCTTCCGCGCCCACATGCTGGTCGAGAGCGTCAACGTCGGCCCCCGCACCATCCTCCTGGACCTCTAACCCCCGGGGAACCACCGGTACCCCCCGGGGGGACCACCGGTACCCCCCGGGGACCGGGGGGACCACCGGTACCCCCGGGGACCGCCGGTTGATCATGAAGTTATTGCTGCGACGCGCCGGGCGGCCGGGCAATAACTTCATGATCAACGAGGCCTCTGGCGGTCAGAAGAAGAGGCCGCGGCGGTGGAGGGACTGGCGGAGCCAGGCGTCCAGCTGGGCGGCCCAGTCGGTGCGGTC
Source organism: Micromonospora sp. RTBAU3-60 (assembly GCF_054963695.1). Taxonomy (NCBI): domain Bacteria; kingdom Bacillati; phylum Actinomycetota; class Actinomycetes; order Micromonosporales; family Micromonosporaceae; genus Micromonospora; species Micromonospora sp. RTBAU3-60. Next base: position 1,301 of record NZ_JBUEGB010000114.1, on the reverse strand, counting down.
GGCCGTCGCGTGCTCGACGGTGAACCTCCCGAAGGCGTCCCGGCCCTCGGTGAACAGGCCGCCCCGCTTGTCGAGCTCCAGCACCACCTGCACCTGGCGCGGGTCGGTCACGAAGGTGACCTCCAGCTGGTTGATCGCGCTGGCGTACTGCGGCGCCGGGTGGAACTCGATCTCCTGGTAGAACGGCAGGCTCTGGTGTACGCCGTAGAGGTGCCCGCGCTCCACGTCGGCCCGGGCGAACCGGAATCCCAGCCGCAGCAGCGCCTCCAGCAGCCGCTCCTGGGCGGGCAGCGGGTGCACCGCCACCGGGTCCAGGTCGCCCTTGTCCACCGCCCGGGCCACCTCCAGCTCCGTACGCAGCCCCATCGTCATGCCGTGCAGGTGCTGGCCGTACAGATCGGTCAGCGGGGTCTCCCAGGGCACCTCGAAGCGGAACGGCACCTCGTACCGCTGCCCCGGGTCCAGCCGGAACGCGCCGGTCACCGGCCGGCGGCCGAACTCCTGGGTGGTGTCGTACTCGGAGTCGCCGCTCTCCACCTCGACCCGGGTGACCAGGCCCAGCGCCACGTACGTCACATCCACCGGGTGGTCCCCGCCGACCACCTGGATCCGGCCCTCCAGGTGCCCGCCCGGGCGGCAGTTCGGGTTGGCCAGCACCGTCTCCACCGACGGACCGCCCACTCCCATCGCCTGCATGAGCCGTTTGAAGACCACCGCGTCCTCCCATCGCCTGTGCTGCCGGGCCCGGGTGGCCGGCCGCTGGCACGGTAACCGGGTCCGGCAAGCGGCACCGGACGTTCCGCACGGATTGCTGTCGGTTCCCCGATCGCCTCACTCCCGTTTCACGCCTCGACCGCCAAGCTGTTTCGTACCGGCACCACCGGGCCGGCACGCGGCACGGAACCCGGTACGCGGCACGAAGGACACGGGGAGAGACAGAGATGGCCCAGCAGATGATCGAGCACCAGACCCGCCCGGCTGCCACCATCGACGCCGAGCTCGGCACCGACACGCTGACCGACCTGGACGCCACCGACGAGCGCGGCGTCTCCACGGACCTGGTCCGGGCATACCTGAACGGCATCGGCCGCACCAAGCTGCTCACCGCCGCGCAGGAGGTCGAGCTGAGCAAGCGCATCGAGGCCGGCCTGTTCGCCGAGGAGAAGCTGGCCACCTGCACCCCGGTCTCCGCCGAGCTGCGCGCCGACCTGGAGCTGATCGTGGCCGAGGGCCGGGCCGCCAAGGACCACCTGCTGGAGGCGAACCTGCGGCTGGTGGTGAGCATCGCCAAGCGCTACACC
>NZ_JBUEGB010000113.1:0-13036 GCF_054963695.1 Micromonospora sp. RTBAU3-60 | reverse complement strand
CGCCGTGAAGGTGTGCGTCGGGTACGGCTGGTAGGCAGTGACCGGCGAGGTGGGGGCGTCCGAGGTGATGGTGATCACCGGCGCCTCGACCACGACGGTCACGGCCTGGTCGGCCGTGTCGCCGCTGGGCGTCCCGGTGGCCCGGACGGTGAAGGCGTAGGTGCCGGGAGTGGTCGGCGTGCCGCTGAAGCCACCCCCCGACGACAGCGCCATGCCCGGCGGGAGGGAACCGGCGGCCAGCGAGAAGGTGATGGCGGCGTCGCCGGTCGCGGCGAAGGTGTGGCTCGGATACGGCTCGTAGGCGGTGACCGGGGACGCCGGCGGACCGGACGTGAAGGTGATGGTGGCGGCAGCCGCCGGCTGCGCCGTGCCAAGCAGCACCAGGATGAGTGCCGACACGATCATTATCGGTCGCAGCGTCTTCATCGCCCGTCCAGGATTCGATCGAGGTAAGCCGGAATTCGCGTTCACCAGCGCGAAGCGACATTATCCAATCAGGACAGGCAGGAAGGCGTAATAGACCGAACGGTGACCGCGTGTTGCCGATCGGTGTCCCGTTCGGCTGTCGCGGCGCCGTTCCCGGACCTGACCGTGACCCCTCGCGGGGCGGCCGGTCGGCCGCCCCGCGGGCGGGTCACAGTGCCGGTGGGGCGAACGTGCCGACCGTCGACTCCAGCGCGGCGGCCACCCGGTACATCCGGTCGTCGGCCATGGTCGGGGCCATGATCTGCAGACCGACCGGGAGGCCCTCGGAGAGACCGCACGGGACCGAGATGGCCGGCCCGCCGTACAGGTTGGTCGGAATGGTGAACAGGTCGGCCAGGTACATCTGGTACGGGTCGGAGGTGCGCGCCCCGATCGGGAAGGCCACGAACGGGGTGGTCGGCGAGATCAGCGCGTCCACCTGCTCGAACGCCGCGGTGAAGTCCCGGGTGATCAGAGTCCGGACCTTCTGCGCCTGCCCGTAGTAGGCGTCGTAGTAGCCCGAGGAGAGCGCGTACGTGCCGATCATGATGCGCCGCTTGACCTCGGGACCGAAGCCGGCCTCGCGGGTCAGCGACATGACCTCCTCCAGCGACCGGTTGCCGTCGTCACCGACCCGCAGGCCGAACCGGACCCCGTCGAACCGGGCCAGGTTGGAGGAGCATTCGCTCGGCGCGATCAGGTAGTAGGCCGGCAACGCGTACTTGAAGTGCGGGCAGGAGATCTCGACGATCTCGGCACCCAGCTTCGCCAGCGCCTCCACCGACTCGCGGAACGCGGCCATCACGCCCGGCTCCGCGCCCTCCCCGGTGAACTCGGTGACCACACCGAGCTTCACCCCGGTCAGGTCACCGGTCGCGCCGAGCTTCGCCGCAGCCACCACGTCCGGCACTGGGGCCGGGATGGAGGTGGAGTCGCGTGGGTCGTGCCCGCCGATCACCTGGTGCAGCAGCGCGGCGTCCAGCACCGTACGGGCGCACGGGCCGGGCGTGTCCAGCGACGACGAGAACGCGACCAGGCCGTACCGGGAGGTGCCGCCGTAGGTGGGCTTGGCGCCGACCGTGCCGGTGACCGCGCCGGGCTGGCGGATCGAGCCGCCGGTGTCCGAGCCGATGGCCAGCGGCGCCTCGTACGCGGCCAGCGCGGCGGCGCTGCCGCCGCCCGAGCCGCCGGGAATCCGGGTCAGGTCCCACGGGTTGTGGGTCGGGCCGTAGGCCGAGTATTCGGTGGAGGAGCCCATGGCGAACTCGTCCATGTTGGTCTTGCCGAGCATCACCGTGCCCGCGTCGCGCAGCCGCTGCACGATCGTCGAGTCGTACGGCGGGCGCCAGCCCTCCAGGATCTTCGACCCGACCGTGGTCGGCACGCCCTTGGTGGTGAGCACGTCCTTCACGGCGACCGGCACGCCGGCCAGCGGGCCCAGCTCCGCGCCGGCGGCCCGGCGCTCGTCCACGGTGCGGGCGGCGGCCAGCGCGCCCTCGGTGTCGACGTGCAGGAAGGCGTGGACCTGGTCCTCGACGGTGGCGATCCGGTCCAGGTGGGCCTGCGCCACCTCGACGGCGGAGGTCTCCCCGGAGGCAACCAGTCCGGCGATCTCGCTCGCGCTCAGCTTGGTCAGGTCGCTCATGCCGCCACTCCGCTTCGCTCCGTGCCGCCGCTGAGCCCGATGATTCGCTCGCTCCGCTCGCTCATGAAGCCACATCCTCGTCCAGGATCCGCGGGACGCGGAACCGCTGCTCCTCGGCGTCCGGCGCACCCGACAGCGCCTCCTGCGGGGTCAGACACGGCGCCACCACGTCCTCGCGGAGAACGTTGGTCAGCGGCACCGAGTGGGAGGTCGGCGGGATGTCCGCCGCGGCGACCTCGCCCACCTGGGCGACCGACTGGAGGATTACGTCCAGCTGGCCGGCGAAGGTGTCCAGCTCCTCCTCGGTGACGGCGAGCCGCGACAGTCGCGCGAGGTGCGCGACCTCCTCGCGGGAGATGGCGGCCATCGGGTGCCCCCTTCGTGGCTGTCCTGCTGCGTCTTCGGGTGCCGGCCGCGCGTTCGATGGTGGCGATGACGCGCGGTGACCGGAGCGAGTCTATTGTCCTGCGGTCACGGCGACGCCTCCGACTCCCCCTCTGGGTGCTCCGCGTCCCGTCGCCGCCCGTCACCGGGCCGGACGGCGCGGCCCGTCGGCGTCGGCGGTCGCCACCGGGTGGACCGGGCGGTAGCGGGACAGCCAGGCGACCAGTTCCTCGGCCGGCATCGGCCGGGCGTAGAACCAGCCCTGGGCCACGTCGCAGCCGGCGGCGTAGAGCAGCCGCCAGGTGCGCTCGTCCTCCACGCCCTCGGCCACCACGCGCAGCCCGAGCGCCCCGGCCAGCTCGATCATCGACCGGACGATCGCCGCATCGTCCGGGTCCTCGACCATCCCGAGGACGAACGACCGGTCCACCTTCACCTCGGACAGCGGCAGCCGGCGCAGGTGCTGCAACGACGAGTACCCGGTGCCGAAGTCGTCCAGCGCGATGCCGACGCCGGTCCGGTGCAGCTGGGAGATGCTGGCCAGCACCCGCCGCGGGTCCGCCATCAGGGCGCCCTCGGTGATCTCCACCTGGAGCCGCTCCGGCGGGACGCCGTACCGGGCGAGCCGGTCGGCGATCTGCTCGGCGATCTCGCCGGTGTGCAGGTCCCGGACGCTGACGTTGAGCGCGGCGCGCAGCGTCAGGCCGGCCGCCGACCACTTCGCCAACTGCTCCACCACGTCGTCCACCACCCGGCGGGTGAGCAGCCGCATCACCGCGCTCTGCTCGGCGACCTGGATCAGCTCCCCCGGGTCGACCATGCCCCGACGCGGGTGCCGCCAACGCAGCAGCGCCTCGACCCCGACGACCTCGCCGGTCGCGATGGCGATCTGCGGCTGGTAGTACATGGTGATCTCGCCCGGGTCCCCGGCCGGGTCGTCCCCACCGCCGCCCGTCCGGACCGGGGCCTCGTCGCCGACCAGCCCTCCGCCGGACGCCTCCGGTGGCCGGTCACCCGGGGTGCCCGCCGACGCGTCGGTCCCGACCTGGCGGGCGGCCCGGCGGCGGATCGGGTCGGCGTTCGTGACGATCCGGTTGATCAGCTCGTCGTCGTGCCGCAGGTCGACCCGCGTACGCCGGCGCAACCGCCACCGCCCCGACCCCTGCCCCGGCCGCACGGCGACGGCGCGCCGCCCACCATTGCGGGCCGCACCGTCGGCCCGCGCAGGGGCGGCCAGGCCGGGCGCGGCCGCGAGGGCGGCGCCGTCGCCACCGCGTACGCCGGACGGCGGCGCGACGGGTATGGCCGGCGTGGTCTCCAGGACGCGGCGCAGGTCGGCCAGGAGGCTGAGCCGTTCGGCCGAGTTGTGATCGGACTCGGCCGCGTAGACCGCGACCGTGTCGTTGCGGTGCTTGGCGTCGTACATGGCCACGTCGGCGTGGCGCATCAGGGTGGCGAAGTCCTCGCCGTGCTCGGGGAACATCGCGACACCGATCGAGCCGCCCACGTCCAACGGGAGCCCGTCCAGCGGGACCGGTTCGGCGAGCGCCGCGACCACCCGGTCGGCCAGTTCCCGGGCCTGGTCGGCGCCGGTCAGCCGGGGTACGACGATGGCGAACTCGTCGCCGCCGAGACGGGCCACCAGGTGCCCCTCGTCCACCACGTCGGTCAGCCGGGCGCTCACCTCGACCAGCAGCCGGTCCCCCACCGCGTGCCCGAGGGCGTCGTTGACGTGCTTGAACCGGTCCAGGTCGAGCAGCAGCAGGGCGAGGTGGGCGTCCGGCTCGCCCCGGGCGGCCCGCTCGGCGTGCAGGTGCACCTGCTCGGCCACCTCGGCCAGCAGCGCCTTGCGGTTGGGCAGCCCGGTGAGCGGGTCGAGGGCGGCCAGTTGCTCCTGCTCGGCGGAGAGCCGGGCCATCCGGTAGACGGCGAAGAGCGGCACCAGCACCAGCGGGATCAACGCGGCGCTGGCCCGGGCGGCGGCGACCAGCACCGGGGCGAGCAGCAGCAGCGACCCGGTGGAGAGCAGCTCGTAGGCCAGGCCGAGCCGGACCCGGGGCCACCAGCGGGCCCCGAAGCGCAGCCGGATCGCCAAGGTGACCAGGCAGTAGTTGACCACGAACCAGGCCGCGGCGGCGCCGCCCACCACGGCCACGTCCGCCCAGTGCAGCCGCCCGCCGTCGAAGAGGTCGCCGGCGCCGAGCCGGGTGACCAGGTACGCGGCACCGAGCGCGCAGGCGTACTGGGCGGCGTTGAAGCCGGTGCGCCACAGGGCGTATCCCAGCCGCCAGCCGGAGACGGCCACCGCCACGGCCTGCACGGCGACGGCCGGGCCGAGCCCCCAGCCGAGCAGGATCGCGAACGTGAAGCAGGTCGACGGGAACACCGCCGAGGTCCGCCGCCGACCGGGCGGCACGAACGGGCGGGCGTCACAGGCGACGGCGAGCGCCGCCATGGTCCAGAAGGCCACCGGCATGTCCGACAGCCGGTCCGGCAGCCCGGCCAGCGGCCCGGCCGAGACGAGCAGCGCCAGCACCCCGACCACCGCGACGAAACCGAAGAACGGCGCACCCCGCCCGGGCGGCACGGAGTTTCGCGGGTCGCCGGTCTCCATCGCACCTCCCGGGAACGGCCCTGGCGTGCGCCGTCACACGCCGTACGCCAATGAAACGCCCTCAGGCCCGGATTCCCGCCACGACAGTCACGAATCGGTCGTAGTCGTAATTAAGTTGGTATACGCGCCTCGGCGCCACGAAGATCCACTTCGGGACCGGTGTCAGCCCTCGACGCGGGCCACCTCCCGGGCCGCGTCCGGGCCGGACTCCAGCAGCACCCGGAAGCCCTCCTCGTCGAGGACGGGCAGCTTGAGGCTGGCCGCCTTGTCGGCTTTGGACCCGGGGTTGTCCCCCACCACCACGAAGCTGGTCTTCTTCGACACCGAGCCGGTCACCTTGCCGCCCCGGCTCTGGATCGCCTCGGACGCCTGATCGCGGCTGAACCCGGCCAGGGTGCCGGTCACCACCACGGTCAGCCCCTCCAGCGGGCGCGGCCCCTCCTCGCCGGCCTCCTCGGCCATCCGTACGCCGGCCTCGGCCCACTTGCGCACCACCTCGCGGTGCCAGTCGACGGCGAACCACTCCTTGATGCTGACGGCGATGGTCGGTCCCACCCCGTCCACCGAGGACAGCTCCTCCTCGCCGGCCGCCTCGATCGCGGGGATGGACCGGAAGTGCCGCGCGAGGGCCTGCGCCGCGGTCGGGCCGACGTGCCGGATGGAGAGCCCCACCAGCACCCGCCACAGGTCCCGCTCCTTGACCACGGCCAGGTTCTCCAGCAGCTTGGTGGCGTTGCTGCCCAGGCTGCCGTCCTTGTTGACGAAGAACGGCGAGCGGGCGAGTTGCTCGGCGTCGAGGTGGAACAGGTCGCCCTCGTCCTGGATGACCCCGGCGTCGAGCAGCGCGGCGGCGGCCTTGTAGCCGAGCACCTCGATGTCGAAGGCGCCCCGGCCGGCCAGGTGGAACACCCGCTCCCGCAGCTGCGCCGGGCAGCTGCGGCTGTTGGGGCAGCGGATGTCGACGTCCGCCTCCTTCTCTGGGCGGAGCGGGGTGCCGCAGGCCGGGCAGGTGGTGGGCATGACGAACGGGCGGGCGTCGGCCGGGCGCAGGTCGACCACCGGGCCGAGCACCTCGGGGATGACGTCGCCGGCCTTGCGGAGCACCACCGTGTCGCCGATCAGCACCCCCTTGCGCTCGACCTCGCGGGCGTTGTGCAGGGTGGCCAGGGCGACCGTCGAGCCGGCCACGCGGACCGGTTCGAGGACGGCGAAGGGGGTGACCCGGCCGGTCCGACCGACGTTGACGTCGATGTCGAGCAGCTTGGTGGTCACCTCCTCCGGGGGGTACTTGAAGGCGATCGCCCAGCGCGGGGCGCGGCTGGTCGAGCCGAGCCGCCCCTGGATGGAGACGGGGTCGACCTTGACCACCACGCCGTCGATCTCGTGCTCGACGTCGTGCCGGTGCTCGGCGTAGTAGGCGATGTATTCGGCGACCCCGGCCAGGTCGGGCACCACCCGCCAGCGGTCGCTGGTGGGCAGCCCCCACGCCTTGAGCGCCGCATACGACTCGGACTGGGCCGTCGGCTGGAAGCCGTCCCGGGCGCCGATGCCGTGCACCACCAGGCGCAGCGGCCGGGAGGCGGTGATCCGGGGGTCCTTCTGGCGCAGGCTGCCCGCGGCGGCGTTGCGCGGGTTGGCGAACGGTGGCTTGCCCTGCTCGACCAGGCCGGCGTTGAGGTCGGCGAACGCGGCGACCGGGAAGTAGATCTCGCCGCGCACCTCCAGGAGGTCCGGCACGGCGGGAAAGTCGTCGGACGGCGTCAGCCGGTCCGGCACGTCCCGGATGCTGCGCACGTTGGCCGTGACGTCCTCGCCGGTACGCCCGTCGCCCCGGGTGGCGGCCCGGACCAGCCGCCCCTGCTCGTAGGTCAGGTTGATGGCCAGGCCGTCGACCTTCAGCTCGCAGAGGTAGGGAACCGGACCGCCGGCGTCCCGCTCGACCCGCTCGGCCCAGGCGGCCAACTCCTCGTCGGCGAAGGCGTTGTCCAGCGAGAGCATCCGCTCGGCGTGGGTGACCGGGGTGAAGTCGGTGGAGAAGGTCCCGCCGACCCGCTGGGTCGGCGAGTCGGGGGTGCGCAGCGCCGGATATTCCGCCTCCAGCGCCTCCAGCTCGCGCAGCAGCTTGTCGAAGTCGGCGTCGGGAATGGTCGGCGCGTCGAGCACGTAGTAGCGGTACTGGTGGTCCGTGAGCTCCTGGCTCAGCGTGGCGTGCCGCTCCCGCGCCTCCGGGGTCGGCTCGGCGCCCGCCGCCGCCTCCTGCGCCGGGCTGACCGTCTGGGGAACCGCGTCCTCGGACACCCTGCCGCTCTCGGTCACCGCTGTGAACCTCCCGTGATCGTGCTACCCCCGCACCGTAGCGGGCAGGGCTGACAATCATCCCCCCACCCGCCCTGGCCAGGCACGCGACACCAGCATGCGCCGGGCCGCCGGGCCGCGACCACCCGCCGGGTCACCTACCGGGGCGGGGTGGGTCAGTCGTGGGAGGTGGCGAGGGTGGTGAGCTGGTCGGCGTACTCGATGCGGGTGGACCACTCGGCGGGCCAGGCGGACATGCCGTGGGCGGCGCCGAGGAAGGCGCCCGCGAGGGCGGCGATGGAGTCCGAGTCGCCGGCCGTGGTGGCGCCCCGGGCCAGCGCGGCGACCGGGTCGTCGGCGTGCCGCAGCGCGCAGAGCAGCGCGGTCGCCAGGGCCTCCTCGGCGATCCAGCCTTCCCCGGTGAGCCGGCACGGGTCGCCGCCGTCGTCGGGGCGGGCCAGCGCCGCGTCGAGCCGGCCGAGGACCCGCAGGCACTCGTCCCACCCCCGGGCGATGAACTCCTCCGGCGTCGCCTCGCCGGGGCGCTGCCACAGGTCGCCCAGCCAGTCGGCCCGGTAGACCGTCCGCTGCTCCCGGGCCCGCGCGGCGAGCAGGCCGGGCAGGTCGGCGAGCGCGGCGCCGTCGCGCAGCAGCCGGACCGCGTACGCGGTCAGCTCGCTGGCCGCCAACCCGGTCGGGTGCCCGTGCGTCAGGCCGGCCTGGAGCTGGGCCAGCCCGGCGAGGGTGTCGAGGTCGACGTCGAGCAGCCCGACCGGGGTGACCCGCATGTTCGCCCCGCAGCCCTTCGAGTCGGCGACCGTCGCCTGCTGCCAGCGGACGCCCCGGCTCAGCTCGGCGCAGGCCCGCAGGCAGGTCATCCCCGGCGCGCGGTTGTTGTCCGGGCTGACCGCCCAGGCGAGGAACCGCTGCCGCAGCAGCGGCTCCACCACCTCCGGCGTGTACGCGGGCGCGTCGTGCAGCGCCCAGGCCACCGCGAGCGCCATCTGGGTGTCGTCGGTGACCAGCGCCGGGTCGCCGGTCAGCTCCCGCGGGCCGGCGGGGCCGTAGCGGCGGACGATCTCGGCGACGGTCAGGAACTCGGTGGGCCGGCCCAGGGCGTCGCCGTAGGCGAGGCCGAACAGCGAACCGGCGGCGCGGCGCGGCGAAGAGTCGATCACGGTGGTGATCATGCACCGCCGACGCAAGCCGCGCCGGAGGCGGTCAGTCCCAGCAGAGGCAGAACGGATGCCCCGCCGGGTCGACGTAGACCCGGAAGCCCTCACCCTCGCCGGGCAGCCGCCGCGCGCCCAGGGCCAGCGCCGCCTTCTCCGCGGTCTCGATGTCGTCCACCGTCACGTCGAGGTGGAACTGCTGCGGCCGGTCCGGGTCGGGCCAGTCCGGTGCGCGCAGGTTGAGGGCCTGCTGGAAGGCGATCCGCGGCTGGTGCCCCGGCGGACCGCCGAGCACCACCCATTCGTCGCCGTCGGAGTTGTCCTCGATCAGCGGGAGGCCGAGCAGCTCCGCGTAGAAGCCGGCCAGCGCGCGCGGGTCGGGGCAGTCGATCACCACGGAACGCAGCTGTCCAATCATGCCGGTCATCCTGCCCCGGAGGTGCGACAGGAAACCTACTCCTCGGCCAGCCGCCGGCCGGCGTCCCGGCACGCGGCGAGGACCGCCCGGGCGTACGCCGGGGTGGCGCCGGCCAGGCCGCAGGCGGGGGTGACCACCACCTGCTCGGCGAGCCGACGGCGGGGGAAGCCGAGCTGGTCCCAGACCCGGCGTACCCGGTCGGCGACCTGGGCCGAGGTGAGGGCGCGACCGGCGGGCGGCGGCAGCGCGGGCGCGGCGCCGGCCAGCAGCCCGAGCCCGGCGTCGATCGCCTCGCCGAGCGGGTCCAGGTCGGTGACCAGCGCCAGGTCGAGGGCGACGCCGGCGGCCCCGGCGGTACGGATCAGCTCCAGCGGCACGTCGGGCGCGCAGCAGTGCACCAGGGTCGGCACTCCGGTCGCCTCGACCACGTCGCGCAGCAGCCCTCTGGCGACCTCCGGCTCCACCGCCCGGTAGGTGCCGAAGCCGCTCTCGGTGGGCACCCGGCCGGCCAGCGCCGCCGGCAGGGACGGCTCGTCGAGCTGGAGCAGCACCGACGCGCGGGGCAGCCGCCGGGCCACCGCCTCGACGTGCCCGCGCAGCCCCTCGGCGAGCGAGCCGGCGAGGTCCCGCACCGCACCCGGGTCCCGGATCATCCGGCCGCCGATCGGCAGCTCCACCGACGCGGCCAGGGTGAACGGGCCGGCCGCCTGGACCTTGACCGGGCCGGTGTACTCCTCGGCCTGCTCGGCGAGCTGGTCGAGGTCGCGCTCCATCAGGTCGCGGGCGCGGCGCAGGTCCTTGCCGGGACGCGGCGCGACCCGCCAGCGGGCCGCGAACAGCTCGACTGGCAGCTCGACGAGCAGCCCGGCGGTCCGGCCGATCAGGTCGGCGCCGGGACCCCGGGCGGGCAGCTCCGGCAGGTGCGGCAGGGCGGGCAGCTCGCCGAGCACGATGCGCTGCGCCTCGGCGATGTCGGTGCCGGGCAGCGAGCCGATGCCGGTCGCCGCGCCGGCGGGCCAGGGCCAGGGCTGATCACTCACCGCCGCAGACTATCCGTTGCCCGGCCCGCTCCCGCCGTGAAGGCTCACCCCGTGATGGTGGCGGAGCCGAGCACCACGTCCCCGGCCGGATCCGGCCGGTACGCCACGATCGCCTGCCCGGCGGCGACCCCCCGTACAGGGCGGCGCAGCTCGGCACGGAGGCCGTCGGCGTCCAGCGACACGGTCGCCGGCACCACGTCGCCGTGCGCCCGCAGCTGCACCTCGCAGTCGACCGGCCCGGTGGGCCGCTCGCCGCCGGTCCACACCGGGCGGGTGGCCCGCACCTGGGAGACCTCCAGCGCCTCGGCCGGGCCGACCATGACGGTGTTGGTCTTCGGGGTGATGGAGAGCACGTAGCGGGGGCGGCCGTCCGGGGCGGGCCGGTCCAGGTGCAGGCCGCGCCGCTGCCCGACGGTGTACTGGTAAGCGCCGGTGTGGCTGCCGACCACCGCGCCGGTGAGCGCGTCGACCACGTCGCCGGGGGTCTCCCCGAGCCGCTGCGCGAGGAAGCCACGGGTGTCGCCGTCGGCGATGAAGCAGATGTCGTGCGAGTCGGGCTTGTCGGCGACCGCGAGGTCGCGCCGGGCGGCCTCCGCGCGTACCTCGGCCTTGGTGGAGTCGCCCAGCGGGAAGATCGAGCGGCCGAGCTGCTCGCGGGTCAGCACCGCGAGCACGTACGACTGGTCCTTGGCCAGGTCGACGCTGCGCCGCAGCAGGCCGTCGGGGCCGAGCCGGGCGTGGTGGCCGGTCACCACCGCGTCGAAGCCGAGGGCCACCGCCCGGTCCAGCACCGCGGCGAACTTGATCTTCTCGTTGCAGCGCAGGCACGGGTTCGGGGTACGGCCGGCCGCGTACTCGGCAACGAAGTCGTCCACCACGTCCTCGTGGAACCGGTCGGCCATGTCCCACACGTAGAACGGGATGCCGATCACGTCGGCGGCCCGCCGGGCGTCCCGGGAGTCCTCCAGGGTGCAGCAGCCGCGGGCGCCGGTGCGGTAGGTCTGCGGGTTGCGGGCCAGCGCCAGGTGCACCCCGGTCACGTCGTGCCCGGCCTCCACCGCGCGCGCCGCCGCCACAGCGGAGTCCACCCCGCCCGACATCGCCGCCAGAACCCTCACCGGCTCACTCCCCTCGTCCTCACCGAGGGTATCCGGGTCAGCGGGGGGTGCGGAGAGCGGCCGCGCGGCGGGCCCGTTCCACGGCGGCGGGCAGCGCGGCGATGAGCGCGTCGACGTCCGCCCGGGTACTGGTGTGGCCGAGGGTGAACCGCAGCGACGAGCGCGCCCGGTCGTCGTCGGCGCCCATGGCCAGCAGCACGTGCGACGGCTGGGCCACCCCGGCCGAGCAGGCCGAGCCGGTCGAGCAGGCGATGCCCTGGGCGTCGAGGAGGAGCAGCAGCGCGTCCCCTTCACAGCCGGGGAAGGAGAAGTGCGCGTTGCCGGGGAGCCGGTCGGCCGGGTCGCCGTTGAAGATCACCTCGGGCACCGCCTGCCGGACCCGCTCCACCAGCTCGTCGCGGAGCGCGGCGACCCGGGCCGCGTACTCCTGCTGGCCCTTCACCGCGGTCTCGACGGCGACCGCGAAGGCCACGATGCCGGCCGTGTCGAGGGTGCCGGAGCGGACGTCGCGCTCCTGGCCGCCGCCGTGCAGCAACGGGGTGGCGGCGACGTCCCGGGCCAGCAGCAGCGCGCCGACCCCGGTCGGGCCGCCGAGCTTGTGCCCGGTGACGGTGAGGGCGGCGACGCCGCTCGCGGCGAAGTCGACCGGCACCTGCCCGACCGCCTGGATCGCGTCGGTGTGGAACGGCACCCCGTGCTCGGCGGCGACCGCGGCCAGCTCGGCGACCGGCTGCACGGTGCCCACCTCGTTGTTGGCCCACATGGCGGTGACCAGGGCGACCCGCTCGCCGTGCGCGGCCAGCTCGGCGCGGAGCCGCTCCGGGTCGAGCCGGCCGGCGGCGTCGACCGGCAGCCAGCCGACCTCGGCGCCCTCGTGCCCGGCCAGCCAGTCCACCGCGTCCAGCACGGCGTGGTGTTCGACGGCGCTGGAGACCACCCGGGTCCGCTCGGCGTGGGCGGCGCGGCGGGCCCAGAAGATGCCCTTCACCGCGAGGTTGTCGCTCTCGGTGCCACCCCCGGTGAAGATCACCTCGGAGGGGCGGGCGCCGAGGACGGCGGCCACCCGCTCCCGGGATTCCTCCACCCGCCGCCGGGCGCGCCGGCCCGCCGCGTGCAGCGACGACGCGTTGCCCACCTCGCGGGCCGTGGCGACGTACGCCTCGAGTGCCTCGTCGAGCATCGGGGTCGTCGCCGCGTGATCCAGGTATGCCATCCCGCTCAGCCTAAGCGTCCTCGCGCCGGATGCCGGACCGCCCCCGTCGGCCCGGGGCCTCGCCAGAGGTTTCCACTCGGTACGCTGAACCGAGCCCCCGTCGCCGGCAGTTCGCCGAGGGGGCACCCTGACGGGCTGATCGGCGGGCCGGCTCAGCTCCCCGGCCCGCCGATCAGCTCCCTTCCCACCGCGACGGGAAGGGCGTGACACACGACAGAGCCGCCGCCCGGATCACCGGACGGCGGCTCTGTCGGATCAGTCGGGCAGGCTCACTTGCGCTTGCGGATCTCCTCGGCGGCCTGGGGGACGACTTTGAACAGGTCGCCGACCACGCCGAAGTCGGCAAGCTCGAAGATCGGCGCCTCGGCGTCCTTGTTCACCGCGACGATGGTCTTCGAGGTTTGCATGCCGGCCCGGTGCTGGATCGCCCCGGAGATTCCCAGCGCGATGTAAAGCTGCGGGGAGACGGTCTTGCCGGTCTGGCCCACCTGGAACTGGTGCGGGTAGTAGCCGGAGTCGACCGCGGCGCGGGACGCGCCGACGGCGCCGCCGAGCAGGTCGGCCAACTCCTCGACCAGCTTGAAGTTGTCGGCGTTGCCGACCCCGCGGCCGCCGGAGACGACGACGGAGGCTTCGGTGAGTTCCGGGCGGGTGCCCTTCTGCTCGGCGACC
>NZ_JBUEGB010000112.1:0-13102 GCF_054963695.1 Micromonospora sp. RTBAU3-60 | reverse complement strand
TCCGCGGTCCCGGACAGCCGCGAGCCGGTCCCCGGACCGCGGTTGCCGGTCCCTGCGAGGACTGCCGCGGTCCGGGACCCCACCACCACGACGGTCCCCACTCCGGCGGACCCGGCGGTCCCGGACCGGCACGACAGCGACATGCCGGTCCGGGACCGTGGCCCGGAGACCAGCGGTCTGGTCCCGGCCGCCCGGACCGCCGCCCGCACCCTCGCCGCCCACGGGACGCCGCTGTCCCGCAACTCACTCGCCCGACAGCTACGCGCCGACGGGCACCAACTGTCCAACGCCACCGCCACAGCGCTGCTGCGTGTCCTACGCGCCGAGGCCACCCCACCCGCACCGGATCCGTCACATCAGAAGACCGCCTGACAGAACCGTCACCGGCGACTCCTGTCAGACCAAGCCGTCCCCCTGGGAGACCAGCCGCGCGGCTGTCAGGAACCCCGCCGTCTGACAGAACCTGACCCGATCTGACAGCACGCACACCAGCCCGTCCTGACAGAAAGCACGCCAGCCCGCGACAACGGGGCGGCCAGTGCACGCACCCGCCCGCCCAAGCACCCTGATGAAGGAGCAACCAGATGCTGAACCAGCTCAACAACCCCTGCCCGCGCCAGCTGCGTCGTCACCGACCCGCATCACACGTCCAGCGACACCCTTGTCGCGGTTTGGGAGGCCGTGTGGGCGTCGGTGTCGGTCTCCGTTTGCCTGTCCGCCTTGATACTGACCCCCGAACCGACCCCCCAACGCCACTGACAGCCCAGGTCAGGCCCACTCCCACAGACCTTGATCTGCTCCAGACACACCCCATGTTTGGGGTGTCCCCCCAAGGGGCCGCCCATGCGTAAACCGCTACCCGCTGCGGACCCGCTCCTGCGGCTGCAGGCCAGCATCACCACCCGCGACGACCGCCTCCTCGGCTGGCTCTACGACCACGGCGTCCTCACCACCGACCAGATCGCCACCGCCTTGTTCCCGTCCCTCGATTTCGCCCAACGCCGGCTACGCCGCCTCACCGTCCTGCGGGCGGTAGACCGGTTCCGGCCCAACAAGCCCGACGGCGGCTCCTACCCGTACCACTACGTCCTGGACCAACTCGGCTACCACCACGTCCACGCCCAACGCGGACTCGGATCACCACGCAGGGACCAGGCCCGCCGCCGCAAACAGTCCCTGACCGCGCGGCCGGACCTGCCGCACCTGCTCGGCGGCAACCAGGTCTTCATCGACCTCGCGACCCACGCCCGTATCCACCCCAACACCAGTCTGGATCGCTGGCAGCCCGCCTCCGCCTTTCACAGCCCGGGGGTGTTCTACCGTGAAGGCGACAATCCGCAGATGATCGTCCGACCGACAGGACTGCCCCGCCCCGACGGCGCTGGGGTGTGGACCGAGCACGGACGGTCCGTGCCGTTCTTCCTCGAGTACGACACCGGCCGTGAACGCCTCGACATCCTCACCGAGAAGATCGCCAAGTACGAGTGGCTGTACGCCATGAGCACCTGGGCCTGGCCGATCCTGTTCCACCTACCCTCCGCCCGCCGCGAGACGAACCTGCACCACCGCCTCACCGACATCGGCCTGACGGCGATCATCGCCACCACCACGGTGGAACTGCGCACGGCGACCGATGCCAGCCCGGCCGAGCAGCTGTGGCAAATAGCCGGCCGCAGGGCCGGCCGCCACCGGCTCATCGACCTTCCCTACACCGACACCGACCACGACAACGAGTTCCCCACACTCGCCGTGCCGGATCCGGATGGGCAGGCGGCATGATGGGCCGGTAAGAGCAGATGGCCCGCTGCGCAACCTGTGGCCACACGCCACCGGATGCCCACCCGCCCAGCCAGCCCTGCTGCACCGGCTCGCCGATGAGTTGGGGGAGCAGTCCCGCCAGCTCGCCGAGGTGTGCGCTGAAAACCGACGTATCAAGAACGCCCTGCGGAGCTGGCAGTGGGCCGAGGCAGAGCTGAGGCAGGCCGGGCTGCCGAAGGTGGCCGAGAATGCCCCAGGAACCCTTCCGCCGAGGCGATGATCATGAAATAGTCACTGCCGCAATTGGACACTGGCAAGAGGACAGAGGAGAGATCATGCGAAACCGCGCGAGGGTGGGCATCGTCGCGGCGATGGCTGCCGTGCTGGTCGGGGCGACGTCCACCGCCGCCTACGCCGACTACTACACCTCTGGTTGCCGGAATGCATACAACGACGCCGGCGGCCTGGACTGCTGGGTCATGTTCTGGAAGGACGGCATCGCGCTGGGCGGCGGCGAGTTCCACGCCTACGGCGAGCACCTGTTCGCGTACGACTCGTGGGCGGACGGCCGGGGCGTCTACGTGGGGGCCACGTGGTGGGAGGGCAGCTACCAGCACTCGAACGGCTTCAAGTTGACCAGCGGTGCGAACACCAGTCGCACCCTGGACCTGGGGAACATCCCCGAGGGAACGAGCGTGACCTTCACGTCGTGCCAGACCGACGACGGGGCGCTGCTCAACTGCCGTACCCAGACGGCAAGGGCCTAGCATTCCGAGGTCACCTGGCTTCGGCGTCGGGTGTGGCACGGGCATGAGGATGGTATGAGGACGGCCACCGCGTTGATCGCCGATGGTTGGTGAAGACAGCCGAGGATCGCGCGGTGGCCTCGTGCCGCAGCCTGGACCCGACCGGGTGGCGGGTCATCGACCACCACCGCTGGGTGTTCAGGTGACGCGCAGCCGTAGCCTCTGCCCGGGTTTGGCTTGCGCCAGCAGCGGGAGGGATCTCGCGCGGACGACGCCAAGGACGGGGTAACCCCCGGTCACGGGGTGGTCGGCGAGGAAGATGACCGGCTGCCCGGACGGCGGGATCTGGATGGCCCCGGCGACGAGTCCTTCGCTGGGGAGTTCGTCCTGGCGTACTCGTCCGATCACGTTGCCCTGCAGCCGCATCCCGATCCGGTTGGTGTCGGGGCTGACCCGGTAGCTGTCTCTCAGCGCGTCGAGGGCGTTGTCGGCGAACCAGCCGGGCCGACGCAGGGGTTGGATCTCGATCACTGGCTCCTGCGGAAGGGGAGCCAGCGGTACCAGATCGATCGGGGCTACCGGGCCTGCGGTCGCGTCGCCGATCGGCAGGATCTGGCCGGCCTGGAGCGGCGCTGGTCCGATTCCGGTGAGCGTGTCGGTCGAGCGGGAGCCCAGCACGGGGGGCACGGCTATCCCGCCCCGGACTGCCAGGTAACTGCGTAGGCCTGCGGCCGGGACGCCGATCTTCAGCTCGCCGCCTGCGGGGACGAAGACCGGACCGTACGGTGCGCAGGCCCGACCCGCCGAGACGACCGGGGCAGGGGCGCCGGTGACGGCCACCCAGCAGGAACGGCTGAACCGGGCGACCAGGCCACCCAGGGTCACTTCCAGGGCGGCCACGTTCGGCGCGTTGCCGACCAGCCGGTTCGCGAGCTGGTAGGCGGGCCGGTCGCAGGCGCCGGACGGGCTCACCCCGAGCCGGGCGAGGCCGGGCCGCCCGTTGTCCTGGACGGTGGTCAACGGGCCGGGCCGGACGATCTCCAGAGTGCCGCCCGTCATGGCGTCACGCGCCGGAAGCGTACGCGCATGCCGGGCTGGAGCAGGGCGGGCGGCTCCCGGTCCAGGTCCCACATCTCGAGGGTGGTGTGCCCGAGGAGGCGCCAGCCACCGGGGGACTCCCGTGGGTAGACGGCGGTGTACTCGCCGGCGATCGCGATCGACCCGGTGGGGACTCTGGTGCGGGGCACGTCGCGTCGGGGCATGTGCAGGGCGGGATCCAGGCCGGTCAGGTAGGCGAATCCCGGGGCGAAGCCCACGAAGGCGACGACGTACTCCGTGGTTTCGTGGCGCCGAACGACCTCCTCCACGGACATGCCGAGGCTGGCCGCGACCTCATCCAGGTCCGCGCCGTCGTAGCGGGCGGGCACCTCGACCAGGTCGCCGACCGCCCGGTCCACCGGGGGAATGCTTCTGGTCCGCAGCGTCGGTGCGGCCGCGGCGGCGGACTCCTCGTCCTCTAGGACGACGAGCACGCTGGCCGCCGCGGACACCAGATCCACCACGCCCGCGGGGGGCTCGCGCCGGATGTCGTCGTACAGCGCCAGCGCTTCGTGGTGGTCGGCGACCTCGATGAGCAGGGCGCGTTCGCCGTACGGCAGGACTCGCAGGCTCATGTGCGGGCCTCGATGGTCACGCCGGCGGCCACCAGGGCCTGGCGTACGGCACGGGCGATGGCGACGGCCGCCGGCGTGTCGCCGTGTACGCAGATCGACTGGGGGGCGACCTCGATGACCGTGTTGTCGTCGGCTTCGATGGTGCCCTCGACCACCATCCGCACGACGCGGGCGGCGATGACGTCGGGGCCGTGGAGGACGGCGTGCGGCAGCCGGCGGGAGACCAGGGTGCCGTCGCTGGTGTAGGCGCGGTCGGCGAACGCCTCGGCCACCGGTTGGAGGCCGGCGTCGGCTGCCTGGCGCAACCAGGCGGATCCCGGCAGCCCGTAGACCGGGAGCGCGGGGTCGACGGCCCGTACCGCCGCGACGACGGCGGCGGCCTGCTCTTCGTGGGTGACGATGGCGTTGTACAGGGCGCCGTGCGGCTTCACATAGCGGACCCGGGTGCCCTCGGCGCGGGCGATGCCGTCGAGGGCGGCGATCTGGTAGAGGACGTCGTTGGTCAGTTCCTCGGGGGCGACGTCGATGAAGCGCCGCCCGAAGCCGGCCAGGTCCCGGTACCCGACCTGGGCGCCCACGCAGACGCCGCGCCGGGCGGCCATGGCGCAGACCCGGCGCATGCTCGAGGCGTCGCCCGCGTGGTAGCCGCAGGCGACGTTGGCGCTGGTGACGATGTCGATCAGCGAGGCGTCGTCGCCCATCGGCCAGATGCCGAACGCCTCGCCCAGGTCCGCGTTGAGGTCCACGGCCGGGGTAGTGCCGGTCATGCGCCGGGGCCCGCCGGTCGTGGTTGCCGTGACCGGGGGCCGGGGTGGGGGACCCTGGTGCGATGCGCCGCTGTCACGGCGTGATCGCCGCCAGTAGTTGGCGCTGTGCTCGCTCAAGATAGGCTGCCATCTCTCGGGATGCCTGACCTGTGTCGCCGGCGCGCAGCAGATCGGAGATTCGTTCGTTGGTTTCCAGGTAGGGCTCGTGGAACGGCTGGAGATCCTCGACGGCTCCGAAGGCGAGGCGCAGCTCCGCCAGGAGGCTTTCGGCCGCCACCGTCAGCCGTTCGCTGCCGGCGAGGCGGACGATCGCGACGTGGAATTCCATGTTCGCGGTGCCGACGGCGGACCACATGCCGCGGTAGGCGTACGCGTATCCGTCGCGCACGGCGGCATCCACCTGCGCCAACATCCCGGGCTCGGTGAGTGCGGGGCCGGCGTTCTCGATCGCGCCCAGCTCCAGCACCCGCCGCATCTGGTAGATGTCGTTGACATCGTCCGGGCCGAGGCTGCGCACCCGTACGCCCCGGTTGGCCTCGTAGACGACCAGCCGCTCCTGGGTCAGCAGCCGGAAGCCCTCGCGCAGCGTGTTCCGGGAGACGGACAGGTCCTCGACGAGCCGCGCCTCGCGCAGGAACTCGCCGGACTTCAGCTGGCCTTCCATGATCCGGCGCCGCAGCACCGCCGCGACCCGGCTTGCTCCGGATGCCTGCTCCGTTGAATCTTCACGTGCAATAGCTGTCGCCACCGGGTTTCCTTAACGGCTCTGTCGGGACCGCGCGACCCATTCTCATGGCACCCCATCGCCAACGAGTCGTTCAACAATCATGTGGCACAGCCTTGCGTGTGTCGAGTGTGGGCGGTTTCGTGTCGGACTCCCGGCCAACGGGCAGCGGGTCGGGAGCGGGCCCGTGGCGCTGCAGGTTAGCGCAGCTTTTGCTCAACACGGCAGCGCCATGTCGCGTGGAACGCCTCCGCCAGGTCGGGCCAGATTCCCACGTCAGAGCCCTGAAAATCAACTCTTCCCTCACCTGACCTGCCTTGCTATCGTTCAACAATCTTGCCAGGCCGCCCGAGGGTCGGCTGGCACCGTCCCGGTGGCGACAGGCAGGTACGACTCATGACCGACGCGCAACCCGTCCGCTCCGCGGAGCCGTCCGTGCGCGCCCTGGCGGCCGGTCTCGACGTGGCGAGGCCGCTGGCGCTGCTGCAGCGCATGGTGCGCTTCGACTCCCGGACCGAGACCCCCGGCGAGGTGCAGCTCGCGAAGTGGCTGGTCGACTACATGACCGAGCTCGGGCTGGACGCGTGGCTCGACGAGGTGTCACCCGGCCGCTACAACGCGATCGGCGTGTTCAAGGGCTCGGGTCGGGACGTCCCCGGCGCGGCGTCACTGCTGTTCAACGGCCACATCGACACCAACCCGGCCACCGAAGGCTGGACGGTCGACCCGTGGGGGGCGCACACCACCGACGAGGTCATCTACGGGCTGGGCGTCTCGAACATGAAGGCCGGGTGCGCCTCGTACCTCAGCGCCGTCGAGGCACTGATCCGCGGCGGCTTCCGACCTGCCGCCGACGTGACCCTCACCTTCGTCGTAGGGGAGCTGCAGGGCGGCATCGGCACCGTGAAGATGATCGAGCACGGGGTACGCGCCGACTACTTCATCAACTGTGAGCCGACCGACGTCCAGGCGCTGACGCTGCACGCCGGTGCCTTCAACTTCACCGTCGAGCTGACCGGGGTGACCCGCCACCTGTCGAAGCGTGAGGAGTCCGTCGACGCCATCGTCGCCGCGTGTGCGCTGGTGCCGCGCCTGAACGCGCTGACCTTCTCCGGCGCGGCCGACGAGCGGCACCGCGAGGTCAACCGCTGCAACGTCGGGGTGATCCACGGTGCGCTGGGCCGGAGCCTGGAGGAGTGGCGCCCGCCGCAGATCGCCGACTTCGTACGCCTCGTCGGCACCGGCCGGTACGCGCCCAGCCAGAGCGTCGAGTCCGTCCTCGCCGACCTGCGGCGGGAGCTCGACCGGCTGGAGTCGGAGTTTCCCGGGCTGCGGGCGGAGGTGTTCCCGCAGGAGAAGGTGACCGACCGCCCCGACATGCCGCCGTTCGAGGTGCCCGCCGATTCCCGCATCGTCCGGACGATGAACTCGGCCTACGAGGCGGTCCGGGGCGCCGCCCAACCGACCGGGGCCATCAAGCCGTGCTGTTTCTTCGGGTCCGACGCCGCTCACCTGAGCAAGGCCGGCATGGAGGGGATCGTGTGCGGCCCGGGCGGCAAGTACAACACCATGCCGGACGAGCGCGTCGAACTCGTCGACTACTACGACACGATCCGGATGCACATGCTGGCCATCGAGAAAGTCTGCGGCCGTGGGAACTGAGCGAATCACCGGCCGGAAAGCCGCGGCCGACTTCTCCGGAGCCTCCGTACGGGTGGAGGGGCTCTCCAAGTACTACGGCGACGTCCACGCCGTCGACAACGTCTCGCTCACCGTCGAACCCGGCGAGTTCGTGTCGCTGCTCGGCCCGTCCGGGTCGGGGAAGACCACCCTGCTTATGGCCATCGCCGGCTTCGAAAAGCCGGATTCCGGTGAGGTGTACGTCGGGGACCGGCGGATCACCGGCCTGCCGACGCACAAGCGGAACCTCGGGGTCGTGTTCCAGCGGTACGCGCTCTTTCCCAACATGACCGTCGCCGACAACATCGGTTACGCGCTGAAGGTGCGCGGCGTGTCCAGATCGGAACGCGCGAAGGCGGTCGCCGACGCGATGGACCTGGTCGACCTCACCGGACTGGCGCACCGCCGGCCGACCGCCCTGTCCGGCGGGCAGCAGCAGCGCGTCGCCCTGGCCCGGGCACTGGTGTACCGGCCCCCGATCGTGCTCTTCGACGAGCCCCTGGGTGCCCTGGACCGGAAGCTTCGCGAACAGGTCCAGCTGGAGATCCGCCGCCTGCACCAGGAACTCGGCCTCACCATGATCTTCGTAACCCATGATCAGGAAGAGGCGCTCGTGATGTCCGACCGGGTGGCCCTGCTGAGGGACGGAAGGATCGAGCAGTTCGGCCCCGGGCACGAGCTGTACGACGCTCCCGCGACCGAATTCGTGGCCGGATTCCTCGGCCGTACCAACATTCTCGATTCGACGGTGGCCTCCGTCGCCGGCGGCCAGACCCAGGTCGCCCTCGGCGACCGGCGCTATCCCGCGCAGTTCCCGACCGGGGTCCGACCGGAAACCGGGCAGAAATGCCGGGTGGCGCTGCGGCCCGAGGCGATCCGCCTCAGCCGGAACGACCGCCCCGCGAGTTTGTCCGGGCAGGTCATCGAGATCGTCTTCTCCGGGCCCACCACGACGGTCCGCGTGCGCGTGGGCGACCAGGAACTCATGGTCCAAGGGCTCTCCTCCGACCCCGCGATCCGGGTGCGGGAGGGGGCGACCGTGCATCTCGAATGGGATCCGGCCGCGTTGCGTGCGTTCGTCTCTTCCGGTCCCCCCGGAGCCCGCACCGCCGCCACCGCAAACAATTCGCAGCCAGTAATGGAAGGGACTCATCCGTGACGAATCCGGGTGTGACAAGAATTTCGCGGCGCGGCCTGCTGGCGGGCGCCGGGGCCGGACTGCTCGGCCTGGGGCTCTCCGCCTGCGGCGGGAACCCGGACGCCCTCAAGTCGAACGGGCAGGGCGACGGGGGATCCGGGAACTCGAAGCAGCTCGTGGTCTTCGACGGCGGCGGCGCCTGGGGCGCCGCCCAGCGAAAGGCCTTCTTCGAGCCCTTCGAGAAGGAGACCGGCATCAAGGTCATCCCCGCGCCAGCGCCCCCGGCCGCGCAGCTGCGCACGGCCATCGCCTCCGGCAAACCCGGCATGGACGTCGTGGACCTCAACGGGGCCCGCATCGGATCGTGGACCCGGGACGGGCTGCTGCAGAAGATCGACTACAGCCTGTGGAAGGACTCCAGCCTCAAGGACGCCTTCTCCCCGTACCCCGCGCTGGAGACCGCGGTACCCGCGATCGTCTTCGCCGTGCAGCTCGCGTACGACAAGACCCTGACCGGCCGGGAGCTGACCAGCTGGGCGGACATGTGGGACGCGGCGGTCAAGGGCAAGCGCTCCTTCCGTACCGGCGACGGCCCCGGCGGCTGCACCCTGGAGATCGCCCTGCTCGCCGACGGCGTGAAGCCCGAGGACCTCTACCCGCTGGACATGGACCGGGCGCTGCGCAAGCTGTCCGAGGTCAAGCCCCAGGTGCTGAAGTTCTGGGACAACGGCGCGGAATCCATCCAGATGCTGGTCGACAAGCAGATCTCCGCGGTGGCCGCCTGGAACGGCCGCATCCAGTCCGCGATCGCCGACGGCGCGAAGAACATCTCCAGCACCTTCGAGCAGGCCGTGGTGCAGATCGACTACTGGGCGATCCCCAAGGGCTGCTCCAACGTCGAGGGCGCGACCCGGTTCATCGAGTTCGCCTCCAAGCCCGAACGGCAGGCCGAGTTCGCGCAGCTCATCACCTACGCGCCGACCATCCCGGCCGCCTTCGACCACATCCCCGAGGAGCGCAAGAAGCTCCTGGTCACCGCGCCGGGCATCGTGGAGAAGACGGTCCTGCAGAACACCGACTACTGGAGCTCCATCGGGGCCGGCGGCAAGACCAACGAGGAGATCGCCATCGACCGCTGGCAGAAGTGGTTGGCAGGCTGATGTCAACACCGACGGTGCGGGCCAGACGTTCGACGATCCGCCGCCCGACGTGGATGCCGGACGCCGTGCTCTGGCTCGCACTGCCGGCGCTGATCGCTCTCGTCGCCCTGTTCGTCGCGCCACTCAGCCGGCTGGTCGTGGACTCACTGGTCACCGACACCGGGATGTCGCTGTCGCGGTACACCGACCTGCTGCACGACGGGCTCTTCATCCCGGTCATGGAGCGCACTCTCAAGATCGCGCTGGTGGTGACCGTCGTGGCCGCCGCGATCGGCTACCCGCTGGCCTACGCGGCGACCCGGCTGCCGAAGTACCTGGCGGCCGCCGTGCTGGCCAGCGTCTCCCTGCCCTTCTTCACCTCCACCCTGGTCCGCTCGTACGCCTGGCGGGCGCTGCTGGCCGACAACGGCGTCGTCAACAACTGGCTCATCAAGCTGGGCATCTTCTCCGAACCGCACCAGCTCGTCTTCAACGACATCGGCATCGTCATCGGCATGAGCCAGGTGCTCCTGCCGATGATGACCCTGCCGATCTACGCGGCCATGAGCGGCATCGACCGCAAGCTCACCGACGCGGCCCGATCGATGGGGGCCACACCCTTCTCTGCCTGGCGCACCGTCTTCCTCCCGCAGTCCGTGAACGGCCTCATGGCCGGGGCCAGCCTGGTGTTCATCTCGTCGCTGGGCTTCTACACCACCCCCGCCCTCCTCGGCGGGCCCGCGGTACCGATGATCGCCCAACGCATCGACGTGCAGATCAACACCCAGAACCAGTACGGACCCACCGCCGCCCAGGCCACGGTCCTGCTGATCGGGGTCGTGATCCTGATGGTCCTGCTGCGCCGGCCCCTGGGCCTGACCTCCCCGCAGACCCTCGCGGGCAGCACCTCCCGGCCGGTGTCCGGACGTGTGTCGAACGCCGTCGCAGCCATGACGGATCTGATCGCCAACCGCCTGGCCGGCGGTCTCCTCGGACGGGCCGGCCGCCTGGTCGGCGAAGGAATCTCGTACCTGCGCCACGTGCTCCTCGCAGTGGTCACCGTCGTCGGCATCGTCATCCTGGTCGGACCCCAGCTCGTCGTGCTGATGCTCGCCTTCAACAGCTCCAACTTCCTCATCTTCCCGCCCACCGGCTACTCGACGCGGTGGTTCGAGGACTACTTCACCGACGAGTTCTGGCTTTCCTCGACGTACCTGAGCCTCACGGTGGCGATAGCCGCCGCGGCGCTCGCCACGGTGCTCGGCGTACTCTGCGCGTTCGCAGTGGCCAGAACCCGGCTCCGCAAAGCCGGCGTCCTGTTCTACCTGCTGTCCATGGCCCCCCTGGTCATGCCGCCGATCATCTACGCGGTGGCACTGTTCTTCCTCTTCGCGCGGGGCGGGCTGCTCGGCACCCCGACCGCTCTCGTCCTGGCGTACACCATCCTCGGACTCCCGTACGTAATGATCACCTCGCAGGCGGTCATCAGGAACATCGACCCGCTCTACGAACACGCCGCCGCCAGCCTCGGCGCCAACGCGGCACGCCGCGCCCGGGACATCCTGCTGCCCCTCATCCTCCCGGCGGCCATCTCCTCGCTGCTGTTCGCGTTCGTGATGGCCTTCGACGACCTGGTCCTCGGCGTGTTCCTGGGCAGCGCCCAGACGGTCACGCTGCAGGTTCGCATGTACCAGAACATCCAGTTCGAGGTCAGCCCGAAGGTCGCCGCGGTCGGCGTTCTCATGACATTCGCGATGCTGTTCGTCGGATTCCTGGTGATGGTCACCTCGCGGATCCGGGGCGCCCGCGGCAACCGCAGCTGACACCACACCTCACCCCGAATGCCGGAAGGCTCATCCGTGTCCGACTACATACTCTTCGCCGGCGGCACCGTCATTGACGGGACGGGAGCCAAGTCGTCTCCGGGGGACGTCCTAGTCAGTGCGGACCGCATCGTGGACATCCGCCCCCACGGACAGATTTCCCACGACGGCAAACGCGTCATCGCGATCGACGGAAAGGCCATCGCCCCGGGCTTCGTCGACGTCCACTCCCACAGCGACAACGCACCGCTATACGCACCGGGTGACCTGCCGAAGATCCGGCAGGGAGTCACCACCGAGATCGTCGGCAACTGTGGCTTCTCCCTGGCCCCGGCGGACGGTTCACCGGAGGTGACGGCGTTCCTGGCCCAGTGCTTCCCACGCGGCGGCCCCGTCTTCCGGAGCTTCGCCGACTATGTCGACGCGGCGGACCAGGGTGGCTACCTCACCAACCTGGCGGCCCTGGTGGGAGAGGGCAATCTCCGTTTGCTCGCGCACGGTCCCGGCAGTGGGAGCCTGTCGCCAGACGGACTGGCCACGATGATCCGCCACATCCGGGAGGCGTGCGACGCCGGAGCATTCGGCCTGTCGACCGGCCTCGCCTACGTGCCCGGCATGTTCGGCACGCCCGAGCAGATCAGCCAACTCGTGGCGGCGATGCCGGCCGGACGGGTGTACGCCACGCACATGCGTAACGAAGGCAGCCGCATCACGGACGGCATCGCCGAAGCGGTGCGCGTCTCCCGGGATTCCGGCCACCCCGTGCAGATCTCCCACCTGAAGATCGCCGATCGGAGCAACTGGGGCGCGGCAGGAGAGATCCTCGCCCACCTCGACAACGAACGGCGTGCCGGCACACGGATCGGACAGGACGCCTACCCATACACCACGTCGTCCATGATGCTCTCGTCGTGCCTGCCGCCGTGGGTGCTGGACGGCGGCGTCGACGCGATGCTGGAGCGGCTGAGAGACCCGCGGACGCGGCAGCGCATCGCCAGCGAGGTCCTCGACCCGACCAGCAATCCGCGCAACGCGGGATGGGACTCCTACATCGCCACAGCCGGCTATGCGGGCATCCGGGTCGCCTCCACCGCCACCGGCCGGTATGACCACAGCACCATCACCCAACTCGCCCAGCGGCTCGACCTCGAGCCATTCGACGCCCTGGCCAGGGTCGTCGTCGAGGAGGGCAACGTCGCCAACATGATCGCCTCGCTCATCGACGACCGCGACCTCGAAGCGATCCTGCGTCACGACCAGACGATGATCGGCACAGACGGGGCACCTCCCGGATTCGGCAAGGCTCCCCACCCACGGGTCGCCGGCACCTTCGTCAAGGTCCTCGGCGAGTTCGTCCGGGAGAAGCGGGTGCTCACCCTCGAGGAAGCCGTACGGCGGATGAGCGCCCTGCCCGCTGAGTTCTTCGGGCTGCCCGACCGTGGCACCATCGCTGCCGGCAAGGTCGCCGACCTGGTCGTCTTCGATCCGCAGACGGTGCGCGACAATGCCACCTACGACGAGCCACTCCGGCCGCCCACCGGTGTCGAATTCGTCTACGTCGGTGGCCGGAGCGCCATCGAGGGATCGACGTGGACCGGTATCCGCAGCGGAAGGCGCCTGGCACCCGTTGGCTGAGACTCGAGACTCTGCTATC
>NZ_JBUEGB010000111.1:0-13407 GCF_054963695.1 Micromonospora sp. RTBAU3-60 | reverse complement strand
CCAGCCCACAGGCCGGGTCCACCGGAACGCCGTTCCTGCTGCTGCGGACCATGCTCGGCCTCGAGCCGTACGAAGACGACCTGATAGTGGATCCGGTGCTGCCCGCCAGGTTCGGTCGCATCGAACTGCTTGACATTCCGGGACGCTGGGGCCGAATGGACGCCATCGGTAACGTGCACGTCGGCAACGCGGGCACGGCCGACGCGTAACGGCCGTTCCCCCCGGCGCGGCCAGGAACCGGCATGTCAGACCGCGGCGGTGACCCCCTGCGCCAGGTCTGCGGCCTTCTCGGCGATCATCACCGTCGCCGCGTTGGTGTTTGTCGACACGATGGTCGGCATGACCGAGGCGTCGGCGATCCGCAGTCCGGACAGCCCCTTCACCCGGAGCTGCGGGTCCACGGCCGCGAGTGAGTCCACGCCCATCCGGCACGAGCCGGCCGCATGTCCGTAGGACTGCACCGCCTCTCGGACGAACGCCGCGATCGTGGCGTCATCGGCGGCCAGGAGCGGGTGCGATTTCGCCTTCCAGTCGTCGAAGGCCGGCATCTCGCTGAGCTGCAGGGCGTGCCGGACACCGGATACCAGGGCCTGAGTGTCGGCGGGTTCGTCGAGATAGCGGAAGTCGATGCGGGGCGGCACCGCCGGGTCGGGGGTGGCCAGTTCCAGCACCCCGCGGCTGGCGGGACGCATGTGCCCGATGCCGAAGGTGTAGCCATGCTCGGGCGCCGACTGCCAGGGGTTGGTGAAGGGGACGTGGATGAACACGATTTGCAGGTCGATCGACGCCCGCCCGGGTTCACTGTCCAGCAGCAGCGTCGTCTCGCCGAGATTGCCGCTGGCGGGTGGGAGCGGGCGGTCTGCCTCGACGGTGAGGCCGGCCAGGATGATGTGGTCTTGGAGGTTCTGCCCCACTCCCGGCAGGTCGTGGAGCACCTTGACGCCGACGCGCTCCAGGACCTGAACGGGGCCGACTCCCGAGGTGAGCAGGAGGTGTGGGGTTCCGATGGCGCCGGCACAGAGGATGGTGTCGATCTCTGCCGCGTAGTGGCGCCGCTCGCCGTCGACGACCGTGTCGACACCGAGGCACCGGTCACCGTCGATGACCACCCGCTCCACGAACGCCCCGGTCACCAGGTCGAGGTTCGCCCGGCCGAGCGCCGGTTCGAGGTACGCCGTCGCGGTGCTCTGCCGCCGCCCGTCGACGATGAGCAGGTCGTGGCTGCTGGCGCCGCGCAGTTCGGCGCCGTTCAGATCGTCGACGACCGGGTGGCCAGCCTGGGCCGCGGCGGCCAGGTAGGCCCGAGACAGCGGGTGCAGATGCGCGGCCGGTGCCGGGCGGAGCGGGCCGGTCTGCCCCCGGTACGCCGGGTCGCCGTGGGCCGACGTCTCGGACCGCATGAAGTACGGCAGGACGGAGGCGTAGTCCCATCCCGTACAGCCGAGATACGCCCAGGTGTCGAAGTCGCTGCGGTCGCCGCGCAGGAAGGCCATCGCGTTGATGCTGCCGGTGCCGCCGACGATTCGTCCGCGCGGGATGTCGTGGACCTTGCCGGTGCCGGCCTGCGGAACGCTCTGAAATGCCCAGTCCACCTCCGTCCGCTGCAGCGCCGGCCAGGTGGACGTAGCCATGATCCGTTCGCTGGGATCGGCCCGGCCCGCCTCGATCAGCAGCACCCGGACCGCCGGGTCCGCGCTGAGCCGGGCGGCGAGAACACACCCGGCCGTACCAGCTCCTACCACTATGTAGTCGTAGCCGACGCGGGAGGCACTCACAGGGACACCACGACTGTCTTGGTCTCGAGGTACTCGTCCAGCGACTCCCGGCAGGTCTCCCGGCCCCAGCCGGACTCCTTGGTGCCACCGAACGGGAGCGCCGAGTCGGCCGCCTGGTAGCAGTTGACCCACACCTGGCCGGACTCGATCTCGGCAGCCATCCGGTGCGCCCGCGAGACGTCTCGGGTCCACACGCCGGCGCCGAGGCCGAAGCGGGTGTTGTTGGCCAGCGCCAGCACCTCCTCCTCGGTGTCAAACGGTACGACCGAGACGACCGGGCCGAAGATCTCCTCGTGCATGATCCGCGCGTCCGGGCGGGCGTTGACGAGGACGGTGGGCTCGACGAAGTAGCCGCCGGCATAGGCCTCGCCCTGCGGCGCGCGGCCACCCGTGACCACCTCGGCACCCTCGCTTACGCCGATCTTGACGTACCCGAGGACGTTGTCGCGGTGCTCGGCCGAGATCAACGGCCCCATCTGGGTGGTGGGGTCGGTACCTCGGCCGAGCGTGATCGAGGCGGCGTGCTTCGCGAGCCGATGGACGACCTCGTCGAACACTCCGCGCTGCACATAGAGGCGGGAGCCGGCGATGCAGCTCTCGCCCTGGGTGGCGAAGGCGGCGGCGGCCGCTCCGGCGATCACGGCGTCGAGGTCGGCGTCGGCGAAGACGATGTTGGGGGATTTTCCGCCCAGTTCGAGCGAGACGCGCTTGAGGTTGCCGGTGGCGGCTCGCACGATCGCCTTGCCGGTGGGTACCGAGCCGGTGAAGGTCACCTTGTCCACGCCGGGGTGCTCGACGAGGGCCGCGCCGGCGGTCTCACCGAACCCGGTCACGTAGTTCACCACGCCGGCCGGGATACCGGCCTCGGCCGTGAGCTGCGCGAGTAGCGCGATGGAGATCGGGGTCTGCTCGGCCGGCTTGAGCACGATGGTGCAGCCGGTGGCGAGGGCGGGCGCGAGCTTCTTGATGGCCATGAGCAGCGGCAGGTTCCACGGCACGATCGCGGCGACCACGCCCACCGGCTCTTTGAGGGTGTAGGCGTGGAACCTCCCGCCGTGGCTGGCCGGGTAGGAGATCGGGATCGTCTCGCCGGTGATCTTTGTGGTCCAGCCGGCGTAGTAGCGCAGTACGTCCACGGAGAACGGTATGTCGAAGTACCGCATCTCGTTGATCGGCTTTCCGCTGTCGATCGAGTCGAGCACCGCGAGCCGCTCGGCGTTCTCCTCGATCAGGTCGGCCAGCCGCCAGATCAGTCTGCCGCGGGCCTGGGGGGTGAGCGACCGCCACGAGCCGCCTGGTGCGAAGGCGGCGCGAGCGGCCGCGACCGCCCGGTCGACGTCACTCGCGTCGCCGGCGGGCACCTCGACGACCACGCTGCCGTCAGCAGGGTCATAGACCGGCAACGTTTGACCACTGACGGCCGCCACCCACTCGCCGCCGATGAACATCTTCTCCGCGAGCCTGATGTCGGTCTCGACCGGCGACGCGGTCTGGAGCCCGCTCGTCATCCTGCAACCTCCTGAGAAAGTTCTGCCATACCAATAGAGATCGTGGTGGTCATGCCTCTGTGCCACCGGATCGGCCGTGCTGGTATTCCAGCAGTTCCGGTGTAGCGCCGCCGCTGTGCAGGCGTGCCGCTCTCAGCGACGGGGAGCCAGCCGCACGCTGATGCTCTTGATGTGCGAGTAGTGGTGCAGCGCCTCGATCCCCTTCTCCCGCCCGTAGCCGCTCTGCTTGTGCCCGCCGAACGGCATCTGGACCGATTGGGTCGACCATGAGTTGATGTAGACCTGCCCTGCTTCGATCGATTCCGCGACCCGGAAGGCACGGGAGATGTCCTCGGTGAAGACTCCCCCGACCAGGCCGAAATCCGAGTCGTTGGCGAGGTCGATGGCCTCCTGCTCGGTGTCGAACGGAATGATCACCAGGATGGGCCCGAAGATCTCCTCCCGGGCGATCCGCATCTCGTTGGTGACGCCGGAGTAGATCGTGGGCTCGACGTAGAAGCCGCCGTCGAGCTCGGGATCGGTGACCACGCCACCGCCGAGTTCGGCTCGGGCGCCCTCCTCGGCGGCGATCGCAAAGTAGCGCTGCACGGTGTCGTACTGGCCTCGGGTGATCATCGGGCCCACATCCTGGCCGGGGCGCAGCCGCCGGGTGGCCGCCACCAACGCGGCGACAAACTGCTCCTGGACCGACCGCTCGACCAGCAGCCGGGTTCCGGAGGAGCAGACCTGGCCCGCGTTGGTCGTGAAGGCCCGGACAGCCTCGGCGGCGGCAAATTCGAGATCGGCGTCGGCGAACACCACGTTGGCCGACTTGCCGCCGAGTTCGAGAGTCAGCGGGAGGATTCGGTCGGCCGCGATCCGTCCGATGTCCTGCCCGACCCGTACCGAACCGGTGAAGGCCACCTTGCGCACCAGCGGGTGCTGCACGATCGCGGTCCCGACCTCGTCACCGCGGCCGAGCACCACGTTGAGCACCCCCGGCGGCAGCCCTTCCTCGCTGGCGATCCGGGCCAGCGCCACGGTCGTCTGCGAGGTGCTCTCCGCGGGCTTCGCGACGATCGTGTTGCCGGCGGCGAGCCCCGGGGCGCAGGCCCGGGCCGCCTGGTTGAGCGGCAGGTTCCACGGCGTGATCACCCCGACCACACCGAACGGTTCGCGCAGCGTGTAGACGTGCAGGTCGGGCCGGATGTCGAGCACGTCGCCCGCCGGCAGGTTCACCAGTGCCGCGTAGAACTCGAAGTACTCCGCGGCACCGCGGATCTCGGCTGTGGCGAGGGCGAGCGGCTTGCCGGTGTCGAGGCTCTCCAGTTCGGCCAGGACGTCGAGGTCCTCGATCAGCCGCCGGCCGATGGCCGCCAGGATCCGGCCGCGTTCCAGCGACGCGATCCGGCGCCACCCGGGCGCCGCGGCATGGGCCGCCCGCACAGCGAGGTCGACATCGGCCGCCGTGCCCTGCGCGACCTGCGCCCCGACGCCGCCGGTCGCCGGATTGGTGCCGGCGCGGAAGCGCCCGGCGGCTGACGGGACGGCCTCGCCGCCGATCCAGTGCAGCAGCGGGGCGTTCACCGGTCACCGCCGATCAGCTCGTACATGGCGGTGTGGTCGGTCTGCGGCGTGACTTCCCCGGCGATGCGCCGCCATTGTCGGGCCACGCCGTCGGCAACCTCGGTGGCCTGGCCGAGTTCGCGTGCCAGGTCCACGGCGATCCCGACGTCCTTGGCCATCAGGTGCAGCGCGAACCCCGAGTCGTAGCTGCCGCTGATCATGAACTGGGCGGCCTTGTTCTCGCTGGTGTTCGAGCGCCCGGAGGAGCTGTTGAGCACCTCGGTCATGGTTTCCGGCGGGATGCCGAACCGCTCCCCCAGCCGTAGCGCCTCCACGGTCACCGAGATGGTGGTGGCCGAGACCAGGTTGTTCAGGGCCTTCGCCGCGTGCCCGGACCCGATGGGGCCGACCGGGATGACAGTCCGGGCCAACCGTTGCAGGGCCGGGCGCACCTCGGCCAGATCGATCTCCTCCCCGCCGACCAGTACCGCCAGCGTTCCGGCGACCGCGCCGCGTACCCCGCCGGAGACGGGAGCGTCGAGCATCCGCAGGCCCCGGGCGGCCAGCCGCTCGGCCAACGCGCGGGTGCGCAGCGGCTCAGAGGAGCTCATGTCGACGACCAGGGTGCCGGGTCGCAGCGCGCTCGCGACCGCGTCGCCCTCGAGCACCGCCTCGACAATCGCCGAGTTCGGCAGCATCAGAATCAGGGCGTCCACGGCGTGGTATGCGTCGACCGTGTGGGCGGTAACCGCCTTCGGGTGGTCGGTCACGAATCCCTCGGCGACGTCCGGCGCGGCGTCGGCCACGGTGAGTCGATAGCCCGCGTCGTACAGTCGCGCGGCCATCGGTCGGCCCATCTTGCCGAGGCCGATGAACCCGATGTGCTCGATCCCCATCGCGGTCACTCGGCGTCCACAGCGGCGAACACCTCGGCGGCGAGGCGGAAGCTCTCCAACGCGGCGGGCCCGCCGCAGTAGAACGCGGTCTGCATGAGGACCTCCTTGATCTTCTCCCGGGAGACCCCGTTGTTCAGCGCACCGCGGACGTGCGCCTTGAACTCGTGGCCCCGGTTGAGGGAGGTGATCATGGCGAGGTTGATCAGGCTGCGCTCCTCCAGGCTGAGCCCGGGGCGGTTCCAGATGTCGCCCCAGCAGTACTTCGTCACGTACTCCTGCAGATCCAGCGAGAAGTCGGTGGCGGCAGCCAGCGACGCGTCAACGTGGGCGTCGCCGAGCACCCGACGGCGCATCGCCAAGCCGGCCTCGTACAAGTCCTCAGTCACGGTGATGGGTTCCTTCCGAGCGATGGTTCAGATCCGGGCCAGGTCGGCCCAGTCCCGGATGACGAACACGTCGGCGGCGGCGGCGACGTGACAGGCGGAGTGCCCGCCGAAGTGGGCCGGAAAGACCAGCAACGAGCGCTCCGCGGCCTCGGCGAGGAGGCGGCGGCGGGACGCCCGGGCCAGCGCCGGGTCTTCGCAGAAGCAGCTGTTGACGTCCGGGTTTGCTATCTGCACGGGTGAGTGGATGATGTCGCCGACGAAGAGCGCACCGGCGTTCCCGGACTCCAGGCGCAGCACCGCGGAGCCGGGGGTGTGCCCGGGGGCGGCCTGCAACACCAGATCGGAATCGATCCGGTACTCGCCGCTCCACAGCTCGACGAGCCCCGCCCGGTGTACCGGGACGACGCTGTCCTCGAAGACGTTCTGGTTGCCGTCGGCCGGCGGGCGCGGGTTCTTCACCGGGTCCCAGAACTCGAAGTCCTCCTGGGTGATGAGATAGCGCGCGTTCGGGAAGGTGGGAACCCAGCTGCGGCCCTCCAGGCGGGTGTTCCACCCGACGTGGTCGACGTGGAGGTGGGTGTTGATGACGATGTCCACGTCCTCCGGGGCGATCCCCGCCGTGGCCAGATTCGCGAGGTACGCGGTGTCGTGGTGGGCGTAGACCGGGGCGTACGGGCGTTCTTTGCCGTTTCCGGCGCCGGTGTCGAGCAGGATCACCGCCCCTTGGCTGCGGATCAGCCAGGTGTGCAGCACCGAGCGGAGTTGCCCCCGACCAGCGTCGAAGAAATCCGGGTCGAGCCATCCGGCGTTGTCCCGCCAGTACGCCGGATCGCTGTCCGGGAACAGGAAGCCGGGGGTCGCCGGGCTGGGGCCGGTGTACTCCTGGATTCGGGTGATCTCGGCGTCGCCGATGACGACCGTGTGCGGCCCGGTCGTCATGATCGGTTCACCGCCGGCACCGGGTAGGCCGCCTCGATCTCGGGGGTCACCGCGGGAAGTACGAAGTTCGCCGTCTCCATGACCTCGGGGGTGAAGCCGTTGCCCTTGGCCAGCGTGCGGGTCTCGGCCATGTAGGCGCTGCGGGCCTGGGCGGCGTCGGTCATGGCCCGCTCGCGCTCCTCCCACACGGCGAGCGCCTCGCCGATCTCGTCGTACTGATCGAGGGTGTGGGCGAGTTCGACCGCGTTGACGATGCCGACGCTGGCGCCCTGCCCGAGTGCGGGACACATGGCGTGGGCGGCATCCCCGACGAGCACCACCCGACCGGTCGACCAGGGTGTCACCCGGTTGGTCTGGTAGCTGTCGTGCCGGCCGCCCTCGGCCTTGCCCGCCAACTCCACGGCCGTGGCCAGGTGCGGGAAGCGTTTCGACCAGACCTCGACGTCGATCGGGATTCGCGAGGCGCGTTCGTTGGTGGTCGTCGCCATCATGCCCATGTAGATCGTGTCGGGTCCGGTGGGGATGAACAGGATGCGCATCGGGTCCGGCTCCAGGGTCCAGAAATCGATAACCCGGTCCCACTCGGGGCCCTGGAACTCCGCCGGTCGCGGGATCAGGACCCGGCAGACGCCGTCCTGGTACTTCTTGCGTTCCTGGGTGAACTCGCCCAGCGAGTTGCGTACCGCCGAGCCGGCGCCGTCGGCGCCGATCACCAGGTCGGCCGCCAGCCGGGTCCCGTCCGCCAGGAGCAGGCCGCCCGCCGGGTCGGCGCCGACCGCCCGGGAACTGGTGACGATCTCGACCCCGGCCGCACGGGCAGCCGAGACGAGCAGCGCGTGCAGCTTCGGCCGGGTTATCGCCCAGTAGGGGTAGCCGGCCAACTCCGAGGAGACCGACTCGCCGTTCAGGCTGGTGTCGTAAGTGCCGGGACGTACGCCGTTCGCCCGGATTGTTCCAGCCACTCCGATGACTTCGAGGGCCAGCATCGCGTTGCGCCATAGCAGGATGCCGGCGCCGAAGTCGCGCACCTGGTCGTTCTGCTCGTGCAGACGTACGGTCCAGCCGCGCCGGGCGAGCGCAATGCTCATGGTGAGACCGGCGAATCCGGCGCCCGCGACCTCGGCACGCCGGGAGCGGCCGGTGGGGCCGGCCGAGAGATTTCCTGTCATTTCAGTGCCTCCACGAAACGGACAGATGGCTGCTGAGCGATCACGTCACCGTCACCCCGCCGCGTCCACCCACACGGTCATGCTCCCTCGCGCCAGCGTGTGAAAGTGCAGGTTGAAGCCCAGGACGACCGGGGTCAGCTCGGGATCGATCTCGAGCGCGGGAACGTCGACCGCGTGGACGATGAACACGTAGCGGTGGCGGCCCGAGCCCGGCGGCGGGTTGGGGCCGATGTACTGGCGCATCCGCAGGTCGTTGGGGAGGGTGAGGGATCCCGCCGGCATCGGCCCGTCCGGCGCGCCGGCGCCGCCGGGCAGCGAGGTCACGGAGGCGGGAATGTTCGCGACGGCCCAGTGCATGAAACCGACCCCGGTGGGAGCGTCCGGGTCGTAGCAGGTGATCGCGAAGCTCTTGGTTTCGGCCGGGAAGTCCGACCAGGCCAGGTGGGGTGAGGTGTTGGTGCCGCCGATGTCCGGGTCACGGTAGGTCAGCGGCATTTCCGTGCCGTCGACGAGGTCGTTGCTGAATACCCGCAGCGGCGGCGCCGGGGTCACGGCTGCGTAGGGGTCGTCGTTGATCACATTTATCTCCTGATCACTTGTCGGCGATCGGTGCGGTGTCGACGTGGGCTGTGCGGATCGTGGTGTGGATGTCCCAGGTGCCGGCCCAGCCGTCCGGCAGGGCGACGGCGCTGCCGGCGGTCAGCTCGTGCGTGGTGCCGTCCGCATCGGTGACGGTCGCCTGGCCGGAGATGACGTACAGGTAGGAGGCCCCCTCGGCCGCCGCTCGCCGGAACACCCCGGGTCCGCGCTCCTGGACGGCGCACCGGCCGTCGGGTCCGTCGAACACGACGGTCTCGGCGACCGGCGGCGCCCACGAGGCCCCGCCCGCCGCCACCGGAACCCGCAGGTCGCCGCCGAGCACGTCGACCGCGGCTAGGAAGGCGGACGGCTGCACACCCTCCCGGTACGGCGGCACCGGGGTCGTGTGCAGGTACACCTTCCGGATGGTCTCGCGGATGTCCCAGGTGCCGACCCAGCCGTACGGCAGCACGATCACGCAGCCGGCGGTCAGCTCGTGGGCGGTGCCGTCCTCGTCCGTGATGGTGGCCTCGCCGGAAATGATGTACATGAACGAGCCCCGCTTGTCCTTCACGCGGGGATAGACACCGGCGTCGCACGCCCAGACGGCGAAGAATGTGCCGGCAGCGTCGTACAGGACTCTCTCGTAGGCGAAGGGCGCCCCGTGCAGGATCGGCTCCATCGAGATCTCGATGGGGAGCGGGCCGTCGAGTACGGCCGTGGCGTCCAGGAACACCGACGGATGCGTGGTCTGGTTCGTGGTCATGGTTTTCTCCGTGGGACGATCAGCGGGCAGTTCGGGCCAGCTCGGTCGGCAGACTCGGCGGGGGCGCCGCGGGTGCCTCGATGCCGAGCAGGTCGAACGAGGGGCGGTGCAGGATCCCGTGTAGTTCCTCGTCGGTGATCGGCGTGTGCGCGATCTGCCGCATCCGGGCGACGACCCGTTCGAGGGCGGCGGCGGCGCTGGCCGCGGCCACCATCGGGGAGTCGCTACCGAAGAGCACCTTGGAGAGGACGCCGTACTCCTTGGCGGCCGAGAAGGCGTTCGCCAGCACCGTCGGACGGCTCGCGATCGCGGATGTGTCGGCAAAAACGTTGGGGTGCCGGCGCATCACGACGACGGTCTCGTAGATCCACGGGTGGCCCATGTGTGCGACCACGATCCGCAGTTCGGGAAAGGTGCACGCCACGTCGTCGAGCAGCAGCGGGTTGGCGTCGGGCAGTCGGCCGGCGTTCGCGAAGATCGCGCCTTGGTGGATCATCACGGGCAGGCCGAGCCGCTCCGCGGTCTTGAAGACCCGCATCGTCATGGGGTGCAGCGGCGAGGTTCCCTGGTAGATCGGCCCCATCTTGATGCCGACCAGCCCAAGTTCCGCGTGGCAGCGCTCCACTTCGTCGACCGCGTCGTGGCGGGTCGGGTCGACCGACATGAAGCCGACGGTCTGACCGCCGACTTCTCGTACGAATGCGGCGACGGCATCGTTGGGGACCATGATCCCGGAGGCCTGCGCCTGGAGTCCGAAGACGATCGTCCGCTCGGCGGGCGCGACGCCCCTGCGGTAGGACTCCACTGTGACCAGGTCGATCTCGTCGGAGGCCAGCGTCTTCGAGACCCGTCCCAGCCCGTCCGTCCAGGGAGAGCGCTGGTGCTCCCGGGTCCAGAAGTGCGTGTGCACGTCGGTGATCAAAGTCAGACCTCACTTCGCAGATAGGGAACGGCGAGCGCCTCCGGTGCCTTGTGCCGCCGTTTGCCCTCGGCGGCGAGGGCGACGAGCGCCAGCACGTACGGCATGGCGAGCCACAGGGACACCGGCAACGCCACGGCCGGTCGGACAAGGGCGAGCACGACCAGCAGCGCGACCACGGCCAGGCCGGCAAGCTCGGATGCGCTGGCCCGCCGCCGGTCGAGGCGGGAGGTGGCCGCCGCACGCCGGACGCGCCGGGTGCCGAGAGCCACCAGGATGAGCAGGGCGGCGGCGACCCATACCTCACGAGGGATGTCGCCGACAGCCTGCAGCCGCAACTGGGTGGCATCGGTGACCGCGAAGATCGCGACGGCGAGGCCCAGTCCGCTCAGCCGCCAGCCTCCGAACAGGACGGCGGCGATCGCCAGATAGCCGCGCCCGCCGGTCATGGCCTCGCGGAAGACCCCGACGTCGCCGATGGAGATGTACGCTCCCGCCGCTCCGGCGCAGGCCCCTGAGAAGAGGACGCCGGCCCAGCGCAGCCCGCGGACGCTGACGCCGGCGGCGTCGACGGATACCGGGCTTTCACCGGTCGCCTTCAGGTTGATGCCCCAGGTCGTCCGAGTCAGTGCCAGGGCCACGAGGACGACGATGACGGCCGTGGCGTAGATGAAGGCGTCCTGGGTGAACAGGGTGGGCCCGAGGACGGGCACGTCCGAGAGCAGCGGGATCGCGAGTCGGGGCAGTGGGTCGAAGGCGTGTGGCTTGGTGAAGATGTCGTCGTTGAGGAACGCCGTCAGGCCGTAGCCGAGCAGGGTCAGCGCGATGCCGGAGACGATCTGGTCGACCTTGGTCTCGATCGCGAGCACGCCCATCAGCGCCCCGAAGAGCAGGCCGCCGACGATGCCGCCGAGGAAACCGACCGCGATGTTCCCGGTGCCGGCCATCACGAGGTAGCCGCCGAAGGCGCCGACGAGCAGCACGCCTTCGAGCCCGACGTTCAGTACGCCGGCCCGCTCCGAGACGAGTTCCCCGGTGGCGGCGAGCAGGATCGGGGCGGCGATCGTGATCACCGAGACGAGGAACGCGACGTCGAAGATCCCCATCTCAGGCCTCCTCGGTCCGGGCACCGCTGGGGACGACGACCCCGGACGGTCGACGGGCGGGGGCGGGCTTGGCCGTGGACGGCGCCCTCGTGCGGGCCCGCAGGACGAGGGCCGCCACCAGAACCAGCACGATGACGGCGCCCTGGAGGACCGAGGCCAGCGAGGACGGTACGTCCAACTGGGCCTGCATGGCGGTCCCACCGACGTTCAGCGCGGAGAACACGACGGCGGTGGCGACCGCGCCGACTGGTGAGTTGCGCGCCAGCAGCGCCACCGCGATGCCGTTGAAGCCGACGCCGGCTTCGAATCCGTCACTCATCCAGGGCGCGGAACCGGCGAAGAGCAGTGCGGCGCCCGCGAGACCGGCGAACCCACCGGAGATCACGATGGCGGCGGCCCCTTCGCGGACCGGATCGATGCCGGACCACCGAGCGGCCTCCTGGTTGCCGCCGGCCACCCGCAGGCGGAAGCCGAACGCGGTGCGGGACAGCAGCAGCACCACAGCGATCGCGCACACCGGGAGGAGCACCAGGTCGTACGAGAGGGTGCGGCCGGGAATCGACTCGACGCTCGGCCACAGTGCGGCGGCCGGGAAGTTCGCCGACTGCGGTTGACCGTCCAGGGAGCCCTGCAGCGGCCCTCGGACCAACCAGTCCGCGACCTGGATCGCGACCAGGTTGAGCAGGAGCGACGAGACGATCTCGAGTACCCCGCGCGAGGCCCACAGCCAGGCGGTCAGGCCCGCCCAGAGGGCGCCGCCGACGATGCCGGCGACGGCGGTGAGCAGCACCGCGACCGGGCCGGGCAGGCTACCGCACTGCAGCCCGACCGCCGTGGCCAGGGATCCGCCGGCGAGGATCTGACCGGGAAAGCCGACGTGCAGGCGTCCGGCCCGGGTGGTCAGGATCCAGCCGAGCGCGACCAGGAGCAGCGGCACAGCGTAGGTGAGCGTCGTACCGGCGTTGGTCGGCGTTCCGAATGTGCCGCTCCAGAAGGCGCGGAGCGCGTCGGGCGGGGCCACCCCGATCGCCACCAGCAGGAGCGCGCCGACGGCCAGTGCCGCCAAGGCCACTCCCACCTGCACGAGCAGCCGCATGATCAGGTCTTTCGACAGCATCACAGGGCCTCTCCGGACGACGTCATGAGGGTGCCGAGGCTGGCGCGGGTGGTCTTCGCGGCGTCGACGACGCCCCGGATGCGCCCGTGAGCCAGCACCGCGATCCGGTCGGACATCGAGATGACCTCGTCGAGGTCCATGGAGATCAGCAGCACGGCACCGCCGCGTTCGCGGTGCGCGACGAGGCTCCGGTAGACGAAGTCCGCCGCCCGTACGTCGAGACCGCGCACGGGCTGTGCGGCGATCAGCAGAGCCGGATTCCCCGAGAGTTCCCGGGCGAGGACGGCCTTCTGCTGGTTTCCGCCGGAGAGTCGCCCGATCGGCAGGTTCTCGCTGTCGGCGCGTACGTCGAACTCGTTCATCAGCCGGCGCGCCTCGGCGGACGCCGCCCGGATGTCGAGCAATCCTCGCCTGTTCAGCGGCGCGGAGCGCAGCGACCGTAGGGTGATGTTCTCCCAGAGGGTCATCCCGGGGACGATCGCCGCGTGGTGCCGGTCCTCCGGAATCACCGCTCCGCCGGCTCGGAAGAACCCGCGCGGCGACCGGTGAGTGAATGGCCGCCCCGCCAACTCGATGGTGCCCGAGAGCGGTGCCCGGATGCCCATGAGCACCTCGACGAGCTCGGACTGACCGCTACCGGCGACCCCGGCGATCCCGAGGATCTCGCCTCGGCGCACCTCAAGGTGGACGCCCTGGAGCGCC
>NZ_JBUEGB010000110.1:0-13408 GCF_054963695.1 Micromonospora sp. RTBAU3-60 | reverse complement strand
GGCCGGCACCGGCTCGAACCGCTGCGAGGACCCCGGATCGAGCCGTGACGTGGCCGTCTGTGGCGCACCGGCCGGGTCCGGCCCGTCGGCGGCGGGGTCACCTCTCAGGTGTGACGCATCGAAGCCGTTCGGGAGGAGCGAGATCGGCACGAGCCGCCCCGTCCGGGACAGCTTGTACCGAGCACACGTCCGCCAACTCTCCGCGCTGTCGCAGTAGTAGTTCCGCCAGTCGCGCAAGCTTGCGTTGAGCAACGGGAAAAGCGGGCACTCCTGGGCGTGTGGGCAGCCCATGTCGCTCCGATCTGGCCAGTCACCCGGGGGTGATTGGGCGGGATGGCATGAGTTGGAGGGGTAGGTCTCGGTCAGCGAGCATACATACCGTATGGATGAATAGCGATCCCGAGGTGATCATGCCCAACGTCACTCTGATCAACGGCCTGGTCACGCGCTGATTCGGCCTGGCGCAGTTGGACGTGGATGGCCTGTGGCGGATCGCACGTCCACGCCGGCAGACGGCGTCCACGTCGGCGCCCTTCGGTTCACGCTGGCGGCGCTCAATCGGACCAGGACGCCTACCGGCTGAGCTGGATCGCATATCCGGGGGGTGCTGGAAAAATCCATTGGTGTCCATTGAAGTCCACTGGCGTACACACCGGTTGCCACTCGTTCCCTCGGTTCGCGACGCGGATGCTGCACAGGGGCTTAGTCGGTAGCGGCCGTCTGGTGCCTGATGGGTGACGAACTGAGAGGGCGGTTCGAAGATCTTTGAGTTGGTCTGCGGTTTGAGTCCGATTGGAGATCGTCCTGCAGGCTCGCTGTGGATAGAGATCACCGGATGTCGTGGAAGATGAATCCCGGTCATAACCGTCGGCCGTTAGCGGCGTTGGGCTGGTCATGGGTGATCGAAAGCCGCATCCCAGTGATGCCACCGACGAGCAGTGAGCGCTGATCGGCCCGTTCCTAGAGGACGTCTCGCAGCCCGGTGGAGGCGTCGCCCGCGCCCGGGTTGGTTCACCTGGCGGAGGGTGAGGTTCTGCAGCTACCCCTCAGCCGCACTTACCTGCCGTCCCCATCGCCAGTCCTGGCCCTTGACCTGGCCGTGCATCCTGGACGGCAGGGATCTCACCTCCAGGAGGCGGACATGCGCTGGCTCGTCATCCTCATCGTCGTACTGCTTGTCCTCGTGGCCCTGGCATTGTGGCGCCGCAGCCGACGGACGGCGACCGACGGGGACCACCAGGTCCGTAACCTGGCGGCGTCGGCGGAGGCCCGCCGCCGTCTGGACGACCACCGGAACCCGACGGACGGCAGCAACCTCCGCAGCAGCGGGGGCGGGAGTCTCTGAGAGGGCGGTTCGAAAGGCTAGGTCCTTTTCGGGGCAAGAACGAATATTCCGGGCTCGGTCTCGGTGAGGATCTGGCGGCTGACCAGGCGTTTCAGCCTCGCGCGAGCGCCTTCGACGTGCTTGGGTGAGGGCTCGACGCCGACGCGATGCAGATGTCTTTGGCGAGCATCCCGGTGGGCGCGGCGTGGAGGACGGCAAGGATCTGCTGGTAGGGGGCGCTGGCGATGGTCGGATCCTCGGCCGTGAACTCGGCGGCGGCCAGTGCTTGCAGGGTGGTGCGGGTGGTCGCGAGGTCGGCCAGTTCGCTGTCGATGCGGGCGAGTTCGGCGGTGAGCGCCGTGATCTGCTGGCGTAGCCGATCGGCGGCCTGACCTGCGGCGGTTTCGCGTTCGGCGATCAGGTCGAGGATCGTGGTGATGTTCACCGGTGCCGCCAGGACGGGGTGTTGGTGCCGGTCAGCCGCCGGACCAGGTTGGCCATCGACGTCCACAGGGTGCGCGACACCGATGACTCCGGTCGGCTCTCGTACTCGCGGGCGAGGCGGCGGTGCAGCATCAGCGTGCCGTTGACCTGCTCGACGATCCACCGCTTGCGGACCGGCACGAACCCCTGGCCGGTGTCGGCGCGTTTGACGATCTCGACGTCGATGCCCAGGACGGCGCCGTGGACCGCGACGTCCTGTTTGAAGCCGGCGTCCACCCAGGCCCGGGTGACCGT
Organism: Micromonospora sp. RTBAU3-60; assembly: GCF_054963695.1. Classification (NCBI taxonomy): domain Bacteria; kingdom Bacillati; phylum Actinomycetota; class Actinomycetes; order Micromonosporales; family Micromonosporaceae; genus Micromonospora; species Micromonospora sp. RTBAU3-60. The sequence continues at coordinate 11,346 of NZ_JBUEGB010000110.1, read as the reverse complement.
CGGGGTGTGCTCGGCGACCTTGTCCAGGAGCTTGATCCCGATCGCGTTGTCGGTGATCGAGGCGGCGGTCACCACCACGGCGATGATCAGGCCGAGGGCGTCCACGGCCAGGCCCCGCTTACGGCCGGGCACTCGTATCGCGGCGTCCTTACCGGTCGTCGCCGCGGGCACGTGGTTGGCCGCGCGCAGCGACTGCGTGTCCAGCACGACCGCGGTCGGATCCTCCCGGCGGCCGGCCTTCTCCCTCGCCTGGCAGCGCAGCAGTTCATGGATCGCCTGGTCGGTGCCGTCGTCACGCCACAACGCGAAGTAGTAGTACGTCGCTGACTTCTGTGGGAGGTCGTGCGGCAGATACGCCCACTGACAGCCGGTCCGGTTCTGATAGAGGATCGCGTTCACGATCTCCCGCAGATCGTAGTCACCCTGATGGCCCGAGACCGACACGCGCTTGGCCTTCCACACCTGCAGGAACGGGCCGATCAGCGCCCACTGCTCGTCGGTGACATCACTGGGATACGGCTTTCGATCACCCATGACCAGCCCAACGCCGCTAACGGCCGACGTCGGCGCTGGTCACCAGGCCGGCTCGGCCGGCGCCGGTCACGTCACCCATCGCAGCGCCGAGGCCGGGACGACGGTAGCCGCTACTGTCCGGCGACGTCCGATAGGTCGTCGGCCCGGAGGAACCATCCGCCCGCCCCAGCCGCACTCACGTGCCGTAGCCGTAGGACTGCGTCCTGCACGTTGCGTTGCGATGCAGCCGTCCCCGTCGATGTGCAGTACGACAGGCAGCCGGCACCGGCACGGGCGCAGGCATGATCAGACCCGCAGAGGAGTCTCGATGGGTATTCGTCGACCGCTTGCGGTCGGGGCGGCTTTCGCCTTGGTTCTCACGCTCAGTCCTGCTGTCGCCTCGGCCGTCGTTGACGTCGGCTCGCCGGTCGTCGACAGGCTTGATGTCCGGCGTGCAGCCCAGTCCGTGCGTCCCACGGACGGGCAACTCGCTGCGGTACGCGAGTTGGTCGCCGCCGCGAGTGCCGGTACTCGGGTCAGTTGGGACGGCCGGTTCGGCACGCCTCGGACGATCCGCAAGGACGGTGGCTGGCTCACCGGGCCCCGCTCGGGGGATCCCGTCTCGGTGGCCCGGTCGTTCATCGACGTCAACCGTGACGCGTTCGGCCTCACGGCGGCGGACGTCGCGTCACTCGCTGTCGTACGCGACCACGAACTGGTCGGTACCGGCACGCACGTCGTGAACTTCACGCAGACGTACGCGGGTCTGCCGGCGGTCCGCGGTGGCCGCCTCGGCGTGGCGGTGACCAGCGACGGCAAGGTTCTCTCCTACGCCGGCAATTCCGCCCGTACCGGCACGCTGCTGGGCACGCACAAACTCTCCGCGGCCAAGGTGCTGGAGGGCGTGGCCGGCAAGCTCGCCCCCGGGGTGTCCTACACCGCTGTGCCGGCCGGCGACCGCGCCGGCTTCCAGGTGTTCGCCAAGGGGCCGTTCGCCGGCGCCTCCTATGTGCAGAAAGCGGCGTTCCCGACCCGGGACGGCGCCCGGCCCGCCTACCGGGTGCTGTTCATCAAGGCCCTCGACGAGGCGTGGGACACCGTCGTCGACGCGGCGACCGGGGAAACGCTGTACCAGGCATCCCTGGTGGCGCACGACGCCGAAGGCACCGTCTACGAGAACTACCCCGGAGCCCCGGCCGGCGGCGCCCCGGTGGTCAAGTCGTTCGGGCCGACCGCCCAGTCCCCCTCGGGTTACGTCGACCCGACCGGGCTGGTGGGCCTGGCGGGCCTGACCACGGTCGGCAACAACGCCAACACCTACGCCAACTACTCGAACTTCCTGGTCCCCGCCGACCAGGGACCCCGGCCGGTGAGCCTCACCGGGCAGTTCAACTATGCGTACGCCGCGAACTGGGCCCGCAGCAACGGCCAGTCCGTGCCGCCGTCCTACGCCCTGGATCTCGATCCGGCGGCGACGAACCTGTTCTGGCACCACAACCGCATCCACGACGAGTTCCGGGCGCTGGGCTTCACCGAGTCCGCCGGTAATTTCCAGGTCAACAACGGCGGCAACGGCGGCCAGGGCGGTGACCCCGTTCTGGGGCTGGTCCACGCCGGGGCGGCAACCGGCGGCGCACCCACCTACACCGGCCGCGACAACGCCTACATGCTCACCCTCCCCGACGGCATCCCCGCCTGGAGCGGCATGTTCCTGTGGGAGCCGGTCAACGACACCTTCGAAGGGCCGTACTCCGACGGCAACTTCGACGCCTCCGTCATCGAACACGAGTACGCGCACGGGCTGTCCAACCGGTACGTCAGTGGCGAGGACAACGCTCTCAACTCCCACCAGTCCGGGTCGATGGGTGAGGGTTGGGGCGACTGGTACGCGCTGAACCACCTCTACGGCAACCAGCTCGCCACCACCGCCGTGGTCGGCCAGCACGTCACCGGCAACAGCGAACGCGGCATCCGCAACTGGAGCTACGACCAGAACCCCACCGGCTACGGCGACGTCGGATACGACCTTGGCGGCCCCGAGGTCCACTCGGACGGGGAGATCTGGACCACCATCCTGTGGGACATGCGCAAAGCCCTCGTCGCCCGGTACGGGCAGGTCGCCGGCGGTGAGATCGCCGCACGGCTGATCACCGACGCGATGCCGCTGTCCCCGGCGGACCCGTCGTTCATCGACATGCGCGACGCCATCCGCACCGCTTTGGACAACCGCTACCACAGCCGCTCCGACTACGCCGCCCTCGTGGATGCCGTGTACGGCGCGTTCGCCAAGCGGGGCCTGGGCGTGCACGCCGTCAGCGACGGCGGCGACGACACCGACCCCATCCCCTCCTACGAGCACACGAACCCGGCCCGCAACGGCACCCTGACCGGCACCGTCGTCAACGCGGCCACCGGCAAGCCCATCCCCGGCGCCCGCATCATGCTCGGCGTTTTCGAAGCCAGGGTCACGCCGCTGCGGACCTCGTCCGCGGACGGCGGGTTCTCCGCGCCGGTGACCGCCGGCACCTACCCGGTGACGATCGCGGCCGACGGGTTCGGCGCCCGGACCTTCCCGGGCATCAAGGTCACCGCCGGCAAGACCTCCGCGTTGCGGTTCGCCCTGGCACCCAACCTGGCCTCGGCCGCCAACGGCGCCACCATCGTCTCCGCCACCACGACCGGCGCCGCCCGCCTGATCGACGACACCGAAGCCAGCAGCTGGAAGACCACCCCGGGAACCGGGAACGCCGTGATCAAACTGGCCGCCCCGGCCCAGATCTCGTCGATCCAGGTCAGCGCCTTCACCACCTCCCGATTCGAGGGGCTGCGCGGGTTCACCCTGCAGACCTCCATCGACGGCACGAACTGGCAGACCACCCTGACCAAGGCGGACGCCTTCACCTACCAGACGCCTCGACCGACCGCGCCTGACCTGCACTACAAGCAGTTGACCCTGCCGAAGCCAGTGCAGGCACAGTACGTGCGGTTCTGGGCCGACACCGCGCTCGGCGAGACCAAGACCGACGTGCAGACCGCCGAGCTGCAGGTCTTCTCCCCCACCGCCACCGGGGTCGAGCCGCTGCCCCCGTCACCGCCGGACGCGCCGGTGACCGAGACCGGCGTCATCGCCACCGGGAACCCGTCCACCGGCACGGCCGACGACGCCACCGGCGTCACGGCCACGGCGTTCAAGACGACCTGTGCGGTGCCGGCGGCACCGGCGCAGGGCGCCGACGGCTGGGTCACCCAGTTGCCGGACAGCTTCGGCGACGGCGCCCACGAGGTGCACGTGAGCAGCGACAGCTTGGCCCCGTACGACTTCGACCTGTACTTCTACGACGAGTCGTGCACCTTGCTCGGCTCAGCGGCCTCCTCGGCCGCCGACGAGGCCGGCACGATCCCCAGCGGAACCCGATACGTCCTCACCCAACTGTGGCTGGGTGCCGCAGTCCCGTTCACCCTCACCGCAACCGACACCAAGTGAGCTGACCTTCGCCAGATCCTGTGTGCGGGGTGGTGGCTGCCGGCAGGCCGGTGGACACCACCCCGCAGTCGTCACAGCTCCCTCCGACTGTGACCGGGCTGTTGCGGAGTTGGCCATTTCAGAGATGAACATCAGTAGGAGAGGAGCAAGGCGGGCAGGTAGAGGGGCTGGATCACGGTGACACGGACGCGTAGGGAATGGGGCCGGGTGGCCCTCGCCGGCACGCTCGCTCTGTTGGCGGTCCTGCCGGGGGCAGCGCCCACCGTGGCGGCTGCGGCGGGCGACGGATCGCCGTATGCCGGGGCGCTGAGGGCGAACTGTGCGGCGTATCCGGGTGGGGCGACGATCTGCTCGGCGCAGGTTCCCAGTTTTGACGGCACGCCGCTGGACGTGGATGTCACCCGGCCCATGCCCGGCACTGGTGACATCCACCCCTTGATCGTGCTGCTGCACGGCTTCGGCAACGACAAGCACGAGTGGGAATCCACCTCGGCAGTCGCTGACGGGGCGGACAAGTATCACTGGAACAGCCACTGGTTCGCCGAACACGGCTACTACGTGCTCACCTACACCGCCCGCGGCTTCCGCGACAACGGCCCGAAAGCCAGCTACCAGCCGTCGACGCCCGCGGGCGTCACGCCGACCTGCCTGCCGCCCGGCGGGTCGGCCTGCCCGCCGGCCGGCACCATCCGCGTTAAAAACAAGGATGTCGAGATCCGCGACACCCAGTGGCTCGCCGCCCTGGTGGCGCTTGCCTATCTCGACATCAATCGGAACCAGGTCGCGGTCAGCGGCGGCTCCTACGGTGGCGGGGAGAGTTGGCTGCAGGCGGCCGCTCAGGCAGGCAGCGAGTATTGGAGCGACTGGCCCGGCCTGCCGCGGCTGCGTCTGCAGGTCGCCGTGCCCAAGTATCCGTGGACCGACCTCGCCTACGCGCTGATGCCCAACGGCCACGCGGGCGGACCTTCCCAAGCGCCCGCTGGTGAGCCGTACCGGGGCAGCGACCTGTACTCGTCGGCGCAGGGGGCGCCCGACAGTCTCGGCGTCGGCAACCCGATCGGCGTCGCCAAGACCAGCTACATCGGCGGGCTGTACGGTGTCGGCACTGCCAACGGTGTCTTCGACGAGGGCTCGCTGAGCCCGCAGAGCAACGGTCCGGAGCCGTTCACCGCCTGGCTGGCCAGAGTCGACGCGGGAGAGCCGTACAGCGCGCCGGGCCGCGTGGATGATCCGATTATGGGGCAGTTGAGAGCAGCGTTCAGCGGGTGGCACTCCGCCTACTACCAGCCGGGGTGGCGGATCGGCCGGGATGCGGGCCGTACGCCGGCGATTTTCTCCGTGTCGGGCTGGACCGATGACCTGTTTCCGCCGGTGGAGTCGTTCCGCATGTTCACCTACCTCAAGAGTCTGAACCGCGACTGGCCGGTCGCTGTCGCCGTAGGCGACATCGGGCACGCCCGGGCGCAGAACCCGCCGGCCGTGTGGCAGGCGATCAATGAACAGGCGTGGAGATTCCTACAGGCGAACATCACCGGCGGCCGCCCCGCGCGCACCACGGTATCCAGCTACCCCACGCGGTGCGCGGGCGCGGCGACAGCCGCGGACGCGATCCGCGCGGGTAGCCCGGAGGGCCTCGCCAAGGGAATCCTCATCGTCGACTACAACGGCTCGGTGCTCCTGGCGCCGACCTCAGGCGCCACCGATCCGGACGCAGCCGCCACCGATGCCGTCGCCGGCGGCACCATCACCTCTACCGGTGCCGGCTGCCGCACGTCCGTCCGGCTGACCACCTCCCCGACCGACGGCTACACCGGAATTTCGCAACCGCTGCCGACGGAGCAGACGCTCATCGGGATCGGCCACGCTCAAGCCCGGTACGCCGCCACGCCAGGCGCCACCACCGCGGTGCTGGCCGCACGGGTGTGGGACGTGTCCCCTGACGGCGTTGCGCTGCTGGTCAGTCGTGGCGTCTACCGGTTCGACTTCACCGGTTACGACCCCCGCAGCGGGGCAATCCAGGTGCCGTTGTACGGCAACCATTGGGCGTTCCCCGCCGGGCACCGGATCCGACTGGACCTTGCTCAGGTTGACCAGCCGACGTACCGGCCACCGAACCCGGCGGTGACCGCGGCGCTCGACGTGTCCGCCACCCGGCTCGTGCTGCCGGTCCGGGCACAAGCCGTCACCACCATCGGTTGATGGCCGCGCCTACCCCCTTGCAAGAGCTCACTGCGGAGCAAGGCGAGCGCGTGACTGTACACCTCACCCCCTTCCGGGGTCTAACCGGCGATGGTGCCCGTAACGGCACGGCCGCCCGCAACGCCTCCTTTTGTGGAGAGAACGGGCTTAAGCAGCTTCCCTGGCGGGCGGTTCGAGATCCAGGGTGACGCCCGGTCCGGTCGTTCAATGTGCAGAGGGAGTACGCATGATTGAGACCCCACCGTCAATCCCAGCTTCGAAGCCCAGGCCAGCCCGCCACTCCGCTGGCACCGCCTCGCCGAAATCCACAACCAAGACGCCGGCCGATGTGGACGGGGCTGCCCAGGTTGCCCAACCGGCGCCCGAGGAAAGGCGGAGCGTCACCTGCAGGCACTGCCGACGACCCCTGTTCAAGGACTCGCTCTGGGGGTGGATGCACGAGGGCCGCCGATACCTGTGCCAGGATCCGGCAACGGGCGAGGTGCTGTGCCAGCCCGCTACACCCGCCTAGCGCTCTGTCGCGTGGTTGTCTGCGGGACGAGCGACCGAACCCCGATCACAATCTGCACAGGCAACCTCACAGATATGTAACGCCGAGGAGCAGACCAGCGCCTGTTACCGATGAAGGCCGGCCTACGCGGCCTGCTTGTCGAGGAGGAACGACAGTCCTGCTGCTCATCCGAACAGCGCACCAGACGCCCGTCGGAGGAAACCCCGGTGATATACCAGACCAGCACCGAGCCGACCCGCCGGCATGGCCGCCACGCGGCCCCATCCGTGTGGGACCAGCCGGCGCAACTCCTGCGGACAATCCAGCATCTTCCGCGACTGAGGCCACCGCAGGCGGTGTTCGCCGTCGTTATTCTGCTGGCCATCAGCATCGTCATCGTTGCGGTACTGTCCGCCGGCTGACCTTGCTCCAACCATCCGTAGGCGGGAGCAGACCCGCACCGGCAACGCGACCGCGTCCAAGCAGGCCCGCTCCCAGCCAGCCAGCGCGCCCTCGGCCCAGACGTCGCGTCCGGCGTCCTTGGCGAGGTCTCCGCTGATCCGAGAGGCGCCTCCACGATCACAGGCGGTCACAGCAGGCAGGCAGTAGATGGGGACGCGCAGGGCGGTTGCCTGTCAATGGAACGAACCATTCGTCAGCGGGGGGCTGGGCAGTGCTCGGCGAGCAGCGCGGCCAGATGTGCTCCGCTGCATGCAACTACCATTCGCCGCCCTTGGAGTCCGGGGAGAGCGTCAAGACCGTTCGGGGCGGGGATCAGGGCGCATGCTGCGGTGCCGTCGATGTCGGCGCCGCACAGCTGGCATCGACTGGCGGTGGCACGTCTGTCCCGGGATCCTGCGTCGCGGACTAGCCGCCTCAAAAGGTGCATCGTTCCTGTGTAGCCCGGTCCTAGCGGCCTTGACATGGGCCGTCGGCTTGCTCACCTCGCCACATCCGGCCCAGGTCGATTCCTGCGGCCGACGCCGTTGCTCGGCCAGTCGGTCAGCATTCCCGTCGTGGAGCTTGCCCGGTTGGTCCTGCCGGGTTCACCTGTATGACGGCGCCGCGGGCCGGATTGGCCCAAGGCGTCCCGCCAGCAGCGACTGCCCTGAGCGTCAGGGTGTTGCTCATGGCACTGCTCGTACCGTCTCCTCACCATCCCCAGCGGCTGGGGGTGGTCCCGTTCGAGGGTGTCTGGGTCAGGTCGTTCTCAGCGTCGGCGAAATCGAGCGGTGGCAGCGGGCCGACGTACTCCGGGGTGTAGCGGTCGCCCAGGTCCTCGAGGAGGTCTTGGACGGCTGCGTCGAACCGCTCGAGGTCGTCGACCCGGACCAGGTAGTACTGGGTGAGCACCGTGACGTCGTCTCCGGTGCGTGAGCCGTGGTCAAGGGTGAGCGGCTTCAGCCGGCCCGCAACTTGAGCATCGAGTGCGGCGCGCCGCTCGGCTAGTCCTTGGTTCACCTGTTCACCGACGCTGATGTGCACGCTGACGTCTGCCGCGCCTGCTTTGACCTGCTCGACCAGCTCGCGCAATGGCGGTGACGAGGCGAGCAGGTCGCGAAGCTCGGCGTCTTGGTCGGCGATGAGTTTGAGTTGCATCTCGACCAGGCCGTCCAGTTGGTCCAGCCGTGAGGCGCCCTGCTCGCCGAGCGGTGCCAGGATTTCCGTTCGCACGGCATCGTCGTCTGGGGCTAGGGTGCCGAACCGAATCGGCAGGACCGGGCCGTTCTCGATCAGGGCCTGTAGGACGTCGAGGTAGCCGATGGCGTCGTCGTCGTGCAGGGCCTGGTCGCCGATCTGGCTCACCACTGCGGCCACCCGCTCGGCACCCACCAGCCGGACCTGGCCGGCTGGCTTCCCGATCCCGGTGAGACGCTCGGGCAGCGGGTGTGTGGAGCGGACCAGTGCGTAGACGACCAGCACGATCAGCTGTCCTTGTCAGTGGAACCGGAGCGTTCGGCCGCTTGGCGGGAAGGCTGACGTCCGATCGTGAGCTTGCGCCGCCGGCCACCCGAGTTATCGTCTTCGTCGTCGTCCTGCTCGTCCCGGCCGCTGTGCATGGAGTCCTTGATCTCGGTCAGCTTGTCTTTGACGCCGCCGAGCGCGCCGCGGGTCTTTGACCGGGAAGCTCCCTCCGTCATTCCCTGGATCATTCCGGGCAGGCCGGTGACCTGGCCCTCGGGTTGAAGGTCGAGGCGGTTGACCGCCTCGGCGAAGCGTAGGTAGGTGTCCACGCTGGCGATCACTACCCTGGCGTCGATGGTCAGTAGTTCGATCCCGACCAGCGAGACGCGTACATACGCGTCGATCACGATGCCCTTGTCCAGGATCAGATCCACGACATCGGCCAGGCTGCTCGGCCGGGGAGCGCGGTTCACTCCGGTGGTCATCACGGTCATCTTTATCGCCTCTCCTCAGTCGCTGGCCGCCCCATTGCTTTCGGTCGTCGGCGGCTAGTCGCGTTGCCGTCACCGCTACGACGCGGCGTGCCTGTCAGCTGTCTGGCCCGTCTTGGCGGTTCTGTCGGAGGTCACCAGCCGGTCGATGTTCGTCCGGAAGTCAGGTACTGCCGGCTGACGGTCCGCCGGTCCCGCAGTAGGTTGCGGGTCGACGACTTCGAATTCGCCATCGGAGTCCTGGAAGATCTCCCGCAGCTCGGCGAAGCGCCTGTCCAGGGCCAGCAGCGCCTGCCCCAGCCGCTCTACCTGCTGCGGGGTCAGATCACCGTCGTCCACCCGGCGCAACGCTTGGCGCTCTAGCAGTTGCCGGATCACGTCCAGGAGGACGACGACGAGGCGGCCGAGGCCCGCGCCGGCGTTTTCCGGGTCGATGTTCACCCGCAGCGGTGAATCTTTCCGCGATGGTGTCATCACGCGAGCCTCCTTTCCTGGGCGTCCCTGTCAGGCATTGCCCGGTTCGCGGTCGCTTACTCCACCGTCTTCGTGGTTATCCAGTCCAGCTTGGAGGTCGTCCAGCCGTTGGACCGAGATGAGCAGCAGGTTGAGATCTAGACGGATGAGATCGATGCCGGCTAGTCCGATCACGACGTCGCCGCTGATCACGGCGCCGCGATCGACGATCCGGTCAAGGAGGTCGACCAGGTCGGTGGTACCGGTGAGTCGGGTGCCCAGATCACGCTGCTCAGCCACGGCCGGCCACTTCGAGGTTGGTCACCGAGAAGGAGTACGGCGGCCACGGCCCGTTGAGGCTGAGCTGGTAACCCTCGGCCGCCACGCGGTCGCCGCATTGGTCGACAACCTCGATGAACGCCGACGACCGGTCGCGGTGCACCAGGTACGTCCGGTCTAGCAGGTTTCCGCCCCGGCCGGTGACGGCGTCGGCTGCCTGCTCACGCAGTGCCGCGTCCACGTCGGCGGCCAGCGTGGCCGTGGCCTGCCTGCGTCGCTGCATGCGCTGTAACGCCTCGCGCCGCTGCTGTAGGTAGGCTAGCCCGTCACCGGCGCTCGCGGAGGGTGAGCCGGCGTGGTCACCGTGGGCGGCATCTGCGGGGGTGCCCTCGGCATCGGGGGTAGCCGACTGGGTGTCAGCGGCATCGTGGCGCTTCGCGCCAGTGCGGCCGGTGACTCGCACCCCGAACTCGTCACAGCCGGCGACCTTGTCCAACAAGCGGCGTAACTGCTCGCCGCGGACGGCCAGCAGATCAGACAGGGCCCGCCGCCCGGTCACCACGGTGCCCAGCCGCAGCGGTAGCGTGGCGTCGGCGGCGTCCGCGGCGGCGCGGACCACCGCGTCATGCCGGCGAGCGAGCTCGCCGAGCATGGCCGGGTCGCCGGAATCGTCGTTGATCACCGCGAAGTTCTCGACGGACACCTCGCTGGTCACGACGCCCAAACCTGATGTGTGGAGGAGCTGCGTCGGTTCGCCGTAGACGCCCGACATTGTGGGCACTGCGGCGGCCGGCGGCACGATGGCGTACAGGTAGATGGCCCGGTTCGCTGTCATCCCGCGTTCCCCGACCCCATGCGCCGCTCGATCTCGGCCAGGCGCTCGCGCAGCGCCTCGTTCTCCGCCCGCAACTGCTCGATCGACCCATCACCGCCATCGCGTCCGCTGCCCACCGCCGTCGGAGAGGTCGGCCGCGCCTGATCCCCCTTCTCCCCCGCCTGATCGGCGTCGATTTCCTCCCGCTGGCCCGCGCTCGTCGCGACCTTCCGGTCGGCCTCGACTTGGGCGGCCTGCGAGTTCAGGAAAGGATCATGTAGCCACCAGTCGATGCCCATCTGCCGGGCCGTGTCCACCGACGCGACGAGCAGCCGCACCTTCAACGTCAACAGCTCGATGTCGAGCACGCCCACGACGATGTCGCCGACGATGACCACGCCACGGTCGAGGACCCGCTCCAAGACGTCCGCCAACGAATCCGAAGCGGGCTGGGCGTAACGCGAGCGGGGAGCCATCTGGTCTCCCGTCATCGGAATTGCGGCGTGGAAACTCGGCCGTTCAGGGCCGGGAGGAAACGCCGCTCCCTCCCTTCGATGATCGTCTTACGTGGACGGTTGTTAGGGTGTGGGACGTGGGTGGGGTGGTGCGGCGGGCGTACAAGTACCGCTTCTATCCGTCTCCTGAGCAGGCTGAGCTGTTGAACCGGACGTTCGGGTGTGTGCGGCTGGTGTACAACCGGGCGTTGGAAGCCCGGACC
>NZ_JBUEGB010000109.1:0-13532 GCF_054963695.1 Micromonospora sp. RTBAU3-60 | reverse complement strand
GAGGCTGGCTGGCCGAGGATGTGGGTGAAGATGAGGGAACTGACGCCGAGGGCGAAGCCGAAGGAGAGGATCACGGTCGCGATCACGTAGAGCGGCATCACCACCGCGCGTAGGAGCAGAGTGAGGACGAGGAGGATCAGGGCAAGGCCGACCGGGACGATCAGCCTGGTGTCACGCCTGAGTGCCTGGCGGGCATCGTAGTTCTCAGCCACGGTCCCGCCGATCAGGATGGTCCGGCCGTCGGCCGCGCGGTCAGCGATCTCACGCAGCACGGGGACGGCGTCGGTGGCCCGCTCTGAGAACGGATCCATCCGCAGGTCTGCGTCGAAGATGACCAAGTTTGTCGCGGACCTTCGCTGGCCTTGCGCCGCCGCACCCAGGAAGCCGCTGTCCGCCCCGATCGACCTGGCCACCGCGTGCATGTCGGCGATGGGTGAATGTGTGCCTTCGGTGAGAGCGCTCTGGACCTTCCCGCTTGCCTCCTCGGCTACGACGATGCGAAGCGGCGCCGCCCGGCCGGGGATGAAGTGGTTGCGGATCACCTGTTGACCGCGGACCGAGTCCGGCGCCTCGCGGAAGGACTCGGCGAAGTCGAGCGCCGGACGCCCGCCGATGGTGGCCAGCGCGCCCGCGGCGAGGAGAGCGGTGACCGCCGCGGCGATCATTCCGGGTCGTGCGTGAACAAGGCTCGCGATGCGCCCCCAAAACGTGACTGCGGGTGCGGACTCGGGCTCGTGGCGGGGAATCGCGGGCCAGAATGCCCGTCGTCCGAGGGCGGTGAGCATCGCGGGCAGGAGCGTCAGACCGGCACAGACCATGATCGCGACGCCGAGGGCGAGGATCGGGCCCATCTCGCGCGTGGCGTTGAAGTCGGCAAGGGCGAGGACCAGCATCGCGCCGACGACGATCGCTCCGGCGGAGAGAATCGCCGGGCCGGTGCGCTGGGCGGCGGCGACCATCGCCTCCTCGACGTCCCGCGCCCGCCGCAGTTCGTCGCGAAACCGCGCCACGACCAGCAGACAGTAGTCGGTTCCCGCACCGAACATCAGCACGATCAGGATCGCGGTCGTCTGGCCGCTGACCGCAGTGAGGCCGGCGGCGACGAGGCCGTAGGCGAGGGCGGCGGCGACGAGATAGGCGACGGCGACGACGGCCAGCGGTACCAGAGCAACCAGCGGCGAGCGGTAGGTCGCGAGCAGCAGGAGCAGCAGTATGACGACCGTGACTGCCAAGAGGGTCTCGTTGATCCCTTTAACCGCAGCACTTCGATCGGCCTCGAAGCCGGCACGGCCGGTGACGAAGGCCTTCAGTCCGCTCTCGTCGCCCGCGGTCGGTGGGACGACCTCGCGGATTGCCGCGACCGCCTGCTCGACGGCGGGCGTCGAGTCGTCGGTCATCAGGACCGTGCTCAAGATGACGCTGTTGTCGGGTGAGGTGAGCAGCGAGCCGCCCGTGCTCATGTCGAGCGGATCGGTCTCGCCGCACGCGCGCTGGTACGGGGTGGCGACCATCGTCAAGTTCGGGATCGCGCCGGACCGGCACAGCGCGCGGGCGTCGGCGTCGGCGCGCTGCCCGTCGTCTGCTGTGATCCCACCCTCGCGGAAGTAGGCGATTACCGCCGCTGTTTCGCTGCCGCGCCGGAACCGCTCGTTGATGATCCGCTTGGCCTCCGCCGACTCCGATCCCCGGACGAGGAAGGTTTCGCTCTCGTCGGCGGCCCGTTCGCTGAGCTTGGCTTGTAGCGGCACCGCGAGCATCGCGAGCGCAAGCCACACCGCGATTACGACCCACCGTGACCGCCGACCGGTGGCGACTACGGAAGCCCTGGTGAGAGTGCGCATCGGGTCGTCGCCCTAGAGCCCACCACCGACGCCCTCTATGTCGCTGACGGCGCCATGCTCGATGTAGACATAGATCCTCGCCGGGTCGATCTCTATCGGCACGGGCTGGCTCTTGCCGTCCTCGCGCGCAACGACGATCTCGCAGTCGTGATGGGCCGCCTTCTCACGGGCCTCAGCGAGCTGCATCCCGAGCAGCTCCGCCGTATCGAAGGCGTTCTTCGCGGGTCTGTACTGGCTGACGTCCGTGTGCTGTCCCGTCTCCACCATCGGGCATTGAAGCGCCGTCAGGTCGCGCTCCCGCCCCGGCGCCTCCCCGGAGTCGTCGCTACATCCCGCCAGAGCCAGTGCCCCGACGGCGATCGCAACTGTGGCCGCAGTGACGCTGAGAAGCCGCCTGTGAACCCTCTGCTCACCCATGGCAGGGACGCTAGCGGAGCGAATCGTCTGGTTCAAGACAGCTAACGCCTTCGAGCAACAAAACTACTGTTACTGGCGAGAGAGCTTTTGTTGTTCGCAACCGGAAGTTCTTGACCATCTGCCAAAAGGAGGACATGCTACGTCTTAACCTTCAGGCGGTCGCACCACGTCGCTCCGACCGCGGGGCTGGTAGCCGCCGCATTGGGAGAGGAAGTGAGTGGCATGTGGAAGGCCGCGCTGCCTGCGCGGAGTGTGAAGCATCCTGGAATCGCTCTGATCGCGGTCGCTCTTGGGGCTCAGATGCTCGCCCCGGCAACCGCTGTCCAAGCGAAGAGCACCCGACAGGCTCCTAGCAGCATCCACCCGGCGGATGCTGGCCCGGCGACAAGCACCAGGCAAGCTAGCAGCGCCCTCCCTGCGGCTCCTGCCCAGGAGGAGGGCAACAGGATCCTCATCTACACCGGCACGACCGGGTACCGGCACACCGATGGGATCAACAACGGTCGCCCAGTGCTGCAGGACGCTCTCAAGGCCGCAGGCTACGAGGTCGCCTGGGAGGACTGCGACAACAACGGTGGCGGCCCGAACAACTGCGACCACCCGGACAAGAACCCCCGGATCTTCACCGACCAGAACCTGGCCCGATACGACGCGATCCTGCTCCTGAACGCGTCGTGGTCGTGGGCCGGCGGCCGGCGGCCCGGACCGCTCCTCGACCATGCCCAGCGTGAGGCCTTGATCCGCTTCACCCAGAACGGCGGCGGGATCGCGGCCGTGCACAACATGACCGACGCCGGCGCTGGCGTGTCCGTGTGGGACTGGTGGGACGGCGGGCCGGACAGCGTCGTCGGCACGACGATGCGCGGCCACTCGAGCGGGTCGGCGACCGGCAACGCCGCAACCGTCCAGGTTGCCGACCACAACCACCTCTCCACCAAAGACCTGCCCGACACCTACAAGATCGCCGACGAGCACTACAACTTCGCCCGCAACGTCCGGGGCGACCACCACGTGCTCGCGACCTTCGACGAGCGCACCTACAACACCGGCACCTACTCAATGGGCCAGGACCACCCCACGACGTGGTGCAAGCTCTACGACGGCGGCAGCGTCAAGGACGGCACCGGCACCCCGCGGCCCTACAACGATGGGCGGACCTGGGTGACCTCGCAGGGCCACTTCGGCGTGCGTTACACCGAGAACGGCGGCGACAACCCGCTGATCAAGCAGATCGTCGGAGGGGTGCGCTGGGTCGCCGGCGAGGGGAAGAAGACCGACTGCTCAGGCACCGTGTGGTCGAACTTCACCCGCACGACCCTGGTCGACAATGTGAACGGCCCGATGGCTCTCGACGTGGCGTCGGACGGCAAGGTCTACTGGACTGAAATCGGCCCCAAGCCGGGGTACGAGTCCGAGGGCTACGTGAAGATGCACGATCCGAACGGCCCGCCGAACAACTCGACGACGGTCGCGACGATCCCGACCCGCGCCGACCACGGCAACTCCGAGGACGGCGTGCTGGGGATGAGCCTGGAGCCGGACTTCGACCTGTCGGAGCCGGACAAGCGCAACATCTACGTCTACTATTCCCCGCGCAACCCCGGCGACTGGCCGACCACGGGCAACCAGCAGACCGTCGGCTACAACCTGGTCAGCCGCTTCACGCTGAACAAGACCGGCACCGCCTTCGAGCCGGCACCAGGCGGGCCGAAACACCTGGACCCGGCACATCCATACATGGAGCGGCAGATCTTGCGCGTGCCCAAGGCGAAGATCTCCGGCAAACCCTCGGGCTTCCCGGGTGGCCCCACCGACAACGGCCCCGGCCACGTCGGCGGCGCGAGCCTGGTGTTCGACTCCGAAGGCAACCTCTACGTCGGCGTCGGCGACGACGTTTCCCCGAACGCGCCCGGCCACAACCGCTACACGCCGATGGACCATCGCGCCTCGGAGCGCTGGGACGCGCGCAAGACGGCGGCCAACACCGCCGACCTGCGCGGCAAGATCCTGCGCATCAAACCGCGCGAGGGCCCGCCGCAGACCCCAGGGCGCGCGCCCGATCCCGGCCTGGGCAAGACCTACACGGTCCCGAAGGGCAACATGTTCGCGCCGGGAACCCCGAACACCCGACCGGAGATCTACGGCATGGGCTTCCGGCAGCCGTTCACCGTGCACACCGACCCCGCCAACCCGGGTTCAGTCGTCGTCGGCGAGTTCTGCCACGACAACTCCGTGGACCAGCCCGACCGCGCCCCGGCCGGCGTCTGCGAGTGGAACAAGGTCGACGGGCCCGGTTTCTACGGCTGGCCGTTCTGCGTCGGTGACAACTCGAAGATCAACACCACCTGGCGCTGGAACTACGAGGCCAACTCCTCAACCGGCCAGCAGTACGACTGCTCGCTCGACAAGCTCCCGTCCGACCTGAACTGGGCGCCGCCGGGCGGTACTAATTCGCAACCCACATTCCAAGGCCTCGATGAGATCCCAGGTCCCGCGAAACCAGCGACGGTCTGGCGCAAGTACCCCGGCAACCCCGGAAGCCAGGATCCGAAGGACTTCGGCGACCTGGGCGCAGGGGGGATGCAGCCGGTCACCGGCCCGGTCTACCGATACAACGACAGCCGCGGTCCCGGCGCCTTCCCGCCCTACTACGACGGCTCCTGGCTGATCACTAACCGTGGCACCGACAACGGGTTCTGGAAGGAGGTCCGCCTGCGGCAGGACAACAACCAGATGCTCCGGGTCAACGACTGGCTGCCTGTCAACCACTTCGGCACGCCGAACAACAGCTTCGTGATCCCGACCAGGTTCGGGCCCGACGGCGCACTCTACATGGGGCGCTGGACCTTCGGCTGTTGCCGCAACCAGATCAACCCCGAAATGAAGATGCAGCTGATCAAGATCGAGTTCACGCCCGAGGCGGACCAGTGCAAGGAAACCGATGCACCGACGGTCTCGCACCAGATTCAGGGCCAGGCCGATCCCGACCAGCAGAACACCTACATCGACTCGGCCACGCTGAGCATCACCGCCAACGATGTCGGCTGTGCCGGCGTGGACAAGGTCGAGTACCGCGTCAACGGCGGAGCGTGGACCGCCTACAACGGGCCGGTACCGTTCAAGGACGCGGGGAAGTACACAGTCGACTATCGAGCCACCGATCGCCTCGGGAACGCCTCCAACCCGCAGAGCGCCACCTTCACGGTGCGTGACGGCGGCGGGACGCTCCCCACGACGTGCGACATCAACGCCACGGGCACGCAGTGGAGTCCCGACAACTGCAAGATTGCCCGCGGCGGCACCGTCACCTGGCACTTCAACGAGGCGGATGCACGGTTCCCGCACGACGTCTGGCTCGTGCCGCCCGGCGGCAATCCGGACCCGAACGGCGGCGACATCTTCCAGGTCACCAACGGGCCCGTTCCGCCGGGAGGTCCACCGGTCTCGTACACCTTCGATCGGGAAGGGACCTGGACGGTCATCTGCAGGCTCCACGCCGGCTACAGCAACGGGCAGTGGGTCGGCATGATCGCGACAGTCACGGTCGGAGGAGGATGAGTTAAGGCCTGATGGCCTGGTGGATCGGGCCCGGACACGCCGTCCAGGCCCGACCACCAGGCCCAGGCCTCTGTGGGCCGCCGCGCGTCCTCCGGCAGCCGCTAAATGCCGGAGGTAACGGCCTCACCGCAGCTGCCGCTGTTACACCCACTTACTTACTCAGCCGGACGCCGGGGCGGACTCGGCAGTCCGTCAGAGGCGCGCGGCCAGCGGCAAAAGCGGACGTCGTCTGCCGCTACAAATCCGGGCAGCCACGTTAGCGACGCCGGAGCCGGGCATCGCCTCACCCTGCCATCGCGAGCATGTCGAGAGCTGCGAAGAATGCCATCGGCCGGCCGGGGCGGATGACCTGTTCGAGGAGCACGACTCCGATACGGTCAACGACGTCGCACTCTGCTTCGATCGTCGTGCGGACGGGGCCGTACCGGCGGGAGGAGGAGCGCGCCGAGGCGAGGACCACCTCGTCTCGGCGGAGCTGTGCCTGACGTGAGCTTGTGTGGACGATCTCGTACTTGCGTCCCTGGAGGGTCCATGTGGTGCCGGCATTGCGTCGGCGGCAGGGCGCTTTCCTGCCGTTCACAAACTCGAACCGTTCACCGGTGGTCAGCGTGACCGTGACGGCGTCGGCCTGGAAAGCCAGAACCCGTGATCGGGGTGGCCACGCCGCTTTCTCTGCGCCCCGACGAGGTTCCACGATCGTAAGCTCAGCACCGCGCTCATCGAGCAACCGCAGCCGGCGCGCGTCCTCCGCGTCGAACGAGTATCCAAAGCTTAGGGGTTCCACCACGCGCGGATCAGTCACGCCCTCATTCAAGCAGTCGACGTTGTCTGCCAGCCGCCGAGCGCGCGCGTCGATGCCGCCGCGTGTGAGGTAGCCGCGGTGATGTGCACCGTCGGGCCGGTTACGTTGTGCCGCAGGGAGACGATGCGACGGCCGGCCCGGGAATGGCGGGATCGGTGCCCCGCTGGCGCGATGGCTCGACGACGTGCAGATACCGAGCCGCGCCGCGAGGTATCAGTCCCAGGGCCGCCATGCCGCGCCCGGACAGGACGACCAGCCGGTCGCCGTGGCGGGCGCGGATCATGCCACGGGTGCTCGGCCACCTCGTCAACGTTGGGGGTAACCAAGATCGTCACCGTTCCGCACTCGGGCGTGGTGCTATACGGTCTGGGGGTGAGAACCGAGCGTCACTGGTGGAACGGCGACCGCACTGTGCGAGGGCGTCGCGACGTGTATATCCGTACCGATGGCGAGTCGTGGGAGGTCGAGGCCCGAGCCGGCGGCGGCGCTGGTCGGTCGAAGATCTACCCGTGCCCGGGCCTGCGGTCGGCGGAGATCCTGGCCGGGGCATGGATGGACGAACAGAGCCGGTGGCAGGTCATGGCGCCCTGATCGGCCGGCGTCGATGCTCGTTCACCACCCGTCAGCAGGCAGCATGGTCCGGTAGCTGGTTCGAGTAGACTGACAGCGCGGCTCGCCCAGCATGGCGGCCGGGTTCGATGTCCCACGCCACGCGCCGCGGCCGAAACGGTCAGCGCCGGGCGGGACGTCCCTTCGACGTTCGGAGCCCTCATGGCGGCACGCCGCCCACGCCAGACCACCTCGTCCAACTACCTGACCTTCGCCGACCTCGGCGCGCCCGACGCGCTCATCCGCGTGCTGGCCGCGGCCGGGGTGGAGCGGCCGTTCCCAATCCAGGCCGCGACACTGCCCGACGCGCTCGCCGGGCGGGACGTGCTCGGCCGGGGCCGCACCGGTTCGGGTAAGACCTATGCATTTGTACTGGCGGTGCTGACCCGCCTGGCCGCCACCGCCACGCCACGGCGGGCCGGGCGCCCTCGGGCGCTGATCCTCGTACCCACTCGTGAGCTGGCCACCCAGATCGACAGCGTGATGGCGCCGCTGGCGCAGGCGCTGTCGCTACGCGTGATGACAATCTTCGGTGGCGTCGCCGCCCGACCTCAGATCGCCGGGCTGCGCGCCGGGGTCGACGTCCTGGTGGCCTGCCCGGGCCGGCTCGCCGACCATGTCGAGGCCGGCAACGCGTACTTGGACGCCGTCGAGATCACCGTGCTCGACGAGGCCGACCACATGGCCGACCTCGGCTTCCTGCCCACCGTACGGCGGCTGTTGGAGCAGACCCCGCGCGGCGGGCAGCGTCTGCTGTTCTCCGCCACCCTGGACGCCGGCGTCGATGTCCTGGTGCGGCGGTTCCTCACCGATCCGGTCGTGCACAGCGTCGACTCGGCGCTGTCGCCGGTCGCCGCGATGGCGCACCACGTCCTGCACGTCCACGCCGACGACCGGTTCGCCGTGCTGGTCGAGCTGACCGCGGCGCGGGGTCGGACCGTGGTGTTCACGCGTACCAAGCGGGGCGCGAAAACTCTCGCCCGCCGGCTGGTCGCGGCCGGTGTGGCCGCCGTCGAACTGCATGGCAACCTGGCCCAGGCCGCGCGCACCAGGAACCTGCGGGCGTTCTCCGACGGGGAGGTGCACACGCTGGTCGCCACCGACATCGCCGCCCGGGGCATCCACATCGACGACGTGGCCCTCGTCGTGCACGCTGACCCGCCCGTGGAACACAAGGCCTACCTGCACCGTTCGGGCCGTACCGCCCGGGCCGGGGCGGCCGGGACTGTCGTCACGCTGATGACCGACGGGCAGGTGCCCGAGGTGCGGGAATTGACTCGCAAGGCGGGCATCACGGCGACGACGACCCGGCTGCGCCCGGGTGACGCGCTGCTACGCGAACTTGCCCCGGGGGAACGGACGCTGGTCCCCCAGCCCATACCGCGGTCCGCCGACCCGCGGCACGAGGCGCAGCCTGCCCACGACGGCCGGAGCCGACGCGGCGGCAAGCCGGCGCCGACCACCTCGACACGATCCGCACCAGCGCGATCCAGTGCGGCGGCCTTCTCCGCCCGGGCCCGGCCGGGCGCTCGCCGCGGTGGACGCTGACCCTTACGCGGCGGGGCCGAGCACCGAGACCTCGGTGAGTTCGGCGTCCTCGGCGGCGCCCAAGCCGCGTACCTGGTAGCTGGTCAGTACCTTCAGCCAATCCTGGGGCAGGTGCCCCCGGCCGGGATCACCGACGAGGACACGCGCGCCGCGGTCGGCGGCGCGGTGTAGGAACCCCAGCATCCGCGCGGCCAGCTCGGGGTCGTAGAAGGCGTCGCCGGCGAGGATCACATCGGCAAGGCCGCCGTCGCCGTCGAGCAGGTCGCCCTCGTTCACCGCCAGCGTGACCGCGTTGGCCGTGGCGTTCATCGCGACGGCCGCCAGTGCGTACGGGTCGATGTCGTTGGCGATCACCTCGACAGCGCCCGCCTTGGCGGCGGCGATGGCGACCAGACCGGAGCCGCACGCCACGTCGATCACCCGCCGGCCGGCCACCACCTGCGGATGGTCCAGGACGTACCGGGCGAGGGCCTGGCCGCCGGCCCAGGCGTTCGCCCAGAACGGCGTGACCCCCGGCCCGACCCGCGCCTCCAACCTGGCCCGCAGCACGATCGCGTCATCCGCCAGGTACAGGCGGATCTCCGGTACAAACGGAAGACGCGCGAGGTGCAGTCCGTCGAACTCGTCGGCGCGGAACGCGACGAAGGGCGTGAGCAGAGCGCCGGTCGGCGTAGGCAAGACATGCTCCGTTCATGGACGGTCGCCGGTCAGGGCGACCGGTTCAGGCGCCCGCCGAACAAGGAGTACGTCCGACCGCGTGCAGGTGGCGCAGCGCCTGGGCGTACGACTCGAACAGGCCGGTCTGGCAGTACGTGAGGCCGTGCCGGCGGCAGAACGACTCGACGATCGTCTGCGCGCGCCGCAGGTTCGACCGGGGCATGCTGGGGAACAGGTGGTGCTCGATCTGGTAGTTCAGGCCGCCGAGCATGAAGTCGGTCAGCCAGTGGCCGCGCACGTTCCGCGAAGTGAGCACCTGGCGGCGCAGGAAGTCGGTGCGGTCACCGGCGGCGAGGATCACCATGCCCTTGTGGTTCGGCGCGAAGCTGCACCCGAGGTAGAGCCCGAACAGGCCCTGCTGGACGAGGATGAACACGACCGCGCGGACCGGCGAAAGTATCAGGAAGACCGCGCCGAGGTAACCGATGACGTGGCTGGCGAGCAGCACCGACTCCCACGCGCGGGGGCGTCCACCGCGTCGCAGCAAGGCGCGCACGCTGCTCACGTGCAGGCTGAGGCCCTCCAGCAGAAGCAGTGGGAAGAAGAAGAATGCCTGGTAGCGGTACGCGAACGCGGCAATGCGGCCACGGTTTCCGGCTTGGCCGGAGGTGAACGCGAGCGCGACGATCCTGAGGTCCGGGTCGGCGCCGTCTGTGTTCGGGTGGGCGTGGTGCCGGTTGTGCTTGTCCACCCACCAGCCGTAGCTCAGCCCGATGGCCAGATTGCCGTGCAGCAGCCCGAGCACGTAGTTCGCCCGCCGGGACGCGAAGATCTGCCTGTGCCCGGCGTCGTGGCCGAGGAACCCGAGTTGGGTGAAGACGAACGCGAGGAAACCGGCGACGATCAGTACCCACCACGAGTCCCCGATGAGCGCGAAGGCCGCCCAGCCGGCCACGAACAGCAGACCGGTGATGGCGATCTTCCAGATGTAGTACCCGGTGCGGCGCTCCAGCAGCCCGGCGCCACGGATCTGGTGCAGGAGATGGGCGTACGGGCTTCCGCTGCCGGTTCGCGGCGGCGCTGTGGACATGAGCGCCTCCCGGCGGGTGCTGCGCCGACGCCGACGCGTGCCAACCATCGAGGGCGCGGTAGGCACGCGCCGGCGGTGGTTCAGATGGCGCGGATGTTCGCGGCCTGCGGGCCCTTGGCGCCCTGCGTGATGTCGAACTCGACCCGCTGGTTCTCATCGAGGCTGCGGAAGCCGTTCGAGGAGATCGCCGAGAAGTGGGCGAACACGTCCGCCCCACCGCCGTCCGGGGTGATGAACCCGAAGCCCTTGTCCGCGTTGAACCACTTCACAATACCGACAGCCATGTCTTCTCCTTGGAAGGCTGGATTCGGGACCCACACTGTGCGGACCCCGACGTCGCGCTGTTGATCGCCCACATCCGGAGATGACCGGAACCACCAGCGCCGCCGGGTCAGCTACCCACCACGCGCTGGCAAATATTCGGAAAGCAACTGCAACGGGACACACCGTACCACCCTCGGATAGGGCACAAGCCGGACGACACGAGTTACTTCCCCTTCCCAGCACCCACGCCCTGTTCGCCGGGCACACCGCGAACGTGGTGTGCACCAACGCGGCCAACAGCCGCGACGCGCAGCGTCCTGCCGCTGATCCTGGCCGTCGTCTTCCTGGTGTCTATCCCGCCGCCGTGGGCCCTGATCGCCCCACTGCTGCTCGCGTCGCGCTGCACGACGACCACGTGCTCCCACAGCAGGGCGGCCGGACGACGGCAACGTGGCGGCGCGAGGGGTCCCTACCTCCTCCGTAGCGGCTCAGGCAGCGGCATGGTGTGGACGACGGGCGGTTCGGCCGGGTGAGTGCCGTGTAGAGCGGCCCCTGCCGGCCGAGGTTCTGCGGGAAGTCGGCGGGCTCGACCACGACGACACCGTCGAACTCCAACCCGCGGGCGGTGTCCGGGTGGGCCACGGTCACCTCGCGGCCTGAGTACTGCCAGGTGGAACCGTTCCGCCGGGATCTCACCCAGCCCGCCCGGTGCAACATGGTCTCCACTGTCTTTGGGAGCGGCGGTGATGACGGCGACAGTGCCCTGAGGATAGGCAACATGCAGGCGGATCACGTGGTGGAGCAGCGTGGTGCCCAGATCCGACCGCTGGCACCGCTTCACCGTCGGCTCAGGCCCTCCTCCTGGAAGGCCAGGACCGCACGCTCCGCAGCCCGGAGAAGCCGGTTGGCGTATTGGAGGATCGGTCGGGTGGACCGGTAACCACATTCGAGCCACGCCCAGATGCACGACTGCCTCGCCTTCGCCGACGCCGACACGGCTGCTGAGGAGGCCGCCGAGATCAAGGCGCTCGCCGCCGCCCGCACCTGGGGAGAAGCTCGGCAGGTCCAGATGACCCACCTTTGGAACCCGGCCGGCTCCGACTACCACGACCCAGAGGACGGGTTCGCGGACGACAAGCCGTTCGACATCAACCAGGTTGGTGTCGTTGAGGACGGGGACTGGCCCCGATGGTCACCAAGGGGGCGTTCAGGCTGCTGCCGAAGGATCTGCAGGTTCGCTTCGGCAAGACAGAGTTCATCGCCCTCAACGGCGACATCTTCCAGATCCGCTTGAGCACGAGGCCGAGCTGGTAGCCAGCTGCGGCAGCGGGGCTACGAGGTGGGGCGCGACGACGAGCTGATCAAGGTGCTCGACGGTCGCAGCTTCAGCCGCTCGTCGGCTGAGCCCCCGTGAGCAGGGCGACTGGGCGTTCGTCCTGCCGTCTGGGCAGGCCGATCGCCGGGGATCAGGGCGCCGCTTCGATGATGCGCAGGTCGCGTTCGGCTCCGTCGCCGAGCGCCCGAAGCGCCTTCTGGTAGGCGGGGCTGTGGTATGCGGCGACCGCGGCGTCGACGCTGTCGAACTCGATCAGCGTCGTACGCTCCATCAGGCCGGACTCGAACGCGTGCGATGGCAGGCCACGCGCCAGAAACGTGCCGCCGGCGGCGCGCAGCGCCGGCCCGGCCAGCTCTATGTAGGCGGCGAGCTTCTCCTCGTCGCTGATGGACCGGGAGGTGTTGATCCAGTAGGCCTTCGGCACCGTCGCTGTCTCCCGCTCATCCGGATGGGCATTCTCCTGCTGGTTTTCCCTGGGAAGCGTAGCGGTCACCTGACCGGCGGCTCGATCGGGCGTGAGGTCAGCGGTGGGCCCGCCGCGCGTGCCGGGTAGGCACTGCCGGGCGGGATCAGCGCCGCAGCCGGCGGGAGCAGGGCCCCTCGTGGTCGGCGCGAAGCAGGCAGCGCCGGCCGCCAGGCATCAGCAGGTCGCAGAAGACCCAATGACGAAGGTTCTGGTCGTCCTCGGCGGAGACGGTGATCCCGCCTGGCTCGGTCTGTGGCAGGACGACCAGCCAGCGGCCGACCACCCGGGCCAGGCGCTGGGCGGCGGGCAGGTCGGCGGCGACGACTGGCAGGTGGATGACGTAGCGCTGGGTCACCGCTCGTGTCCCCGGGCGTCGCGGGCGCGGGCCTGGTCGGACTGCCAGCGGCGCAGGGCGTCCTTGATGACGGCAGTCTCCCGGCGGCTGGCGGCCAGGGCGGCGTAGACGGCGGCCAGGTCGCCGGCGACCCGGTCGAGGAACTTGTAGACCTCGTCGGGCTCCAGGCCGCGGCGTCCGAGCCCGACCGGCTTGAAGCGGCGCTCACGCACCTGCCACGGCAGCAGACTGGTGTACGCGCTGGAGCGGTAGGTCGCTCCGCTCCCCCGGGCCGGTCGCTGGTAGCGGACGATCATCCCGCAGGCTCCCCTCGCATGCCGTGGGTGGATGGGGTGGGGCCACCCGCCCTCCCCGCACAGGCAGACCCACCCCGGCCCTGCCACCGCAGCTCCCTTCAGCGGTACGGCAGCACGGCTCTTGTGGTCAGCTTGTGACACCGTCAAGCAGCAGCGCAACGTTCCACAGCGGATTTCTCGCCAGATGTATTGACTTTCTTTACTGAAACCTGTACGTGTTGCAGAGCGGCGTCACGCAGTGTTGCAGGACGGAATCAAGGAGTGTTCGAATGGCCGAGGATCTCGGATCGACC
>NZ_JBUEGB010000108.1:0-13912 GCF_054963695.1 Micromonospora sp. RTBAU3-60 | reverse complement strand
TAGAACCCGTTTGGAAACTCGGCGCCGCAGGTCCACAGGGGTATCACTCTCATGGGAGTGAGCCGCCCGACCGGCATACGGCGGCTCGGCGGCGAGGTGTTGCGCCAGCAATAGCGGTGGGCCGAGAGGTGGTGAATGGCCCGATGACGAATCGTTGCGGCGAGTCGCCCGGATACTGCCCGGTAAGCCGACTCACCGCGTACGCTCTCGCTCATGGAAATGGTTTCCAATAGAGTGGGAGGGCGTCAGCGGTGAAGGTCGCGTTCGTGGGCAAGGGCGGCAGCGGCAAGACCACTCTCGCCGCGCTGTTCGCCCGCCATCTCGCCAGCCAGGGCCTGCCGGTGCTGGCCACCGACGCCGACATCAACCAGCACCTCGCTGCCGCCCTCGGCGGCGACGCGGGCACGCCGCCGCCGGTAAAGCCGCTCGGTGAGCACCTGCCGGCGATCAAGGACTACCTGCGCGGCGCCAACCCCCGCATCACCAGTGCGGATCGAATGGTCAAGACGACTCCGCCGGGGCGTGGTTCGCGGCTGCTGCGGGTGGTCGAGGACAACCCGATCTACGCCGCCTGCGTCCGGGAGGTCGGTGGGGTGCGGTTGGCGGTCACCGGCGAGTTCGCCGCCGAGGAGCTCGGCGTGGCCTGCTACCACTCGAAGGTGGGAGCGGTGGAGCTGCTGCTCAACCACATGCTCGACGGGCCCGGCGAGTACGTGGTGGTGGACATGACCGCGGGCGCGGACTCGTTCGCCTCCGGGCTGTTCACCCGCTTCGACCGCACCGTGCTGGTCTGCGAGCCGACCGTGCGCAGCGTCGGGGTCTTCCGGCAGTACGCCGGCTACGCCCGTGACTACGGCGTGGCCCTGTCGGTGGTCGGGAACAAGGTCGAGGACGCCGACGACGTGGAGTTCCTTCGCGAGCACGTCGGCGGCGACCTGTTGACCTGGTTCAGCAGGTCCGGCTACGTGCGGCGGGCGGAGCGGGGCATGGTCGGCCCCCTGATCGAGCTGGAGCCCGCCAACCAGGCAGCCCTCGCCCATCTCGTAGAGGCAGTGGACGACACACCGCAGGACTGGGCGGCCTTCACGCGGTGGGCGCACGAGTTCCACCGGCGCAACGCCGCCGCGTGGGCCAACGAACGTGCCGGGGCGGATCTCACCGATCAGATCGACCCGGAGTTCCGGATGGGACCGCAGGTGGTCAACGTGCCCGCGGTGGCGGGTCGCTGATCCAGACAGCCGCCGGTCAGGCGGCGCACTTACCGCAGGTGCCGAAGATCTCCAGGGTGTGACCGACGTCGGTGAAGCCGTACTGGCTGGCGACCTGGTCGGCCCACCGCTCCACGGCAGGGCCGGCGACCTCGACCGTGCGGCCGCAGTCGCGGCAGACCAGGTGATGGTGGTGCTTGCTCTGGCTGCACCGCCGGTACAGGTACTCCCCGCCCGGCAGCCGTGTCGAGTCGATTTCGCCGCTGTCGACCAGCATCTGCAGCGTCCGGTAGACGGTGGTCAGGCCGACTCGCGCCTTGCGGTCGACGAGCATCTGGTGCAGCTGCTGCGCGCTGTGGAAGCCTTCCACCTCGCGCAGCAGCGCCAGCACCTCGGCGCGCTGTCGGGTGTTGCGGGTTGCTGTGGGCATCGCCTCGGTCACCGTCCGCCGTCTCCGCTCGTCACAGCGCCCGTCTCGACGCCCATTCCCTGTCCTCCGTGACGCTGGTGGTCACGTGACATCGGAACCCATTATGCATTGCGCATATGTTCACACCTCGTGCCGCCACCGCCCGGCGCGAGCGTTGCCGCGAATGAAGGAGTCTTGGGTGCGGCTCTAGGCGGTTGGCGAAGCGCCCGCCTGGATGCAGGTTGACGGCTAGGCGGCGCCGGCGGACATCACCGAGTTCGACTACCAGGACTTCCCCGCCTGGGCGCGGTCACCACCCGGGCAAGGTGGCTCTCTGGCCAACGATGCGGGCGCCACCGCCACCGGCGGTCACAGTGAAAGCCGCGCCCGCTGCCGACCGGCAACTGTTCGGCGGGCTCAACCTGATCACCGACGAGGGCCGGATCGTGGGCCGCAGCGCAACGGTGCTGTGAACAGGTCCCCATTCGCGATGCCCGTCCTGCGGCTCCCCAGGAGACGGGCATCAACGTTTCGGACGCTCTGTGACCGGGTGGTCACAGTAGGATGCGGTGGTCGATCGGAGAGGTGATCCGCCTGAGCACGACTGACCCAGCAGCCCCCGTCACGCCGACCGTCCCGGCCGGCGCAGACGACCAGCCGGGCCCTCCCGGCAGAGAACGGGCGGTCGGCTCGACCGAGGTGCTGTGCTTCCTGCTCATCCTCATCGGCGTCCTGCACCGACCGATCGGCGCGCTGGTGGCGGACCCGCGCCTGCAGACCTGGCTGACCGTCTTCGTGTCGGTGATGGTGCAGGCGGCGCCGTTCCTCGTGTTCGGGGTGGTCCTGTCGGCCGTGATCGCGGTGTTGGTACCCCGTTCGTTCTGGGCCCGGGCGCTGCCCCGCCACCCCGCGCTCGCCGTGCCGGTCGCCGGCGTGGCGGGCGTGGTACTTCCCGGTTGTGAGTGCGGGTCGGTGCCAATCGCCGGGTCGCTGATCCGCTGCGGCGTCACGCCCGCCGCGGCGCTGGCGTTCCTGCTCGCCGCGCCGGCGATCAACCCGATCGTGCTGACCGCGACCGCCGTGGCGTTCCCCCGCAACCCGGAGATGGTCGCCGCCCGCGGCGGCGCCAGTCTGGTGGTCGCCCTGCTGATGGGATGGTTGTGGCTGCGGCTCGGCCGCACCGAGTGGATCCGCCTGCCACACCGCGCCCACCTCGACGGCCTGCCTCGGATGACGGCGTTCTGGACCGCCTGCCGGCACGACATCATCCACGCCGGCGGGTTCCTCGTCGTGGGCGCCATGGCCGCGGCCACCATCAACGTCGCCATGCCCCAGCAACTCCTGCACGACCTGGCCGCCCGACCGCTGCTGTCGGTGCTCGCGCTAGCGGCCCTGGCCGTGCTGCTGTCGATCTGCTCCGAGGCCGACGCGTTCGTCGCCGCGTCGTTGTCGCAGTTCTCGCTGACCGCTCGTCTGGCGTTCCTCGTGGTCGGTCCGATGGTCGACCTGAAGCTCGTGTCCATGCAGGCCGGAATGTTCGGGCGGCGATTCGCCGCCCGGTTCGCACCGGCCACCTTCGCCCTCGCCGTGCTCGTCGCGGCCGCGCTCGGGACGGTGATCTGGTGAGTCGCGGAACCCAAGCTGTCGTGCTCGCCTTCCTCGGCGGCGCGATCCTGCGCGCCAGCATCACCGACCTGTACCTGCGCTACGTCAAACAGGGACTGCGACCGTTCCTCATCGCCGCCGGAACGCTGCTGGTCATCACCGCGATCGTGGCACTCCTGCAGGAACTGCGCCATCTCAACCGGCCCGAGGCCGGGCCGGACGACGACGGGCACGGGCACGGCGTCTCGGGACCGGCCGTCGGCCGGCTGCTGCTGCTGCCGGCGCTCGCCCTGCTCTTCGTCGTCCCGCCGGCACTCGGCGCCGACACCGCCGCCCGCGCCGGCTCCGCCCTGACCGACAACCGGGACGTCGCCTACCCACCCCTGCCGCCCGGCGACCCGGCCGAGCTCACCCTCCTCGACTACGGCTACCGGGCCGTCTATGACCACGCCGGACCCTGCAGGACCGGCGTATCCAATTGACCGGCTTTCTCGCCCCCGGGCCGGATCGGCAGCCCATGCTCGCCCGCATCGTGTTGTCCTGCTGCGCCGCCGACGGCGTCCCCATCAAGATCGGCCTGCGTGGCCAGGTTCCGCAGGCGCCGGCGAACACCTGGATACGGACCACTGGCCGGTGGATTCCGCACACCGCCAAGGACCCCGTCAACGACGCCGATGTTCCCTATTTCCAGGTGGAGGACTGGCAACACATCCCCGCACCCGCCGAGCCGTACGATTGACATCCTCCCCCGCTTAAGGGCGGGAGATTCCCGTTTCCAGCGCCGGTTGCCTACGACGCTGGGTGGGTGGTCGACAGGAAGCCTTTCGGTTCCTGTCCCGGACTGCCCGCCCGGTGAGTGGGGACGCCGCCTCGGCGGCGTCCCTGACGTTGATCGCCGCATTCACGTCAGCGTTCGCCTGGTGTCCGCAGGACCCACACCGGAACGTCGCTTGGCTTTCGCGGTTGCTCCGATCGGTGTTCCCGCAGCGGCTGCACCGCTGGGATGTGAACGCGGCAGGCACCATAGCGATTCGGGTGCCGGTGCTACGTGCTCGGTTGGCCAGTGCTACCTGGAACAGGCCCCAACCCTTGTCAAGGATCGCCCGGTTCAGCCCGGCCTTCTGCCGCACGTTGATGCCAGGCTCCTCGACAGTGCCCTTCGCGGTGGCGGCCATGGCCCCGATGTCGAGGCGTTCGATCTTGACGACCGCATGCTGGGCGCAGAGCCGGTTGGCCGCCCATCTTACGAAGTCGCTACGCCGGTTACGGGCCTTCGCTGAGGTTCGGGCAATCTCCGCACGGACCCTGCGGGCGCGATTCGAGGTCCTCGCGCCACGCGTGCGGCGTGCGGTCTCCTGCCGGCCAGCCTTCGACTTCAGCCTGGCCAACTCCCGCTCCTGAGCGGGGCTGGTGAACGTGCGGTTCCACATCCGCCCGTCCGACATCGCCAACGCGACCTTCACCCCACGGTCCACACCCACAACGGTGCCGGGCTGGGCATGCGCCTCGGGTGTGGTGACACTGGTGTGGACGCCGAACCCGACGTGCCAGGCAACACCGTCGAAAGACAACACCCCGTTACGGACCTCGCCGCCCAACGGACGAGACCACCGAAACTTCACGTCACCGATCTTCGGCAGGCTGACCACGCCCCACCGGCGGTTGACCCGCCGCACCGCAATCGCCTGACCAGGAAACGGCACCGACAACCACGCCGACCTACGCTTGCGTGTCGGTGCCCCGGCAGGATGCTTCGGGTTCCACCAGTTACGGTACGCCTGATCCAGTTGCCGCAACACCTGCTGGCCGGACTGCGCTGGCAGGTCCGCCACCCAATCGAAATCCCTGCGCGCCTCCGTCAAGGCGGCGCACTGGGCGGTCACCCCGAGGGTGATCTTACGCTGCTGCCACGCGAACTGGCG
The DNA here is from genome assembly GCF_054963695.1 of Micromonospora sp. RTBAU3-60. Classification (NCBI taxonomy): domain Bacteria; kingdom Bacillati; phylum Actinomycetota; class Actinomycetes; order Micromonosporales; family Micromonosporaceae; genus Micromonospora; species Micromonospora sp. RTBAU3-60. The sequence goes on along the minus strand of NZ_JBUEGB010000108.1, from coordinate 8,768 downwards.
CTGTTCCAACGCAATGTTGTACAGCCAGCGGCACGTGTGCCCCCACCCGGTCAGCCGCTCGGCCTGCCCATCGGTGGGATACAGACGGTACCGCCGGCCGGCGTCCGCTTTCACACCCCCAATCCTACACTTGGTCTTATGACTGTCGATTACCCGATCCGCACCGGCAGGCACTGCACTTTCCTGCTCCACGCCCACTTGGTTTTCCTGACGAAGTACCGGGCGCGGGTCTTCAACGACGAACAACTGCGCTACCTCGAAGGGGTCATGCGGGAGGTGTGCGAGCAGTTCGAGTGCGAACTGGTCGAGTTCAACGGCGACGTCAACCACGTCAACCTGCTGGTGGACTTCCCACCCAAGGTCGCACTGTCGAAACTGGTCAACTCCCTCAAAGGCGTGTCCTCCCGCTATCTACGCCGCGACTTCCCCGAGCTTCACCGCTACTACTGGCGAGACGCCCGACTATGGGCCGGGTCCTACTTCGCCGGCACCGCCGCAGACGCAGACTTGACGGCGCTGCACCAATACGTAGGGGAACAAAATCGTCCCGACTCGTAAGAACCCTCGCAGCCTGCAGCCGCTCGGAACCGAAGACTGCGCCACCACCGCCCTGAAGGACAGCGCGCTCCGTGAAGTTGGCAGGACCGGCGATGGTCGCACAGGTGCTGATATGAGCATCTGACAGCTAGACGCCCTTATTGGAAATGACTACCGTTCCGTTCATCCCATGAGCAAGGAGCGGTTGTGACCCTATCCATCCGTACGCTCGGCACCGTCCTGGCGATCGCGACGATCGGCGCCGTCGCCGGCTGCGGTGCCGACACCGACACCGGCACCGCGACTGCGGCGAAGAACGGCACCATCGCGGTGGTCGCCACGACGCCCGAGGTCGCCGACTTCACGCGCAACGTCGGCGGCGACGCCGTCAGCGTCACCCAGATCATCAAGCCGAACGTCGACCCCCACGACTACGAGCCCACCCCCGCCGATCTCCAGGCTTTCGGGGCCGCCAAGCTCGTCATCAAGAACGGCGTCGGACTCGAGGAATGGCTCGACGACACCATCTCCTCGGCCGGCTTCAAGGGCACCGTCGTCGACACCTCGCAGGGAGTGGCGCTGCGCAAGGGCGACCCCGGCGACGAAGAGACGAAGGACGGCGACCCGCACATCTGGCACAACCCTCGCAACGCCAAGATCATGGCGGAGAACATCGAGAAGGCCCTCGTCACCGCCGACCCCGGCCACGCCGACGCCTACCGGGCGAACTTCCAGGCGTACGCGGCGAAGCTGGACAAGCTCGACGCGGACAACGAGCGCAAGTTCGCCGCCCTGCCGGCGGACGCCCGCAAGGTGGTCACCAACCACGACGCGTTCGGCTACTACATCGACCGCTACCAGCTGCAGTTCATCGGTGCGGTGATCCCCAGCTTGGACACCAGCGCCGAACTGTCCGCCACCCAGATCAATGACCTGGTGGCGAAGATCAAGGCCACCGGCACGAAGGCGATCTTCAGCGAGAGTTCCCTGCCGCCCAAGGCCGCCGAGGCGATCGCCCGGCAGGCAGGCGTGAAGGTGGTCGGCGGGGAGGACGCCCTCTACGGCGACAGCCTCGGCCCCGAAGGCACCCCGCAGGGCACCTACCTCGGCGCCGAGGAACACAACACGGACACCATCGTGGCGGCCCTCGGTGGCTGAGCCCACCGGCGCGCCGGTAGCCGATTCCGCCCTGCACCTCGCGCAGGCCGACGTCGGCTACCGGCGCCGCGCCGTCCTCACCGACGTGAGCCTCACGGTGGCGCCCGGCCAGATCGTCGCCCTCGTCGGTGCCAACGGCGCCGGCAAGTCCACCCTCATCAAGGCCGTCGTCGGGCTCGCCGACGTCCTCGCCGGCACGATCACCGTCGCCGGACAGCCGGCGCGGCAGGCCCGCGGCGCGGCCGCCTACGTGCCGCAGGTCGACACCCTCGACGCGGACTTCCCCGTCACCGCCGCCGACGTCGTGCTCATGGGCCGCTACCGGCCTACCCGTTGGCTACGGCAGACCCGCGCGACCGACCGCGCTGTCGCCGCGGAGGCGCTGGAGCGAGTTGGGCTGGCCGACCGCGCGCGTACCCGCTTCGGGCTGCTGTCCGGAGGTCAACGCCAGCGGGTCCTGCTCGCCCGCGCCATCGCCGCCCAGACCCGACTGATGCTCATGGACGAACCCTTCAACGGGCTCGACGTCACCAGCCAGGACGTCATCGTGGCGCAACTGCGGGACCTCGCCGCCGCCGGCACCGCCGTTCTGCTCAGCACCCACGACCTGCGCCTGGCCCGCGACCTCGCCGACACCGCCTGCCTCATCCACGGCGGTCGCGCCGTCACCGGCCCCACCGAACAGATCCTCGCGGAGCTGCCCGGCGCCTACGGCTACGGCAGCCAGGCCGCCGACCTGCACGCCACGCGGCCCGGACGGTGACGCCATGAGTGATCTCGTCGCCCCGTTCAGCGTGCCGTTCATGGGCCGCGCCCTCGCCGAACTGCTCCTGCTCGCCGTGGTGTGCGGGCCGGTCAGCGTACTGGTCTTCCTGCGCCGGCTGGCCTTCGTCGCCGACGCGCTGACCCACACCGTCTTCCCCGGCGTGGTCATCGGATTCCTCGTCGCCGGCTGGACCGGCATCGCCGGCGGCGCACTCGTCGCCGCCCTGCTGACCGCAGTCGCGCTCACCGTACTCACCGCCTGGGGGCGGCTCAGTGACGACACCACGGTGGCCGTGCTCCTGACCGCCATGTTCTCGCTCGGCGTGGTGCTCGTCTCCCGTCAACACTCCTACACCAGCGACCTGACCGCGTTCCTGTTCGGCCGGCTGCTCACCGTCACCCCCGCTCAGCTCGCGCAGACCGCCGTGCTGGCCGCGATCGTGCTCACCGGCCTCGCCGTCACCGCCCGGCCGCTGATCCTGCGGGCCTTCGACCCCATCGCCGCCGCCACCGCCGGGTACCGCCTCACCCTGCTCGATCTCGGGCTCAACACGGCCGTCGCGCTGGTCGTCGTCGCCGCCGTGCAGGCCGTCGGCACCATCCTGGTGATCGCCCTGCTCATCGTGCCCGCCGCCACCGCGCGCCTGCTGACCGACCGGCTCACCGCCATGTCCGTGATCGCCACCGCCGTCACCGGCCTTGCCGCCTACCTGGGCCTGCTGACCAGCTGGACCGCCTCCGTCCGATACGGCGTCCGACTCACCTCCGCCGCCGCGGTGGTGCTCACCCTCGTGGCCTGCTACCTGCTCGCCCTGCTCGCCGGCCACCTCCGCCGCCGGCCGCACCCGCCCGCTGCGACGGTGACCCGGTGAGCTGGCTACTGCAGGACACCTTCGGCCGCGCACTGCTCGAAGCCGTCGCCGTCGGGATGCTCACCGGCCTGGTCGGCGTGCACGTCGTGCTACGCCGGCTGTCGTTCTTCACCATGACCATGGCCCACGCCACGTTCCCCGGCGTGGTCGCCGCATCCATCCTCGGCATCAACATCTACCTCGGCGGCGTGGTCGCCGGCCTGCTGACCGCCGCCGCCGTCGCCGCGCTGGCACGTACCCGCGGCCAAGAGGCCACCGCCGCAACCGGAGTGATCCTCTCCGCCGGCTTCGCGCTCGGCGTCGCGCTGGTCGCCACCCAGAACGGTTTCAGCCGGGACCTGTCCGCCTTCCTCGTCGGATCGATCCTCACCGTCACCACCGAGAACCTGGTCGTGACCGTCGTCCTGCTGGCGCTCACCGCGGTCGCGCTCGCCGTCGGCGGCCGGCACCTGCTGTACGTCGGTTTTGATCCCGCCGGCGCCCGCGCCGCCGGGTACCGCGTCCGGCTGCTCGACCTCGCTCTCCTGCTGCTGGTCGACCTCGTCGTCGTCGCGATCGTGCCCGCCGTCGGCACCATCCTCGCCCTGGCACTCATCGTCGCCCCCGCCGCAGCCGCCCGCGCCTGGACCGACCGTCTCGCCCCAATGACCGCTCTCGCCGCCACGCTCGGCGCCGGCAGCGCCGCCGCGGGACTGTGGTTCTCCCGGCTCTGGGATGTTGCCGCCGGTGGCAGCATCTCGCTGACCGCCGCCGCCGTCCTACTCGGGTCACTGGCGGCACACCGCCTGCGCGACGGGTTCCGCACGATCTTCCTCACCGCGTCGTGACCGCAGCGCCCGCCTCGATCGAGGAGATCAGCGAGCTGCTCCGCATCATCGCCCACCCGGCGCGCATCCGCATCCTGCAGCAGCTCACGCGAGCCGACGCGTGCGTCACCGAGCTCAGCAGCTCGCTGCAGCTATCCGCCTCGCACGTATCGCATCAACTTCGGCACCTGCGCCACGCCCGCCTCGTACGCCGCTACCGCCAGCAGGGCCGGATGCACTACGCGCTCACCACGGTCCCCGCCGTCTCTCTCGTCCTGGACGTGCTCAAGCACTGCAGATGAGCGTGCCGGGCGTCGCGGGCCCAACGCGGACGAACTGTCGACGGGGCGTAGCCGCGAAGGACGAGCGCCCGCGCCGATACCGGCGCGGGCGTTCACAAGGGCCTGCGACAGCACCACCCTTCCGGCGGTCAAGACTGCCGCCGGCGCGAACACCACGCCGGCGGCCCTCCTCCCAGTCGATGAAATCCGTCCGTGTCTCGCGGCCTACGGCCTGGTCATTCCTCGTCCTGCACCCCGCATCAAATGCGCCGACGTCGTCGATTCGGACGTCAGCGCGGCGGGTGGCGTCATCACCAGGACGCCTTGCGGATCCCCGGCAGCTCGCCCCGCAGCGCCATCTCCCGGAACCGCACCCGCGACAATCCGAAGCGGGTCAGCACACCTCGCGGCCGGCCGTCGACGACGTCCCGGTTGCGCAGCCGCACCGGGCTGGAGTCGCGGGGCAGCCGCGCCAGGTGGCGGACGGCGCCGTCCCGCACCGCCGGGTCGGTGTCCGGGTGGGCGATGGTCCGCTTCAGCTCGGCGCGGCGCGGCGCATGGCGAGTAACCAGGGCGGCCCGGCGGGCCTGTCGGTTCGCGAGGCTCTTGCGTGCCATGTCAGCGCGCCTCCCGGAACTCGACGTGCCGGCGGACGACCGGGTCGTACTTGCGCAGCACCATCCGGTCGGGGTCGTTGCGGCGGTTCTTGCGGGTGACGTACGTGTAGCCGGTGCCGGCGGTGCTGCGCAGCCGGACGATCGGGCGGACGTCGGTCTGCCGGGCCATCAGACCGTCACCCCCCGAGCGCGCAGCTCCGCGACGAGCTTTTCGATGCCCTTGCGGTCCACGGTCTTCAGCGCCTTGGCGGTCAGCGTCAGGCGGACCCAGCGTCGCTCCGAGGGCAGCCAGTAGCGGTGGTTCTGCAGGTTGGGGTCCCACCGGCGGCGGGTGCGCCGGTGGGAGTGGGACACGGCGTTGCCGAAGCTCGGCTTCGCGCCGGTGACATCACAGCGACGGGACACAAGTACTCCTTCAGGAAACGGTTCGCCGTAACGATAATCGTTTTCATTCTTACGTGACCGATCGGACAGCCTCCACCCGGGGTCCCGAACTACCTCGTCCGACACCGACGAGCCGAGGCGATACCCGACGCCACGTGCAGATCGCCAACAGCCACCGGCGCCGCCGAGCCGCCCCGGCGCTTCCTGCGAGAAGACCTCGCCTGCCACTCGCGGTCGACCATGTGCCTATAATGACAATCGTTTTCAACTAAGTCGAGAGGACTGTGATGTCGACGTCCCCGCTCGCACCGGCCAACGCCGGAGTTCCGGCGTCCGACGCCCGACCGTCGTTGACCGTGCTCAGTGGCTTCTGGCCATCCGCCACATACGCCGTAGCCCGCAGCCTGCTCGCGGCGGACCCGTCGCTGCTGCTGATCCGCCACGACCTCGCCGGCCTCGGCACCGGCACCGTCCACCGCATCGTGCGCGACAGCGGAGGAGTGCTCGAGGACGAGCGCATCACGCTCGCGCACGGCTGTGTCTCCTGCACCCTGCGCGAGGACGTACTGCCGACCCTCGCCCGGCTGGCACACGCCCACCCGCACCGCGACCTAGTGCTGATGCTGCCGGAGGTGGTCGAGCCGGAAGCCGTCGCCGCCGTCTGCGCGCACTGCCTGGTCGACGGCGCGCCGATCACCGACCTGCTGCACGTCGACTCGTACGTCACGGTCGTCGACGCCGAGCACCTGCTCGACGGCCTGGCCAGCACCGACGACCTGAAGACCCTCGGCATCCACGCCGCCGACAACGACGACCGCGGGCTCGCCGACGTCATCGTCCGTCAGATCGAGTACGCCGACACCCTCGTGCTGTGGGGACAGTCGCGGGAGGGCGCCTACGACACCAGCCGGCTGTCGGTGCTGCTCGAGCGCATGGTGCCATGGGCGACACACGTCCGCGTCGACGGCGACGTCATCGAGGCCGGCACCCTGACCCGCCAGCTGCGCGGCACCCGCCGGCACCGCCCCGAGACCCCTGGCGTCCTGACCCGGGGCCTGGAGGGCTACCTCCTCGGCACGCACGAGCCGCATCCTGACTGCGGGGTCGTCTCCGTGGTCTTCCGCGCCCGCCGGCCAATCCACCCTCGACGGCTCCACCACGTCCTCGAGGAGATCAACGCCGAGGTCATCCGCTCCCGAGGACACGTGTGGCTCGCTAGCCAGCCCGAGACAGTGATCGCCTGGGACTTCGCCGGCGGCGGCCTCAGCCTCGGCTCCCTCGGCCGCTGGCTGGCCGCCCTCCCCGACTCGCACTGGGACGAGGCCTCCGACCAGCGCCGACTCGCCGCCGCCCTCGACTGGGACCCCTACTACGGCGACCGCAACCAGCACCTCGTTTTCATCGGCCTGGACCTCGACCCGGCAGCCCTGCACCGCACCCTCGCAGACTGCCTGCTCACCGACGCCGAACTCGCCGACGGCGAAGACGTCTGGCGCAGCTACGACGACCCGTTCACCGGCTGCTTCCCACTCAGCAGTCTCGACCCGACAGAAGGAGAACCAGCATGAAGCCTGACATCCACCGCAGCTACAAGCCCGTCGTCTACCGCGACCGCGCCGCCGACTTCGCCTTCCTCACCCGCTCCACCGCCACCAGCGACCAGACGATCGAGTGGACCGACGGCAACACCTACCCCGTCATCGACGTGCAGATCTCCTCCGCCAGCCACCCCTTCTGGACCGGCAAGCAACGCCTGCTCGACACCGAGGGCCGGGTGGAAAAGTTCCGCGCCAAGTACGCCCGCCGCGGACGGCAACAACCACGATGAGAACGGCGCGCGTCGGCTGGGCGGCGCACGCGCACCGCCTCGTCGGCGCCGCCGAGGACGACCGGGCCTGGTACCAGGGCGTCGCCCGCGAACTGGTCGCCCCTGGTGACCGGCTCGCGGTCGACGTCGGTTGCGGCGGCGCCGGCATGACCCTCGCCCTGGCCCGGCACATGGTCTGCGGCCGTATCCTCGCCGTCGACGCCGAGCCCGCGAATCCTCCACGCCGCACGCGAGCGGATCCGAGACGAGTGGGCCGATCCGCGTATCCGCATCGACGTCCTGCGGGCCGGCATCTCCGGCACCGCCGATGTTGTTCGGGATGCCGTCGAAGGACAGGCTGACCAACTTGATTAGGAATCGTCGGTGATCCTAGGTTAGCCGTGTGGATCGTGGCGTCTCGCTTTTGGGCTGGTTCGGGGGAGATTCCGGTGACGTGGGCCGGTCGTGATCGCGGGTTCTCCCGGATCGTTGTCGAGGCGTTGAGCCGGTGACCGGAAAGCTGCCGCTGGCCGAGGGCGAGGCCTCCCGTACCGCTTGCGCCCGCGCTTTGCTCCGATCAGGGGTGGACGAGGAGAGCGGTCAGGTTCTGTCGCAGGCGGTGCTTGCGCAACGTGTCGGCTGGTGTGCCGATCTGGTGGCGGGCATGGTTTCCGGCCTGTTGGCGGAGCGGTGGAACCCCGCGGACGTGGACGTGTTGGCCTCCGGACACGACGCGGGCGGCCGGAAACTTCCGTCGAATGCGTGGATGGCGCTGCGGCGCTTGGGCTGGACGGCCGCCACGCCCGAGGGTGTGAGGGTCAATGACCGGATCGAGCGGATGGCGCAGGAGCAGGCGGGGCGGGTTCTGCGTTCGGCGTGGTGGCGTGCTGATCTGACCGGCGGGGTGCTGGCGACGTGGCCGGCCGATCCGCGTCAGCGCACCGCTCAGGAGTGGGAGCAGGTACGCAAGGCGATTCCGGGCGGGGAACATCTACCCTCCAGCATTATCAAGTCCCGCACCCGGCAGGCCGCGAAGTTCCTTGCCGCCAATGGCCGCCTGCCGGCGGACGTGTTCGAGCTTGAAGGCGTCCCAAGGGTCGCGCGGATGCTGCTGCTGGCCGCGTGTGACCGGCAGCAGGCCACCATCGAACGCAGCGACACCGACCCAGCGAGGGTGCTGTTGCGCTTGCAGCTTCCCACCCGTCCGGATCCGCGATCGTATCGGGATTGGACGTGGGTGGCCTGTCCGGTCAGCCTGCCGCCCACGGTGCCTGCCTCGGCGGTGGTGCACCTGCCCACCCTCCGGGTCGCCGGCCGGCAGGTGCACGCCGATATGGCATACAGCCACCCGGTGCCGAAGGCCCGGCGCGCCGGTCACACGGTCGCGCTCGGCGTCGACTGGGGCCTCAACACCCTCCTCAGCGCGGGAGCCCTGCGACTTCACGAGGACGGCCGGATCACCGCGTTGGGGGCGGGTGGCCAGTTCCGGGCCGCCGGGGTCCTCGCGAAACAGCACCGCCTGCGGCGCCTGTCCGAGCGGT
>NZ_JBUEGB010000107.1:0-14345 GCF_054963695.1 Micromonospora sp. RTBAU3-60 | reverse complement strand
CCGACCACGGCGCGGATGACCATGTGCCCGCTGGCCTTGTCGATGACGGTCTTTGCCTGATGGGTCAGGCCGCGGGCGGCGATGCGCCGCCATGCCCCGTGGTCGCGGTCGCCCTGCCACCGGCAGGACTGGTTAGGGCAGATCGCCCACTTCCAGCCTGGGGTGGTGGGCTTGTCGGGGGCCTTGCAGTGCCGTAGCGGGGTCAAGCATTGCGGGCAGTGCTTGGAGGTGTTGCGGGCAGGCGTGGTGACCACGGCGATACCGTGCTCGGCGGCGAGGTGCCGCATCCGGTCGCTGATCTGCCCGCGCACCTGCTGCGACAGGCGGGTGTTGAGGGTGGCGCCCATGCCCCTGGCTTCCAACGATCGCAGGTCTTCGACGTAGATCACGGTCGCCCCGGCGGCGATCGCCTGATCCACGGCCCAGCGGGCGGCGGCCCACGCGAGCGCGGCGTTCAGGTTCGTCCGGCGTTGGGACACGTGGCGGATCTCGGCGCCCAGCACCTCATGTTTCGCGCTCAGGTGCGCGTCGGAGCGGCCGCCGATCAGCCGCAGGTACTGGTCGGCCTTGGCGTGCAGCCGCTCACTGTGGCGACGCAGGCGGTGCTGTTTGGCGAGGATGCCGGCGGCTCGGAACTGACCACCGGCCCCCAACGCGGTGATCCGGCCGTCCTCGTGCAGTCGCAGGGGTCCCGCGCTGAGGAGGGTGTTGAGGCCCCAGTCCACCCCGAGCGCGACCGTGTGACCGGTGCGCCGGGCTTTCGGCACCGGATGGCTGTATGCCATGTCGGCGTGCACCTGCCGGCCGGTGACCCGCAGGGTGGGCAGGTGCACCACCGCGCCCGCGGGGACCGTCGGCGGCAGGCTGATCGGACAGGCCACCCACGTCCAATCCGCATAGGCTCGCGGATCCGGACGTGAGGGAAGCTGCAACCGCAGCAACACCCTCCTAGGGTCGGTGTCGCTGCGTTCGATGCTGGCCTGCTGCCTGTCACACGCGGCCAACAGCAGCATCCGCGCGACCCTTGGGACGCCTTCCAGTTCGAACACGTCCACCGGCAGGCGGCCAGTGGCCGCAAGGAACCTGGCAGCCTGCCGAGTGCGGGACTTGATGACACCAGACGGCAGATGCTCCCCGCCCGGCACCGCCTTGCGTACCTGCTCCCACTCCTGCGCGGTGCGCTGACGCGGATCGGCCGGCCACGTCGCCAGCACCCCGGCGGTCAGGTCAGCCCGCCACGACGCCGAGCGCAGAACCCGCCCCGCCTGCTCCTGCGCCATGCGCACGATCCGGTCATTGACCCTCACACCCACCGGCGCGGTAACCGTCCAGCCCAGACGCCGCAGCGCCATCCACGCGTTCGACGGAAGTTTCCGGCCACCCGCGTCGTGTCCGGAGGCCAACACGTCCACATCCGCGCTGTTCCAGCGCTCCGCCAACAGGCTGGAGACCATGCCCGTCACCAGATCGGCGCACCAGCCGATCCGTTGCGCAAGCACCGCCTGCGACAGGATCTCACCGGTCTCCTCGTCCACCCCTGATCGGAGCAAAGCGCGGGCGCAAGCGGTACGGGAGATCTCGCCCCCAGCCAGCGGCAGCTTTCCGGTCACCGGCTCATCGCCTCGACAACGATCCAGGAGAACCCGCGATCACGACCGGCCCGCCTCACCCGGAATCTCCCCCGAACCAGCCCAAAGACGAAGCGCCACGGTCCACGCGGTTAACCTATGATCACCGACGATTCCTAATCAAGTTGGTCAGCCTGCCGTGTCACTGGCGTGCTCGCCGCGAACGCCCGACGGTTCGGCACGATCCACATCGAGATGGCCTGCGACTCGTGCCCGCCCGCGGATCTCGAACACCTCGTCGAGGTCGCTGAACGCGGCTGCCTGGTGGCGGTGACCCTCAAGCAGGGCATGGCCGTGACCGCGTCGGTCGCCACCCCGGCCTGCTCACGCGGGTCAACCGGCGGACGCCACCGAGGCCGGAACGTCAACGGCCCAGCGCCAGGTCTGGCGCCCTCCGCCAGCGGGTGAACAGCGCGACCGCCACCAAAGTGCGCACAATGGAAGATGCGCTGGTGGTCGCCCGCCGATATCTTCCGGTGCATGAACTTGCCGACCGAGCCGAGCGGTAGCTTTCCGTGGCCGCCGGAACTGTCGCGCGTCTAGCCGCACTCCGAAGGATTTTCATCGATGATGGATGACACGCACAGCCGGACCGCACCGTCCCCCAGCGCGCCGGCCTCGGTCGCCGAGCGACAGCCGGTCTGGAAGCACGGCGTCGCCGCGGCCGTCGTCGCCGCGATCGCCACAACCGTCCTCGCGGCGCTCGCATCGGCCGCCGGTGTCTCGTTCGGCGACAGCACAGGCGCGAGCATCCCGATCCCCCTGTTCGCGGTGTTCACGCTGGTCTTCTCGCTCATCGGTGTCGGTATCGCCGCCGTCATGGCGCGCAAGGCACGCCGGCCGCGGTCCACATTCATGCGGACGGCGGTGGCGCTGATCGTGCTGTCCTTCGTCCCAAGCCTCACTTTTGGGTTCGACGCCGGCTCTGCGGCAACCTTGGTCGCTCTGCACATCGTCGCTGCGGCGATCGTGGTGCCGGTCCTGGTAAGGCGGCTCCCGCAGACGCGCTGATCCCGTGCCTCTGCGCTTCGCCAGCTCGGCGTCTTCAGTCGCACCCCGGCGGGGCCCAACGCCGGTGCCCCGGTAGATCGAAGGTGAGCCACGCGGCCGCGCCGGGCGCCGGCTCGGCCTTCTCGGGCCCGGTCGTGCCGATCAGTACGTCGCCGACGTCGACGGTCATCCGGGGACGCCACGCCGAGGTGTTCGATGATCGACACGTTGCCCGGTGAGCCGGGCGCGACCGGCCCGCTCGACCTGGGCAGCGACGGCGCGATCCGCCGCCGCTCTCGTGGCGGACGGGTCGGTCGGCGGTGCCGATCTGGCAGATCTGCCCGGCGTCCGTGACACGATCCGGTCGGCGAGCGAGAGGGTCTCGGCCTGGGCGTGGCTGACAATCGGTCACCGAGCAGACCTCACCGGAGGTCGGCTGCTCCAGGCCGGCGATGGTCCGTCGCGGGCTGGTGCTGCCGGACCCGGACGGGCCGAGGAGCGCGAACGTCGCGTGGAGCGCGAGGTCGGGTGCGCCGCCCTCGCGTGTGGAAGGTGCGGACGACCACCGCGGCCGGCTGCTGGCTCGGAAAGCTCAATAACGGTCCCGGCCTCCAGGATCATCGGGACGGTTCACCAGTGTCGCTGGCTGGCGAAGGGTATTGGTCAGCGGGCAACGCAGAATGTCCACAGCGCAGCAGAAGAGCCAATCAAGGTCGGCATGAACACGGCCCGACCCAGTCGCGCGTCACCTCTCGAAGTCCATCGAAACGAGCCGCCCGTGCTGCCACAAGCAGTCTCGGCATCCGCGCAATCTGGGAGATAGCTCCCAAGCCTTGACGTGCGAAGGTAGCTCGGAAGCTTTGGAGCCTCGAAGGGAAGGTGAGCGGCTGATGGCTACTGCTGCGATCCAAAACGTGCGGGACGTTCTGGCCGTCTACCCCGGGCTCGCAGATGTCGCGGTCCTGGCACACGAGCACGAATCCGTCGGCCAGGTCCTGGTGGCCTACGTCGTGCCCGGCAGCTCCGGCCTCAACCTGGCTGAGCTGCACAAGTACGTCAGGAAGCAACTGCCGGGCAGCGCGGTGCCGGCCGCCATCATGGTTGTCGACGCCATCCCGGTCAACTCCGCGGGGATGGCCGAGCCGCACGCACTACCGGCACCTGACCTGCGTGGCGTGATGCCCTACCGGCCACCTGGCACCCCGCGCCAGGAAGCCCTGTGCACGATCTTCGCCGAAGTGCTCGCCCGGCCCCGGTGCGGCGTCGACGACAACTTCTTCACCCTGGGGGGCGAGTCGATCGACGCCATGCTGATAGCCAGCCGGGCCAGCGCGATATTTGGCCAGGATATATCGATGGATGACCTTTTCGACGCGCCGACTGTCGCGGAGCTCGACCGGCTTCTGGACCTGATGCCGCTCGGTTAGGTGTTTGTGGTGTCAAGGGGTCGGTCGTGACGATGCCGACGCGGTGCGGAGCATCTCGTGGATCACGCGGGCGCGGAGGCTCGCGGCGCCCGGGACCGGCCCCCGGACAATACGAAGTCCTGGTCCCGGTGCGTCCCCGGGACGGTTCCCCACCGAGATCCCTGCCGTCATACCGGTGCATCCCAGGGCTGGGGCCGTCTGTTCTGGCGCTTGTTCGTGAGGGTCCGCGGTCGGTGGTTGCTCGTCATCAATAACGCTGGCGATCCCAGTTATCTCGCGGCGAGTGACTCACCTCGCCCTGGGCGCGGGCTGGTTGCGGCCCGTGCCGACTGGACACGGGTGCGTGGCTCTCGGACTTGGAGAGCCCTTGTCCGGCGGCGGCCGGGAACTGCGCACAAAAAAACCTTCCGCGGGCATGAGGTGCCGACAAGCATCAAATTGCTGACGGCTCGCATTCAAACCCCAAGGAGGGCTGCGTGAAGAGCACCACGAACCGCCGCCGGATAAGGCAATCCGTCGCCGCGGCCGTAGTTGGCATCATCATGACCGGGGTCGGAGTCAGCGCTGGGGCATCAGCGAACTCAGCCGCCGCGACCGGCATCGCGTGGGCCGCATGCAGCGATCCGTATTTGGCCGCCGTCGGCGCGCAGTGCGGATTCCTCGCTGTCCCGCTCGACTACGCCCATCCGCGCGGCGCTAAGATCCAGCTCGCGGTGTCACGGGTCGTTCACACGACGCCGGATTCGCAGTACCAAGGCGTCATGCTGACCAACCCGGGCGGACCCGGCGGATCCGGGCTGAGCATGGCGACAACGGGTCAGCTGGTCCCGAACGGGGCAGGCGACGCGTACGACTGGATCGGTCTCGACCCGCGCGGCGTGGGCTCAAGCGTGCCGGCGATCTCCTGTCAGCCGGATTACTTTGGCGCACCTCGGCCGCCGTACGTGCCGAGTACGCCGACCCTTGAGCGCACCTGGCTCGCGCGCACGCGTGCGTACGCCCGCGCCTGCGCCGCCAACAACGGACCGCTACTGCGGCACATGACGACGCTGGACTCCGCGCGCGACCTGGAGAGCCTGCGGATCGCGCTGGGCGCATCGCAGATCAACTACTACGGGTACTCGTACGGCACATACCTCGGCCAGGTCTACGCCACTGTCTACCCGACGCGAGTACGGCGGATGGTGCTGGACAGCACCGTGGACCCCCGCAATGTGTGGTACCAGAACAACCTGGACCAGGCCGTCGCCTTCGAGCGCAACATCAAGATGTGGTTCGGCTGGCTCGCGCAGTACGACAGTGTGTATCACCTCGGCACAACAGCGGCTGCGGTCGAGAAGCTCTTCTATCAGAATCTCCACGATCTCGACCGACAGCCGGCCGGCGGTGTCGTCGGCGGTGACGAGTGGAGTGACATCTTCCTCCACGCCGGTTACAACCAGTTCTTCTGGCTCGACCTCGCGGGCGCGTTCGCCGGTTGGGTGCACGACAAGGACGCCGACACCCTGATCGGTTTGTACCAGGCCGTTGACGGGCCGGGCGACGATAACGCTTACGCCGTCTACACCGGGGTGGTGTGCACCGACGTGCAGTGGCCCAGGAGTTGGGCCAAGTGGCAGCGCGACCTCAGGGCCACCTTCCAGACGGCGCCGTTCCTCACCTGGCTCAACGGGTGGTACAACGCGCCCTGCCGGTCCTGGCCGGCGCCGGCGGGCAAGGCGGTGGACATCGACGGGCAGCGCGTGGCGAGCGTCCTGCTCGTCAACGAGACGCTCGACGCGGCAACGCCGTTCGAGGGGAGCCTCGAGGTGCGCAGGCGGTTCCCGCACTCCAGCCTGCTTGCCGTGCCTGGTGGCACCAGCCACGCCAGCGGGTTCTTCGTCGGCAACGAGTGCGTAAACGGCACGGTCGCCAACTACCTGGCCACCGGTGCGCTGCCCGCACGCAAGCGGGGCAGCGGCCCGGACGCGACCTGCGCACCGCTCCCGCAGCCGGTACCCGACACGGCGGCCACCGCAAAGGCGTCCGGAGTTGACGCTGCGAAGCTGGCGGCGCGCATCGCGTTGACCCCCGGGCTCCCGCTGACCCGCCGGCTACGCTGACACCCCTCTCGACCCGTCCGCGTTCACCCGGCCACCGCCGGTCCATGCTGTCCGTGAGCATGCCGGCGGGCAGCGAGAAGAGCAGGTACGGCGCGAAGCTGCAGAAGTAGAGCAGACCCAGGGCCAGCGGGTCGTTCCCGGTCCGGTGGGCCACCTCCCACTGGAACGCGACCGACGAGATCCAGTACCCGAGCTGCCCGAGGATGACCACCGCCCACAGCATGCGGAACGGTGGGTGCCGCAGCGCGCGGAACACTCGGCTTAACTGGCGGTGGGCCGTGCGGCGAGGAACCGGGCCGGTATCTCGCCGCCGCCGTCGACCAGCAGCTCCGTGCCGTTCACGTAGTCGGCGAGCGGTGAGCTGAGGAGCAGGCAGGCGGCGGCGACATCGGCCGGGGCCGCCATCCGCCCCAGCGGAATCGTCGCCGCGACCGCCTGCACCCCTTCCTCGTCGCCGTAGTGCAGGTGCGCCAGCTCGGTCCGCACCAGGCCAACGGTGACCTGATTGACCCGCACCCGGGGGCCGAACTCCAGCGCCAGGGCTCGGGTCAGGGTGCTCAGCCCGGCCTTGGCCGCCGAGTACGCCGCGGTGCCCGGCGCCGGGTCGCGCCCCGCGACGCTGCCGATGTTGAGGATCAGCCCGCCCTCGGGTTGCCGCTGCATGACCGCGTTGGCGGGCTGCGCGAGGAAGAAGGGAGCCAGCAGATTCAGCGAGACGACCGAGCTGATGAACCGAGGGGAGGCGGTTGCCGCGTCGGCCATGGGCGAGCCGCCGGCGTTGTTGACCAGGATGTCGAGCCGGCCGAACCGCGCGACCGCGGCGTCGACCACCGCCGCGGCCTGCTCGGGCTGCCGGATGTCGGCCTGGACGAACTCCGCGCCGCGCCCGCCGCCGGCCGGCAGTTCGTCCACGACCGTACGGCCGCAGACCAGCACCTGCGCACCGGCCTCGAGATACCGGCGGGCGATCTCCGCGCCGATGCCGCGGGTGCCGCCGGTGACGATCACGGCCTTGCCGGTCAGGTCCGGATCCATCAGAGCCTCTCGATGATCGTGACGTTCGCCTGGCCGCCGCCCTCGCACATCGTCTGCAGGCCGTACCGGCCACCGGTGCGCTCGAGCTCGTGCAGCAGGGTGGTCATCAGCCGTGCGCCGGTCGCGCCCAGCGGGTGCCCCAGCGCGATCGCTCCGCCGTTGACGTTGACCCGTTCCGGGTCCGCGCCGGTTTCCTTGATCCAGGCGAGCACCACCGAGGCGAACGCCTCGTTGACCTCGAACAGGTCGATGTCCGCGATCGACAGGCCGGTGCGGGCCAGCGCGTGGGCCGTGGCCGGGATGGGAGCGGTCAGCATCCAGACCGGGTCGGCACCGCGTACCGACATGTGGTGGATCCGGGCGCGCGGGCTGACCCCGTGCTCCCGGACCGCCCGCTCGGACATCACCAGCAAGGCGGCGGCACCGTCGCAGATCTGGCTCGCGACCGCGGCGGTGATGCTCCCGCCTGGTTCGAGCGGCTGCAGGTTGGCCATCTTGTCCAGCGAGGTGTCCGCCCGGGGGCAGGTATCGACCGTGGCCTCGTCGAGCGGAAGGAGTTCGCGGTCGAACCGGCCCTCGGCGATTGCGGCCAGCGCGCGCCGGTGGCTGCGGAGCGCGAACGCCTCCATCTCCGATCTGCTCGCGCCCCACTTCTGCGCGATCATCTCTGCCGAGCGGAACTGCGAGACCGGCTGGTCGCCGTAGCGGCGGCGCCATCCGGACGAGCCGGAGAACGGATCCGGGAAGCCGAACTGCGCGCCCGTGGTCATCGCCGCCGAGATGGGGATCGCGCTCATGTTCTGCACGCCCCCGGCAACGACGATGTCGGCGGTGCCGCTGAGCACCGCCTGGGCGGCGAAGTGCACCGCCTGTTGGGACGAGCCACACTGCCGGTCGACCGTAACCCCGGGGACGTGGTCCGGCAGGCCGGCGGCGAGCCACGCGGTGCGGGCGATGTCCCCGGCCTGCGGGCCGAGGGTGTCCACGCAGCCGAACACGACGTCGTCCACGGCGGCGGGATCCACCCCGCTGCGCGACATCAGTCCGGAGATCACGTGGGCGCCCAGATCCGCGGGATGCATCCCGGCCAGGGCGCCACGGCGCCGGGTCACCGGCGTGCGGACCGCCTCGACGATGTAGGCCTCCGTCATGCTGCCTGTCCTCCGATCCGCGGCCGTACGGCGGGTGCGTCTCGCCCAACTCCCCGCCGGAGCTTACCAAGCGCTTGATTGGTTACTGCTGGGCTGTGTCGTGACGTACCTCACCGCTCACCCGGCGCCGCGTCCGGGGCCGGCCCGCCCGGTGCCGGCGCGGCCCATCGTGGTGCGCGCTTCTCGACGAAGGCCGCCATCCCCTCGGCCGCATCGGGTCCGGCGAGCAGGGCCACGGTGGCAGCGCGGTTGCGGGCACGCAGCGGGGCCGGATCCATCGAGAGGGACCGGTACATCAGATCCTTGGTGGTGCGGACGGCCGCCGGCGAGTGCCCGGCGACCCGCTCGGCCAAGGCGAGCGCCGCCGGCAGCAGCTCGGCCGCGGGCACCACGCGGTTGACCAGGCCCAGTTCGTACGCGCGTGCCGCGCCGAGCGGCTCGCCGGCCAACCCGATCTCCAGCGCCACCGCCAGCGGGACGCGCTGCGGGAGTTCGGTCCCGCCTTCGGTGGCGGCGATGCCGAGTGAGACCTCCGGCAGCGCGAAATACGCGTGCTCGGCGGCCACCCGGAGGTCGCAGGCGAGTGCCAGCTCGAAGCCGCCGCCGATCGCCGCTCCGTTGACCGCGGCGATCACCGGCAGCGGGTAGCCGTCGCGGAGCAGGTGCAGCGGGCTGGTCGCCGGGTCGGGCATCCCGGCCCCAGCCACCGCCTTCAGATCGAGCCCGGCGCTGAACGCCCGCTCGCCGGTGGCGGTGAGCACCACCGCCCGTATTTCCGGGTCGGTGGCCGCCGCGGTCAGGCCGGCGGTCAACGCCGACAGGGTGGCGTGGTCGAGGCAGTTCCGCACCCGCGGCCGGTCGATGGTGAACACCACGACCTGGCCGTGCCGCTCATGCCGAACGGTCATGTGGCCCCTCCCCATCCCCGTCGGCAGAGAATACCAAGCGCTTGCTTGATAGGGGAGTGGCCGGGACCTCGACGCGGCACATCAGCGCAAGCGCGCGAACACGCGAGTGAGGTACGCGTCCGTGGTTTCCCTCCGAGTGTAGGACGTTCAACCCTCCGTGAGCGCGGGTTGGGCCGGGCGATTATGAGCGGTATGGGCGGTCGGGAGGGCGGCGGACAGGGTCCGGACCTGTTGCAACGCCGTGAGGACGTGCGGCAGGCCAACTTCCTGGAACTGTTCGTCGACCTGGTGTTGGTGTTCGCCCTGGCCGGGGTGGTCAACCGGGTCGCGCGGGACATCGTCAACGAAGACGTCGTCGCCCGTTGGCGGGCGATGGCCTACATGCTCGTGCTGTCGCTGCCGCTGATCTGGTTGTGGATCACGACCGCGCACATCACCAGCTGGTTCGACCCGCGCCGCCGCAAGATCCAGTACATCGTGCTGGCCAGCGCCTTCGGGCTGCTGATCATGTCGTCGGCCCTGCCGTCCGCGTTCATCGGCCGCGGGTTGGCGTTCGTACTGCCGTACGTCATCCTGCAGTTGGGCCGGCCCCTCATCCTGATGCCCGCGCTGCGCGGACACCCTCTGCAACAGCTCTACCGCCGGTCGCTGCCCTGGAACGTGGTCTCGGCGGGGATCTTCTTCGCCGGCGCCGCCGTCAGCGGCGGCGCCCGGGCCGCCCTGTGGGGAGCCGCCGTGACCGTGGACATCGTCGCCGCGCAGCTACGCTGGCCGGCACCTGGGAAGCCCGAACCGCCGGTCAGTGCGTGGGCCACGGACAGCAAACACCACCTGCCCGAGCGCTACCAACAGTTCCTGATGATCGCCCTCGGGGAAACCGTGCTCGCTGTCGGCACCACGTTCACCAGCCAGCCGATCACCCTGGCCACCTCCGCGCTGCTGGTGGTGGCGTTCCTGTCGACAGTGCTGCTCTGGCGCATCTACTTCTACCGCTCCGGACAGGTCCTCGCCGAAGCCCTCGCCACCGCGCGGGACAGGGACGCCGCCGGCCGCGCCACCGGCACCGCCCACGTCCTCATGGTGCTCGGCATCGTTGCCACCGCCGTCGGCTTCGAGGCCGTGCTGAAACACCCGGCAAGCCTGCCTGGACCCGCGTGGCTCATCACGAGCCTCGGCGGCCCGGCACTGTTCCTCTACGGCCGCATCCGTCTGGAACGCATCGTGTTCAACCGGCTCTCGCTCCGCCGCGTCGTCGCCATCGCCGCCCTGGCAGCCGCCGCCATCCCCCTGGACTTCGCCCCGCCGCTCGTTGCTCCGGTCGTCGCCGGGCTCGTACTGCTCGCCGTCGCCCTCGCCGACGCCCACCGCGCCGCCGGCCGTCCCCCGGAGGCCCCCTCCCCGGCGCACTAGTTGTAGTGACCTTGACATCCTCCCGGCCCTGAAGGGACCGGGATTCCCACGGTCGCCCGTGGGGTTTCCTGTTTCATCGCCGGCTGCCTTTCCGGGAGGATTTTCCCTTGAGGTCTTACGTCAGCTCCGCAGGCGTTTTACCTCTCCGCCAGCCCGGCGGCGAGGATGTTCTTAGCAGCGTTGATGTCCCGGTCGTGCACGACCCCGCAACCAGGGCACGTCCAGGAGTGCTCGTTGAGGGCGAGCGCGGTGTTGATCCGCCCGCACCCCGAGCAGGTTTTGGACGACGGCAACCACCGGTCCACGGGAATAACCTCACGCCCATACCAGTCGGCTTTGTACTCCAACATGCTGCGGAACTGACCCCAGCCCGCATCGGAGATGACACGGGCCAGACGCCGGTTGCGGAGCATGTTCCGCACGCTGAGGTCTTCGATCGCGACCGTTTGGGTCTCACGGACGAGTCGAGTAGTCAGCTTGTGCAGGTGATCCCGATGCCGATCGGCGATCCGGGCATGGATCCGGGCCACCTTCAGGCGGGCCTTCGCCCGGTTGTGGGAGCCGTCCTGTTTGCGGGCCAGGTTCCGCTGGGCCTTGGCCAGCTTCCGCCGGTCAGCCTGCCCGTACCGCGGATTGGCCACCTTGCCCTGCTCATCGCTCACCCCGCTGATCGGGCGCGACAGGGTGAGCAGACTGGTGATACCCACATCCACACCAACCACGGCCGCAACGGGCGGCAGCGGCTTCACGGTCGGGTCCTCGACCAGGATGGATACGAACCAGCGGCCGGCAGCGTCCCGCGAGACGATGACCGTGGAGGGTTCCGCCCCTTCGGGCAGGGGCCGCGACCACACGATGTCCAGCGGGATGCTCATCTTGGCCAGGGTGAGCTGACCGTCACGCCAGCGGAAAGCGGAGCGGGTGTATTCCGCCGACGCCCTAGATTTGCGATTGGACTTGAACCTCGGGTACCGGGCCCGCTTGTCCCAGAACGCCACGAACCCGGCCTGCAAATGCCGCAACGTCTGCTGCAACGGCACCGACGACACCTCGTTCAAGAACGCCAGGTCATCGGTGCGTTTCCACTCCGTCAGCCACCCCGACGACTGCACGTACGCGGTGCGCCGGCGGTCAACCGCCCACGCCCGGGTACGGGCCTCCAACGCCCGGTTGTACACCAGACGCACACACCCGAACGTCCGGTTCAACTGTGCGGCCTGCTCAGGAGACGGATAGAAGCGGTACTTGTACGCCCGCTTCACCACCCCACCCACGCCCCACACCCTACCAACCGTCCACGTAAGACGATCACCGAAGGGAGGAAGCGGCGTTTCCTCCCGGCCGTAAACGACCGGGTTTCCACGCCGCAAATCCGATGACTCAACAGCGCGACGTCTGGTCATCCAAACGCGTCGAGATCGCGGACGGCGAAGCTGTGGTGTGCCCACTCCTCGTTGAAGATGACCCGCAGGCACGCCGATGCGGCGCGAGGGCCGGGCGACGGCCAGCCGGGCGGGGCGTTCGGCTCGCGTACCCGGTCCAGGTCCTCCTGGGTGACGGTGGCGAGGAACTCCCGTACCTCGGTCATGCGGCCGGCCCGGACCGCCACCACCTCGGCGAAGCTCGGATCGGCACCCATGTCGATGCCGAGGTCCGCACCGTTCGTGATGAACGTCGCCGGCAACCCGAGCGGGTGGTACGGCCGTTCCCGACCCAGTACCGCCTGACCGAACCACAGGTCGGTCGCCATCACCAGATGCCGCAGTGTCTGGACGAACGACCACTCCCCGTCGACCGACCGGTGCAGATCCTCCTCCGGCAGCAACTCCGCCCGCGCCATTGTCGGCGCCCAGAGCGCCTCCACGGTTTCCCACGCGGTACGCATACCGTCCGGTGTGGACGGGCGCAACTTCGTGCGCTCCGGGTACGTCCGGTCCAACTCGGCCTCGATCAGCGGTGCCACCTCGACGCCGTTGACCCGCAGCCCGTCGATGACCCCGTCGATGTCGGCGCCGTTGAGCAGGGCACCCCTGATCCGGGTACCGCTCAGATCCACCTCGCGGAACACGCTGCCCGCGAAGTTCGTCGAGATGAATTCGGCGCCGCTCAGGTCGTCGGGTCCCGTGTAGGTGGCCATCGCCGGATCGTAGTACCCGGGACCGACAGCGACCGGCGTACCGCGTCAACGGAAATGACCTGTACGAGCACAATCCGCCCCCACAGGAACGGGAGAAACCGGACGTTCCCGCGAATGCAACATGCAGGCGCTGGCACTCGACGGTCAGACCCGAAAATCCAGTGGTGCCTGGGCAGGCGGCAGCACCCGGCGCAGCGCAGCGGAGCCGGGTTCGTGTGGACGGGTTAGGCGGCTTCGGGTTCGGCGATGATGGCCTAGGTCTCCTGCGGCCGTGGCTCGGTGGCGCGGTGGTAACGGCCGGCGAGTGCACGCACGAGTTCGACGAGCTCCGCGGGTTCGGTCACGGTGAAGTCGACGCCGAGCAGGCCGAGGTGAACGGCGAGCGCCTCGATGCTGTCCGCGCCGGTGTCCAGCCGGCAGCGGGTGTCGTCGATCGGCGTGATGGTGCCGATGGCGGCGTTGATCCGCTCGGCGAGCTGTTCGGCCGGTGCGTGCACGACGACTTGGGCCTGGTACCGCCAGGCGGCCGACGACACGCCCCGGCGTACTTGGTCGACGGCTTCCTCGGGGAGATCTCGGGGGGTGAATCGGGGACCTGTTGGGGTGCGTGGGTGGAGCCGGTCCACCCGGAACGTCCGCCAGTCGGTCCGCTCGACGTCGAACCCGACGAGGTACCACCGGCGTCCCCAGTTGACCAGCCGGTACGGTTCCACCTCGCGCCGGCTCTCGGAGCCGTCGTGGCTTCGGTAGTCGAATCGCAGGCGCTCGTGGTCCCGGCAGGCGGCGGCGAGGGCGCTCAGCGTGTCGGCGTCCACCCGCGGGCCCAGGTCGTCTCGGGGCACTGCGACGGCGTACCGCTGGAGGGCGTTGACACGGCGCCGGAGTCGGGCCGGCAGCACCTGCTCCAGTTTGGCCAGTGCGCGCAGCGAGGTCTCCTCGACTCCGGTGATCGTGCCCCCGGCGGCGGTGCGGAGCCCGATCGCCACCGCGACCGCCTCCTCGTCGTCGAGCAGCAGGGGCGGCAGTGCGGCCCCGGCGCCGAGTCGGTAGCCGCCTACCGCGCCTCGGCTGCCGTGCACCGGGTAGCCGAGGTTTCGCAGGCGTTCCACGTCGTTGCGAATGGTGCGGGTGCTGACCGACAGCCGCTCGGCCAGTTCGGTGCCGGTCCACTCGCGGGGCGTCTGGAGTAGCGAGAGCAGGCGCAGCAGCCGCGCCGAGGTTTCCAACATTCTTCGGAGTCTGCCAGGGCATTAGGAACGGAACTTGCCTAATTCGTTCCTACGCTGATGACCATGACGAACGACAGCACGATCGCCCCGTTCCGCATCGACATCCCCCAGGCCGACCTCGACGATCTCCAGCAGCGGCTGGCCCGGACCCGGTGGGCGGAGGAACTGCCCGGGGGCGAGTCGGCGCCGGCCGGCGCGGTGCCGCCCGGTTGGGAGTACGGCGTCCCTGTGGGTTACGTCAAGCAGTTGGTCGAGTGGTGGCGCACCGGCTATGACTGGCGGGCCTGGGAGGCGAAGCTGAACGCGTACCCGCAGTTCACGACGGAGG
>NZ_JBUEGB010000106.1:0-14438 GCF_054963695.1 Micromonospora sp. RTBAU3-60 | reverse complement strand
CGCTGGGCCGTGGACCAGGCGATCGCCTCCCGAGCGACCGTCATCTACGTCGAAGATCTGCGGTCGTTGGAAGCACGGGGCATGGGCGCCACCCTCAACACGCGCCTGTCGCAGCAGGTGCGCGGGCAGATCGTCGACCGGATGCGGCACCTCGCCGCCGAACAGGGTATCGCCGTCGTCACCACGCCTGCCCGGAACACCTCGAAGCACTGCCCGCAGTGCTTGACCCCGCTACGGCATCGCAAGGCCGCCGACAAGCCGACGGTGGCGGGCTGGAAGTGGGCTGTCTGTCCCAACCAGTCCTGCCGGTGGCAGGGAGACCGCGACCACGGGGCATGGCGGCGGATCGCCGCCCGCGGCCTGACCCATCAGGCCAAGACCGTCATCGACAAGACCAGCGGGCACATGGTCATCCGCGCCGTGGTCGACAAACTCGAAGCCACAGCCGTCGTCACCCCGACCACGAAGACCAGCCGCAAGGATCGGTCGAAGACCGGCCCCACCCGGCATAAGCCACCACGCCCCGCGCCCAGGCGACGCAGGGCACCCTCCCCCACCCGGCCCCACAACCGAGCGGGAAAGCGTCCGGAGGGACACGCACCAACGGACCGGAGGCTGCCCCGCGCAGCCCACCGACACCAGGACGTGAACACGACCAGCACACCCACCACCGGCCACCAGCCACGCGGAGCCGCCCTGGGCGCAGGATTCCACTTCCACGCCCACGCGTCCCCACCACGGTGGGAAACGATCCCGGAAACTCAATCCGACTCAGGATCACTAAGCTGATCAGAGACGCTTGGCACCCACTCGGCGGACCACCAATATTGATGACATGGATGGCTTGCCGAAGCGGCATGCGCAGACTGCGCCGCGGGTCGTCGCCGATCGAGGCGTTGACGGAGCCGAACCGGCAACCACGATCACGGCGGCGGCCCTCTAGAGGCGGGCAGCTCGGGACGGATCAGCGCGTTGGCGAAATGAGCCCGGTTGCGGTGGCCGGGCCGGTGAGGGGTTCTGCCTCGCCGGAAGGTCGCGTGCGTCGCCAGTGTTTGGCGAGCAGTCCATGCCGTGGGGCGAACAACCAGGCGGCGAGGAAAATAGCGGTGGCGACCAGGACGATGGTGCCGCCGACCGGGGTGTCATAGCTCCACGACAGGTACAGCCCGACGAGCGCGGAGGTGCCGCCGATCGTCGGGGCGAGCAGCATCATCACGCCGAGTCGGTCGGTGAGCAGGCGGGCTGCCGCGGAGGGGGTGATCAGCAGGGCCAGGACGAGGATGTTGCCGATGGTCTGTAGGGAGATCACCACGGCCAGGGTCACCAGGACGTAGAGGACGATGTCGAGCCAGAAGACGGGCAGGCCCATCGAGCGTGCCATTTCGCGGTCCAGGCAGACCGCGACGAACTCCTTGTGCAGCGCGAGCACCAGCCCGAGGATGATCAGGCCGGTGATTCCCACCAGGTAGAGGTCGCGGTCCGGGATGCCGGTGATCGAGCCGAACAGGAACTGTTGCAGCGAGCCGGAGTATCCGGGCGCTTGCGAGATGATCACGATGCCGAGGGCGAACGTGGCGACCAGGAAGACGCCGATCAGTGAGTCTTCCTTGACTCGCCGGTTCTGGGAGAAGATCGCGATCAGCAGTGCGGTGGCGACGCCGGCGACGGCGCCGCCGAGTACCAGGCTGCCCTGGAGGACGAAGGCGATGGCGAGGCCGGGGAAGACGGCGTGAGCGACGGCGTCGCCGATGAAGGCCATTCCGCGCAGGACGACGTAGCAGCCGACCACGCCGCAGACGATGCTGGACATGACTGCGATTGCCAGTGCCTTGGGCAGGAACGCGAGGTCGGGGTTGAGCAGGTCGGTGAGGAAGTCGGTGATGGACACTAGCCGGCCTTTACGAGTTTGAGGAGCGGGGAGGTCTCGCTGACCCCGAAGGTGCGCATCCACACCTCGACGTCCTGGAGCTGGTCGGGCCGTCCGTCGGCGATGACTTGGCTGTTGAGCAGGACCAGCCGGGTGCAGGATTCCATCGCCGCGACCAGGTCGTGGGTGGTCATCAGCACCGCATGACCCTCCCGGGCGAGGCTGGCGAACAGGTCGCCCAGCAGTTCCTGGGTGGGCATGTCCAGTCCGGTGAACGGCTCGTCGAGCAGCAGGATGCTCGGCGCCAGCGCGAGGGCCCGCGCGACCAGGACGCGCTGACGTTGCCCTCCGGAGAGTTCGGCGACGGGCCGGCCGCGCAGCGCGGACAGGCGTACCCGGTCCAGCGCGTCGCCGACCGCCCGCCAGTCGGCCACGCCGGGCCGCCGGAGCAGGCCGATCCGACCGGTCCGGCCGCTCAGCACGACCTGCTCCACCGATATCGGGAAGTCCCAGGTGAACTCGTGGCGCTGCGGGACGTACCCGATCGCCGAGCGTCCGGGCCGGGACGTTTTGCCCTCCACCAGGACCCGGCCGCCCCTGGTACGAACCAGCGCCAGGATGGCGCGCAGCAGGGTGGTCTTCCCGGCTCCGTTGGGGCCGAGCAGCCCTACCAGTTCCCCGCGGTCGAGGTGCAGCCGCACGTCGCGCAGCACCGGCCGGTCGCCGAGGTCCACGTCCAGGTGTTCGATGTCCAGCGCTCTCACGGCTGACCCTCCGACGGCGACGTGGCGCGCTCCCGTTCGGCTCGGCGCTTCGCGCCGCGCCCGCGCAGCAGGACCAGGACCAGGCCGGCGGTGAGCAGGAGCGCGGCACCCGCCAGCACGACGACCAGCGGCAACGGCGAGATGTCGGCTGGTGCGTCAGCGGCGTCGCGGGACCCGCCGGCTGCCGCCTCGCCAACCGGCATGGGGTCGCGGTCCACAGCAGCCGCGAAGGCTTCGTCGGTGCTGGTCGTGTCGCCGACTGCGAAGCGCAGCGTCCGGGTGGCGGAGACCTTCTCGCCGCTGATCAGGTCGGCCGACACCTGCACGGTGACGAGGTAGACGCCGGGAGTGGAGAAGACCCAGTTGGCGTGGGTGTGGGTGTTGACCTCGACCCAGAACGGCTGGGCCGCCGGCTCGGCGGAGCGCCACAACACCTGCGGCGCGGCGAAGTTGCCCGCTTGGAGGAACGTGGTCAGCGTGCCCGGTCCGCGTACGCCGAGCAGGTTCAGCGTGGCGCCGCGGTCGATGGTTTGCATCACCTGGGGGTCCTGGGTGTTCCAGCCGATCCAGACCACGTCCTGGTTCTGCACCTGCGGCACCACGTGGACCCGCTTGCCCGCGTCGATGCCGAGGAAGGCGTATGCGGGATCGTCGGGAACGGGCTGCAGCGCGGCGTCGGAGACGCGTAGCACGGTCTCGTCGGGGCTGCGCCACACCGGCCGCTGCTGTGTGCCGTCGTGGATGAGCAGGGTCCACTGGCCGTCGACGTAGCGGGGGCCGATGTCCACGTGCCCGGCGTCGAGCACGGCCCGGCCGGCGGCGATGGGCTGGTCCGCCGCGATCGACTGACCCGGGCTCGGCGCTGGTTGCCCAGCCACGGCGGGCGTCTGCGTCGCCACCACCGCGACCAGGGTCGTGACCGCCCATCGGCTGATCGCCGTCGCCGTCCGCACCGCGCGTGAACGCGCCCGTCGTGCCGTCACTTGTCCCTCCCTCGATCCGCCCCGGTCAGGCAATCGCGCAGCGACTGGGCGTTGAACCGCATCATGTCCACGTAGTTGGTGACGTTTCCGTCGAAGGTGTCGCCGTAGATCGAGCAGACCCGCAGCCGTTCTTCCCGGGCCACCTCGCCCAGGGTGGTGGAGCGGGCCGCCAGGTTCGGTTCCAGGAACACGGCGGGGATGTCGAGGTTGCGGATCGTCTCGGTGAGCCGGCGCCGGTCGGCGAGGCTCGGCTCGGTGGCCGGGTTCGGGGTGACGAACCCGGAAATTTGAACCCCGTACGCCTGGCCCAGGTAACCGAACGCGTCGTGCGTGGTGACCAGGTGCCGCCGCGACGGCGGTATCTGAGCGATGGTGTCCCGGACGTAGCCGTCCAGCTGCTCAAGTTCCCGCACGTAGGCCGAGGCGTTGGCCCGGTACGTTGCCGCGCCCGGCGGGTCCACCCCGATCAACGTGTCTCGGATCAGCTCCACGTAGGAGATCGCATTGCGCACGTTCTGCCACAGGTGCGGGTCGATCTCCCCGTGCACGTGCTTGCCGAGCACCGCCTGCGGCAACTGGTACACCCGCGTGCCGGGCCGGCCGAGGAACCGGAACCTGCGGTCGCCGGGCACCTCCAGCAGCGCCTTGCTCGGCACCTCGATCACCGTGTGGGCCGGGTCGTACACCCGCTGGTTCGCCTCGCCGCTGCCCTCCGGATCGGCGAACACGTACAGCCGCCCCTGGTCGATGTCCGCGGTGAGGTCGGCGTGTCCAGAGTTCAGCACCGCCGCGCCCGGCATGCCCGGTACCGAGTGCGGATCCACCCCGACGGCGAAGGTGAACGCCTGCTCGCCGAGCGGGACCGGTGCCGCCTGCGGGGTGACCGCGAGTTGCGCCCGCATCGTCAGCCGATAGATGCCCGGCTTGGTGAACGCCCAGCTCATGTGGGTGTGCGCGTCCGGGGGCAGGCGGGCCGTGTCGTCCCGGTAGCCGTTGGCGGGCTCGAACCCGTCGGCGGAGTCGACGTAGAACGACGGATTGCCGAACGACTCGGTCAGGTAGGCGACCATGTCACCCGGGCCGTGCGCGGCGGTGGCGCTGAGCAGAACGTCGGAGGAGCGGTTCGCGCCGTGCGCCGAGCCGGTGCCGCGGACCCGCATGCCCAGCCAGATGGTGTCCAACGAGACGTCCTCGACCAGGGGGATGATCTCCGCCGCGTACTTCACCGCCCCCTCGGCCAGAGAGATGTTCGGCACGCCGTCGCGCAGGTTCGCGTCCAGCGCCTTGATGACGGCCTGCTCCTCCAGCAGCAGATAGTTGCTGAACGCGACATCGGCGTACACGACGTTGCGCACGTCCCGTAGCGACGGCTCGTAACTGTGCGGATCGGCCCCGTCCGGCACCAGCGAGCTGACCCGTACCCGATCGCCGCCGACCCGGCTCGCCAGGTCCCGCAGGATCCCGGTGGTCGTGATGACCTGGACCCGCTCGTCGTGCGCGCTCAACGCCACCCCGGCGCGGCAACCGGCCAGCACCCCGATCAGCAGTGGCAACACCAGAAGCCGCGGCCACGGGCCGGTTCGCCGCGGACGGGCGCGGGGAGCGGCGGAACCGACAGCGGACACCTGCATCCTCCTCTCCCCGCGCTAGGGGGTGGGTCCGGCGGGTGCCGCCGCCGCGCCGCGGCGACGACGACCGGCGAACCGCAGCAGCGCTCCGACCAGCACGAGCAGGAGCCCACCAGCGGTGACCGGGATGACCCAGGACTCTCCGGTACGGGGCAACCGGCCGGCGCCGGAGGAACCGCCGTCACCACCGGAGTTGCCGACACCACCGGTGCCGGATCCGCCGCCGAAGCCGGAGCCGGGGTCGGTGTTGTCGCCCACCGCGATGGTCAGCGTCTTGCTGTCGGTGACCGTCCGGCCGGCGGTGGTCGTGGCGCTCATCCGCACGGCAAGGCGGTACAGGCCCGGCTTGCTGAAGGCCCAGTTGCCGTGGGCGTGCGTGTTCGGTGGGATTGCCAGCCGCTGTGGCAGGCTCTTGGCCGAGTCGAACAGGACGTTGGCGTTGCCGAACGATCCGGTCAGGAAGAGCGTGAACCGTCCTGGACCGTCGACGCCGGCGAGGGTCCAGGTCACGTTGCCCCGGGTGCCAGTGACGACCGACTCGTGCTGGGTGTTCCAGCCCGGCCACACAATCCCGGCCTGCTGCGCCTGGGGCAGCAACCAGATCGTCTCTCCCGGTTTGCCGAGGAAGTCCGCCCCGGCCGGCACCGCGGTCTTGGCGTTGTCCTTGACGTGCAGGACCACGTCGGCGAGTTCTCGCCACACTGGTGGGGTGGCGGTGTCGTCCCGGACGCGGATCCGCAAGTCGCCACCGGACAGTTGGGGCCCCATGTCGACGTGCCCATCGGAGATCACTCGGCGTGAACCGCTGGTCGCCGATTTGGCCTTGGCCGCGTTTGCGGCCGCAGGTGACGAGGTCGACGGCGTCGCGGCCTGGGGGGCGCCGGTGATCTTCTTGGCGAGCGCCTGCGGCGCGGACGGCGCTTCGACCGGAGCGGCTGGAGCGGGTGGCGGCGCCGCCGGCCCCGGCTGGATGGGCGGGACGGTGATTCGGTAGGTCGCCTCGGTGGTGACGATCCGCCCCGTCGGCAACGTCGCCGACGCTTCCAGGGTCAGCTGATAGTCCCCGGCCGCGTCGAATGCCCACACCACGGGAGTGCGGGTCGCGGCTGGCAGCGCGACGTCCCGCGCGACCCCGCTGAGTAGCGGCTTTGGCGCCCCCAGGCCGGACAGTGTGTAGGCGGTGAAGTTTCCGGGGCCCTCCACCGCCGTCAGCGACAGCAGCACGGCGTCTCCCCGGAGCACACCACGCTTCACACCCGTGGTGTCGAGCGTGGGTAGACCGGTGTCCCCTGGTGTGAGCGACCAGACGGCCTTGCCAGGGTTACCGAGAAACGAGAAGGCCTTGTTCTGCGGTATCCGTACGGCCACTCCGCCGTCCGGGCCGAGTGTCACGTCGGCCGGGTCATGCCCGACCGACTGTCTAGCGGCCTGTGCGGCGTCGCGGATGCGCAGCGTGAGCGCATTGTCGACGACCGACACGGACACCAGATCCGCTCCGGCGGCGTCGACCGACACCGGGGCGGCGCCCGCCGGTACAGCACCGGCGGTCAGCGCCAGTACGGCCAGGGCGAACCCGGCCCCACCGGCACGCACACGTGCTGTGCTCATCATTCTCCCTACCTGGACTCGTCGTCTCTGGACGTTGCGGCCAACCGGGCCGCGCGTGGTCATGCCTCGACCCTGGGTGTGGACGCGGGCGCTGGTGGTGCGCCGTCGGGACCCTGTCCGTTTCCGTGTGGCCCGGCGCCGGTGGTCGTTTCGCCTCGGGGCGGTGCGGTCGGTGAGGCTGTTGTCGTGGTCGCCTCGGCGCGACCTTGGTCGCGGGCGGCGGCGAGGGCTCGTTCCAGGTCCCGGGCCGCCCGCCGACGTCGGCGGTGGCGGACCGTCACGAAGGCGCAGATCGCACTGGCGATCAGGAGCAGTAGCAGCAGCTGGGACCACGGCACGGCCCAGACGGTCACCCGGTGGGACACGGTGTCCGGGGGCGGGTCGAGGACCTGTCCGTCGACCGGGCTCGGGGTGACCGCAGTGGTGATGCTCAGCCGGAACAGTGGCGTAACCCGGGTGAGCCGCACGGTGGTCCGCACCGCGTCTCCGGGCAGGATCTCCGGCAGCTCCGTGCCGGACGCGGCCACGGTATTCAAGCCGAACGGCCCTGCGGCTTCCACCGTCGGCCGGCCTGCGAGCCGGATGTTTCCGGTGTTGCGGACCGTGGCCGTGGCGGTGATCGCACCGCCGGCTAACGGGTTGCCTGAACCTTGGTGGTGCACCCGCACGTCTTCCAGGGCCAGCGCCGGCCGGAGCTCGCCGGTGACCCGCAGGTAGATGCGGGTGCCGACCCGGTGGTCGACCGCCACCTGGTTGCCCTGCGCGTCGGTTGCGGTTGCCGTGAGGGAGGCCACGACACCGCCGACGTGATCCCCGGGGGTGGCGTTGACCGGCACGGTCACCGTGAACGGCACGTCGACCCGGGAGCTTGACGGGATGGTCAGCGTCCGGGCGGTGAGGCTGACCCAGGAGCCCACGTCGACCGGTTGCTGCGCCGCCGGCAACAGGTCGAAGCCACCTTGCTGGGTGGTGACGGCGTCGCTGGCGTAGACGCGCAGGGTGATTGGGCGCGCGGAGTGGTTCGTGACGGCGACGTAGTCGGTCAGCCTGGCACCGGGATCGAGCTTGTACGTGAATACCGCACGCCCGTTGGGCCCCTTCGGGCTTGACGGGCTCACCCCCCACGTTGCTGCCGTTGGCACCCGACGGGCAGGAGAGTCGCCAGCCGGTAACGGTGTGGGCGTCGGTCCCGGTGCGACTGCCGGCGGTGCGATGCCAAGCAGGACGACGACGGGGACAGTAATGAGCGAGCGCATAGTGCAGTCAGCAGATCCGTTTCAGGGTCGAGACGTGGCCGGGGTGGGGGAGGCGGTCATGGGCGGCGAATTGACGTAGCCCAGTCGGGTCCTCCGCCAGTCGGCCCAAGTTCCACCAGTTCCAGTCATCTGACCCGGTCATGGCGGCAATGGTCTTCATGTTTGTCGAGGGCCGTCGCGGCCGCCGTTGAACCCGGGCTGCCGTGGATCAGGCCGTAGGGGTGGCCACCATGACGTCCATGTCCCCGGTGGTCACGGCGTAGCCGGCGGCGGCCAGCTCGTGTCGCAGTGTCTGTGCGGACAGGACGTACCACGGGTAGTCAGCGACCAGCTCCCGCTCAACGGCGCCGTCCTCGTCAATCACTCGGTAGCGCATGGTCCAGATAACCGAGTCGGGGCCGGCTGGGCGGGCACCGCCGCTGCCCTCGTAGTGGCGGCGGCCGATCGGCACCGACGCGAAGGTGGTTTCCGGCACCGTCATGGGTTCTGATGGCGGCTGGAGGGTGACCACCAGTGGCGCGGACGGCTCCAGGCGGGGTCGCAGGTCGGCCCACAGCTGCCGGCGCCGGTCCGGCGCCAGGTGCCCGATCATGTTCATCGCTAGTACGCCGCCAAGACGCGCCGGCAGGGTCATGCCGTCGGCGTCGGTGGCTTGGACGGTGACCCGCCGTCGCAGGTCCTCGTCGCCGACCACTCGGGCGAGCAGCGCGGCGCGCAGGATTGGCGACGGCTCGACCGCGATCACCTCGGCGTCGGGTACCGCACGTGCGGCCACCAGGGTGCCGAGGCCGCTGCCGGCACCGATGTCCACGATCGGGCCCTGGTCGGGCCGGGCGTCGCGCAGTGCGTCGGTGACCGGGGTGCGTAGGGCTCGCCAGGCGTCGTGGCTGAGCACGTCGATGAACTCACCGGATTCCGCGTACGAGTCCGCGCTCATCGGTCCACTCCCTTCTCGCATTCAGTAGGGCTTGTGTGGCAGGGCTGGCGGGGCGCCGAGCGCGGCGTTGACGCGTTGCCCGAGCAGTCGCAATTGGTGGTGGACGTCGACGAGCCGCCGCGACACGGACAGGTCGTGGGTGACCACGAGCAACCCCAGGTCGAGCGTGATCCGGGGCTGGTGCCGCAGCCGGCCCATCGCGCGGGGCGAGCAATGAGCTCTCCTCCCGTCGGCCGTAGCCTTCCAGCAAATGAAAACCGTTGTCAAGCTGTAGGCCGGATGCAAATCGCCGCTCGGTTGCCGGGGAGGTCAACGCTTTCCGGGCCCGGCGGCGGCTGGCCCATGGCCTATCCCGGCGAGCCGGCCGCTGCGGGTTGCGTGGCGGCCTCGTCGCGGCGGCCCTGGCCGCACAGGGGGTATTGATGGGCGCCAGGCCTGCTGTAGTTCCGACGTTGCAGGCGCACCAGCCAGGCGGCGATTGCACCGGCGCCTCCAGTGGCCGCTCGACTCCGCGGTGCCTGCGCCGTCTCCTGCCGCGCTCGCTCGCGGGTCCGTGCAGGCCGATCCCGGGTGACCCGCCATGGAAGGCTTAAACGAAAACCGTTATCGTTTGCAGGTCTGCCAGACGACAAGTGAAGGAGACCTGCTGTGGCCGTACCGAAGCGGAAGACGTCGAGATCGAACACCCGGCACCGCCGGGCGCAGTGGAAGGCTCAGGTTCCGCAGCTGACCCCGTGCCCATGCCCACGCAAGGAGCTGGTGGTACCGCACCGGGCCTGTGCGCACTGCGGCCTCTACAAGGGGCGCCAGGTGGTGGGGGAGCCGTGACCGGCCGCCTGCCGGTGACCGTGCTGTCCGGCTTCCTCGGGGCCGGCAAGACCAGCCTGCTCAACCACGTCCTCGCCAACCGGGACGGGCTGCGCGTCGCGGTGATCGTCAACGATATGAGTGAGGTCAACATCGACGCCGCGTTGGTCCGCGACGGTGGGGCGCTGTCGCGGACCGAGGAGCGGCTGGTGGAGCTCACCAACGGCTGTATCTGCTGCACGCTGCGCGACGACCTGCTGGACGAGGTGGTCCGGCTTGCGCGGCTGGGTCGCTTCGACTACTTGCTGATCGAGTCCAGTGGGATCTCCGAGCCGATGCCGGTGGCGGCCACGTTCGCCTTCGGCGTGGAAGACGGGCAGGTGCTCGACGACCTGGCTCGCCTGGACACGACCGTCACGGTGGTCGACGCCGCCGGCCTGTTGGCCCGCATCGAGGCGGGGGAAACGCTGGAGCAGCGCGGGCTGTCGGCGTACGAGGGTGACGACCGGAGCATCGCCGACCTGCTGGTCGACCAGATCGAGTTTGCCGACGTGCTGGTCGTCAACAAGACCGACCTGGTCGACGCGGACGACCTGGCCGTGGTGGAGGCGCTGCTGACCCGCCTCAACCCTGCGGCCCGGCAGATCCGGGCGGTGCACGGGCGGGTGACGCCGGTGGAGATCCTGAACACGGGCCGGTTCGACCTCGACCGCGCGGAGACCGCGCCCGGTTGGGTGGCCGAACTCAACGGCGAGCATGTGCCGGAGACCGAGGAGTACGGCATCTCCAGCATCGTGTTCCGCGACCACCGACCGTTCCACCCGCAGCGGCTGTGGGATCTGCTCACCGACGGGCTTGACCGCTTCGGCGTCGTGCGCTCCAAGGGCTTCCTGTGGCTGGCCGCCCGGCCGGATGTGCAGGCCCTGTGGTCGCAGGCCGGACCGTCCGGCCGCTGTGATCCGGTCGGTGTGCCGGTCGCGGTTTCCGGGGAATGGCCGGAGGATCCCGCCGAGCGGGCCGAGCTGGAAGCCCGCTGGCATCCGGTCTTCGGCGACCGGCAGCAGGAACTCGTCCTCATCGGCGTCGGCCTGGACGCCGACGGCCTGCGCGCGGCGCTGGAGAGCTGCCTGCTTACCGACGCCGAGATCTCTGCCGGGGCGGACGCGTGGCGGGCATTGTCCGACCCGTTCCCCGAATGGGATCTCGGCGACCTGCACGACCACGACCATGCCGAACCGACCACGGTGCCGGTCTGACGATGCGGATCGTCCTCGCCGCCCAGGACGTCACCCGGTGGCGGCGCGACTGGGAAGCCATGATGCGCCACTACCAGCCGGGCCGGAAGGAACTCGTCACAGCTGGGCTGGATGCGGTCGACGCGCTGCTCGGTCGGCCGCCGCAGCGGGTGCTCGATGTCGGCGGCGGGCCGGGCGCCACCGCCGACGCCATCCTTGCCCGCTGGCCCGACGTACAGGTCACCGTGCTCGACGTCGATCCGGTGCTGCTGGCACTGGCCCACGCGGCCCTGCCGACCGGTGCCCGCACGGTCTGCACCGACATCGCCTCGCCGGGCTGGACGTCGCTTGCTGGTGGCCCGTTCGACCTGGTGCTGGCCATCATGACCGTGCACTACCTACCCGAGCAGCGCCTACGAAACTGGCACGCCCCGAGGCGCAGCAGATGCGGCACCCGCACGGGCTGCTCCTGGTGGCCGACATCATCCCGGACGAATCACCACCTCCATCGCGACAGCGGCAGCAGGGCGGTGGTGAGGATCCGTGGACAGACTGGTGGCGTCAGCTGGGCGGGCATCGTGCGCTGGAGTCGCTGTTGCGCCGACGCGCCGCCGCTCTGGCCGGGCTGACCAGCGCGGAGTTCGTGGCGCCGGTCCGGTGGCACCGCGAGGCCGCGTCTCGAGCGGGTTTCAGTTCCGCGGTGACAGTCTGGCGGCAAGGTGACCATGCGCTGCTGGCCATGCCGGCGTCCGAGGGCATGCCGTGACCGGCGACTCCTCGAACTCCACGGGTGTCACGGTAGCGCTCCGCGACGGCCACCGGTGCCGCGCCCTGCGGGCTGGTGCCGGAGCCAGGGCGACGGAGGTCGATCACCCTGACCTCTTGGATGTTCTTCGCGATGTGGTACATCAGAGCAGGAACGGCGTCCTCATCCGCGGGGAGTGTCTGGGCGTCTGTCACCGCGCACCGGCGCTTCTGCTGCTGCCGGAAGAGCGTTCAAGCGATACGCCCGGCAGGCGGGGGTTGCTGGCCGGGCCGGTGGAGCAGCAGCAGGTGGACGAGGTCGTCAGCGTCCCTGATCAGCTTAGTGATCCTGAGTCGGGTTGTGTTTCCGGGATCGTTTCCCACCGTGGTGGGGTCGCGTGGGCGTGGAAGTGGAATCCTGCGCCCAACGTGGCTCCGCGTGGCTGGTGGCCGGTGGTGGGTGTGCTGGTCGTGTTCACGCCCTGGTGTCGGTGGGCTGCGCGGGGCAGCCTCAGCCGGTCCGTTGGTGCGTGTCCCTCCGGACGCTTTCCCGCCAGGCTGTGGGGCCGGGTGGGGGAGGGTGCCCTGCGTCGCCTGGGCGCGGGGCGTGGTGGCTTGCGCCGGGTGGGACCGGCCTTCGACCGGTCCCCCCGGTGGCTCTTCTTGATGACCGCGGAGGCTTCAAGCTTGTCGACCACGGCGCGGATGACCATGTGCCCGCTGGTCTTGTCGATGACGGTCTTTGCCTGATGGGTCAGGCCGCGGGCGGCGATGCGCCGCCAGGCGCCCTGGTCGCGGTCTCCCTGCCAGCGGCAGGACTGGTCGGGGCAGACGGCCCACTTCCAGCCCGCCACCGTGGGCTTGTCGGGGGCCTTGCAGTGCCGTAGCGGGGTCAGACATCCCAGGAGCTGAGGTGTCAAGCAGCAGCGCGTACGACGGTTCGGTGTGACCAGGCGGTGGCCTGGTCGTAGTGGGTGTGGGTCTTGAGGCAGCCGTGGAGGATGCCGACGAGGCGGTTGCCGATCTGGCGTAGGGCGGCGGGGTGGCTGACGTCGCGGGCGCGGAGTTCGTCGTAGTACGCGCGTACGGCGGTGTCGTGCAGGATCGCGACGCCTGCCTGCATGTGTAGGGCGTCGACGAGCCGGTCGTTGTGGACGAACCGGGCGTGCACCGTCTTGGTCTTGCCGGACTGGCGGGTGATGGGGGCGGTGCCCGCGTAGTTCTTGCGGGAGCGGGCGTCGGTGTAGCGGCCGGGAGCGTCACCGAACTCGGCGAGCACCCGGGCGCCGAGGATCGCGCCGATGCCGGGCTGGCTGAGGTAGACCTCAGCGTCCGGGTGCTGGCCAAAATGCGCCTCGACCTGGCCTTCCATGGTGCGGATCTCGGCGTTGAGAGTTTGCAGGATCGCCACCGTGGCGCGGACGGTTGCCGCGTACGCGCCGGTGACGATCTCGGGCTGGCCCAGGTGCGCGGTGCGCAGTGCCTGCTGGATCGCTGCCGCTTTGGCTGCGATGTCACGTCGGCGGGCTCGTTTGAGCGCGGCACTGATCTGCGCCACGGTGAGCTTGGCCGCTGTGGCCGGGGTCGGCGCCTTGGCCAGCAGCGCCAGGGCGTCCGAGCCGGTGAGTGTCAGCGCCTCGTAGGCCTGCAGCGCGGCGGGGAAGTACTCCCGCAGCGCCGCCCGCAACCGCAGCGTGTGCCGGGTGCGTTCCCAGATCAGCGTCTGGTGTGCGCGGGCGACGACCTTGACCGCCTCGGCGATGTCAGAGTCCGCGGCGACCTGCCGCAGCTGGTGCCGGCGGGTCCGCACCATGTCCGCCAGGGTACGCGCGTCGGCCTTGTCGCTCTTGGCACCGGAGATCGACACGAGCTCCCGGTGCCGGGCGGCCTGCTTCGGGTTGACCCCGTACACCTGATAGCCGGCCGCGACCAGCGCCTGCACCCACGGCCCGCGATCGGTCTCGATGCACACCAGCACCTGCGCCGGCGTGGCATCCTCAGGCAGGAACCCGGCCACGAGGTCGTGGAAACGGGCCATACCGTCCACACCCTCGGGCAGCCGCGCGGAGCGCAACGGCCGGCCGTGCTCGTCCTGCACCTCCACATCGTGATGATCTTCTGCCCAGTCGTCACCGACAAACAGCACATCCGCCTCCGCTCCACCACAGGGACACCGTCGGCAGCCCGCGGAAGAGCCCGGCGGCCTAATGGACCAGTGCTCACGCAACGTCAGCGGGCACGACACCCCATCAGCCGTTCCTCTCCCGACCACGAGCGGGGGCACGTTCTGACCCTAGGACTCAACAGGTCCAGGCACTGCGAGTGCTCACCCGCCCACGGCTGCCGGTGCCGAGTCTGCCAACGGCTCGCTCGGCAGCTCCCATTAGGCACTGCGGGCAGTGCTTCGAGGTATTCCGCGCGGGGACGGTGACGACGGCGATACCCGCCTCGGCGGCGAGGTGCCGCATCCGGTCGACGATCTGCCCACGCACCTGCTGCGACAGCTGGACGTTGAGGGTGGCGCCCATGCCCCGTGCTTCCAAGGACCGCAGGTCTTCGACGTAGATGACGGTCGCCCGGGAGGCGATGGCCTGGTCCACGGCCCACCT
>NZ_JBUEGB010000105.1:0-14715 GCF_054963695.1 Micromonospora sp. RTBAU3-60 | reverse complement strand
GGCCGCGGCCAGCACGGTCAACCCAAGGGATGGGAGCAGATCAAGGTCCCTCCCCGTGGCCGTTTGTGTCACGGCGCAGTTGTCGTGGCGCAAACGAGCGCAGTCCGGGATAGCCTTGCTGTATATGGCTACCTATCGCAGCGCCTCAGTGCTTCTCTCCTCGGACGGCACCAGGACCCCCGGCACCGCCGCGCTCTTCGTCGAGCCCGCCCGCAAGGGTGGGATTCCGCCGTGGGCAGGCGACTTCCGACCCGCCAACAGCGCCGGCAATGGCCCCAAGAACGCGGTCGGGAAGACCTTTACGTTGGAGCTGCCCGACGGCAGCACCGGCAAGGTCGTGGTCCAGAGCCTCAAGCGCGGGAAGGGAGGCGTCGTGCTGGCGTTGATGGGCGAGGACGCACCCCCCTTCTGATCAGGAAACTGATCGCCGCCGACGGCACCGGCTGGAGAGGGACGGCATGCAACCCTGTCGATGTCAATGCGTTCGGATGGCCGCCGGGCGCATTGCCTGACCGGTGGCTGGGCATCGACGAAGTCAGGTGTACTGATCTGCCGCCGCTAATGCGCGGCGATTCTGAGACCCGGCTGGTGGTCAGGCAGCGTGGCGGGCGCGGCGGCGGGCTCGGATGAAGGCTGCATCGCCGCGCACGTCGCCCCACCAGGACCACGGAACGCTGGTCACGTACCGGCCGATCGACGCGAAGACCGGCGCGGCGTCGGCGTCGCGGCCAGTGCGCGCCAGCCCGTACGCCAAGTAGTTCACATCGTTGAGCCAGTCGGCGTGGCGGGTGGCCGGCTGGTGGAACCATCGCCACAGCGCGTCGTCGAGATCGGACTGCATGGCCGGGTCCTGCCGCCACCGCTGGCCGATCTCGTCGGCAGTGCTGCGCGGGGCCTCGCGTTCCTGCTCCCACAGCGCCCACTCGGCGGCTGCGCGCACCGGCAGCACGTGCAGCGGCGAGCCCGCAGGCGCTGCGGCGGCGACCGACCGGGCAAAGCCGAACATCTCCTCG
The DNA here is from genome assembly GCF_054963695.1 of Micromonospora sp. RTBAU3-60. NCBI lineage: Bacteria > Bacillati > Actinomycetota > Actinomycetes > Micromonosporales > Micromonosporaceae > Micromonospora > Micromonospora sp. RTBAU3-60. Next base: position 13,702 of record NZ_JBUEGB010000105.1, on the reverse strand, counting down.
TGCGAGCCACTCCACTTTCTGCAGTGGTAGGTCAGCTTCTGTATGTGCCCCTCCCGATGCCAGGGGTCCCGTCGGGTCAGCTCACTCCACGTCTCCTCGACGTCCTCCCGTGGCGCGCTCTGGTCGATCATGAGGTCCAGCCGGTTCACCCACGGTGTGGGATCCTCAGGTGCTAGCCGCATGGCCAGGTCGTTCACCTGTCTGGCCAGGTGCAGCAGGCGGTTGAACTCAGCCCACTGCTCTGGACGGACGGTGGCGGCCCAGTCTCCGCCGCGCACCTCCCAGGCTCGTGCCATCAGGGACCGAGCACGTACGAGCTGAGCATCCGGATTGCTGGGTGAGCCCGCCGCCCAGCGGTCGGTCCAGGCGGCCTCGGTGTCGACCCGGCCGGTCGTACGGTCGACCCGGGATCCCAACCCACGAGCGGTCGATTCGGCCAGCACGCGAACGTACCGCGCCCGGCGGTCGTAGTCACCCCGGGTGGCAGCCACAGCCTTCCGGGCCGGCCCGATGTCGGAGCCGTACCGCGCCTCCATGCACGCCTCGCGCAGTACGGCGTCGTCCTGCGCCAGGTTGGTGTCGATCTGGCGGGTGAGCAGCCGCCACACGGTCGAGATCATAATCGAGGATGGTAAACGTCGGCTCGCGTCCGCCGCAGGCCTGGACCCAGTTCCGCGCGAGCCGGTCACGCTGCTTTGCCACGTGCCCGAACAGCGGAATCCCGGAGCCATCGGCACGTGGCGACGGAACGGGCTGAGGCACGGAGGATCCACCACGGGAGCACGGCCGACACCTGAACGCTCCTTGCGCCATCGTCCGTGCACAACGCCGCCGCGGTCACCGCCGCTCGGCGCCACATGCCGGCCGCCCAATCCGGATCGTCGTCGCCGACTGCGCACTGCCCCGCCTCAACATCAGCTTCGGTGAGGCTCAGGTCAGATCTTCCGGCGCATCCGGATCTGCCGCTCCCGGCGTGCTGGCGTTCATCACCGGTGGTGACGCACGGTGATGTACGGCTGCCTATCCTGCTTCCGCTTCCGGTGTCATGTCTGCCGATCAACTCGTTCTGCGAGCCGCGGTGTCCGCCTTCTTGGGCCGTTACCGTGGCCAGACTCGCGTCCATACCGAGTCCGACCTGCGCGTCTTCCTCCGCTGGTGCACCGACCACGGCCTTGACCCGTTGGCTGCGGTTCGGGTGGACATCGAGCGGTACGTCCGCTGGCTGCAGGACGTACGCCGGTACCAGCCCTCGACGGTGTCGCGGCGCCTGTCGGTGGTGGTCGGGTTCTATATCTGCGTCATCGACGCCATCCTGGAGCACTCGCCGGCCGACTACGTTCGCCGGCCCACGGTGCCGGCCGAGTCACCGACCCTCGGACTGGGGCACCTGCAGTTCGAGGCCTTGATCACCACCGCCCGACAGTCCTCGAATCCGAACGACTTTGCCCTCGTCGCCCTTCTGTGCCTGCTCGAGCTGCGGAGCTTCGAAGCCTGCGGGGCGAATATCGGGGACCTGGGCGAGGAGCACGGCCACCGGGTTCTGCGCGTACACGGCAAGGGCGGCAAGGTCGTCCTCGTCCCGCTGCCGCCGGCGGTGGCCCGAGCTATCGGCCGGGCCGTCGGCGAGCGCACCAGCGGGCCGATCCTGCGCAACACTCACGGCGCGCGGATGGATCGGCACGCCGCCACCCGCCGGCTCAAGCACCTGGCCCACACGGCGGGGATCCGGATGCCGAGGATGCATCCCCACATGCTGCGCCACACGTTCGTGACCACGATGCTCGACGCCGGCGTCAGCCTCCGCGACGTGCAGATCGCCGCCCGTCACGCCGACCCGCGGACCACGATGCGTTATGACCGGGCCCGCAAGAACCTCGACCGGCACCCCAAATACATCCTGGCCGCGTATATGACCTCCGGGACGTAGCAAGCGCTCGCGGCTTTGCCGATGAGCGGATACCTGGGGCGCGACGCCCAGCCCGTGGGTATTGATCGTTGGGCTTATATTCGCCCGTGTGGCGTTGGCGGGTTGGCGCGGATGGCTGCGGCGGGGAGCGCGGGAGGACGCACCGCTGCGCCGGGTAGGGGCGGTCGTCGATGAGGCGGTGGATCTGTTCCGCGCCGGCCGTTTTGACGACGCGGTGGAAACGGGGCGCCGGGCTGTGGAGATGTTGCATGGCCTGGCAGCGCGGGACCGTGACACCGCTCTGCCCGCTCTCGTATTGGCATGCACCAACCTGTCCTACTACTTATCCGACGCTGGGCGGCCGGCGGAGGCGCTGGAGTGTGCCGAGGAGGCGGTCCGGCTGGCCCGGGAGCTTTACACCATCGACCGCCGCCACGAGGAGCAGCTCGCCGAGGCCCTTGGCGCGCTCACCAGCCGGCTTATGACTTCGGGCCGCGCGCCGGAGGCGCTGGCTGCCGGCCGTGAGGCGATGGCGCTGATGGACGCATACCCTGACGTCCTGCTGTCCCGGCTGCTCGAGCCCTACGCGATGGCGTTGGCGGCGACCGGTCACCACGCCGAGGCGCTGCAAGTCAGCGACCGCGCCCTACAGCTGCAGCGCGGGCTGGCCGCGGATCACCCGGTCGGCTCGGAGATGCACAACGCCCTGGGGAGGGTCTTGAGCCTCCACGCCAACCGGCTGTACGAGGCAGGGCGGTGGGAGGAGGCGGTCGAGGTCGGCGCCGAGACGGTCGCGCATTTCCGTGAGTCGATGACGCACAGCCGGCCGCGGCGTCTCGTCTACTTGGTGATTGCCTTGAAGAACCAGGCGGTTTGCCTGGCGGGGGTACGACGACCGGCGGAGGCTCTGGCGGCGGCCGCGGAGGCGGTCGAACTGAGTCGTGAACTGATCGCCGCCCAGCCCGAGGTGCATCATCCGCTGCTCGCCTCGTGCCTGGACACGTACGGCGGGCGGCTCAGCGACATGGACCGGGAAGCGGAGGCCGTGGCCGCGACCGATGAGGCGGTTCAGCTGTATCGCAAACTGGCCGCTGTCGACCGGGGTGCCTACCTGTCGAGGCTGGCCGAGGCGGTGAGCAACCTTGGAGCCGTCACCGAGGATCGAAAGGCCAGCCTCGCGCTCACGACAGAGGCTGTGCAGATGCGCCGGGAGCTCGTTGCTGACAACCGGGCCGGGCACCTGCGCGAGCTGGCGCTGTCGCTGTCGAACCTGGCTAACGGGCTGTCCGAGTCCGGCCGGCTCGACGAGGCCCTGGCCGTTGGCGAGGAGACCCTCGAACTGCAGCGCGAGTTCGCGGCGGCGAACCGGCCCGCAATCCTGTCGCGACACGCAGAGATGCTGAGGCGACAGGCGGTACGGCTGGACGACGCAGGCCGCACGATCGAGGCGTTGGCGCTCGGCGAGGAAGCTGTCGCAGTCACTCGCGAGGCGGTCGCCGGCAACCGGGCCGCCAATCTCAAGATTTTGTCGTTTGCGCTCGAGGATCAGGCGGCACGGCTCGAGAATCTGCCCCGTCTCGGTGCACGGCAGGCGCGACGGCACGGGGCCACGCCGAGCTACAGCAAGAAGAAGGCGCGCAATGCGCAGGTCATGGCGCGGGAGGCGGAGGAGTTGTGGGCGGAGTACCAACAAGGAGGTTCCGCCTCCGGCTGAGCGAGGGCACGGCGTCCGCTCAGCGGCTTCAGTCGGCTAGCATCACCGCCCCGACCGGGTGGATGGCAGAGACAAAGGACGCAACCGCGACGACAAGACCGGGTCAGGCTCTCGCCCAAGCCGTAGCGTTGATCGCCTACGGCCGGTCCGTGGAAGGCCGACGAGCACTTGCCCGCGCCATGAATCCCGAACCAGCGCTGCCCTAACCCTGGCTACGCACCCTCGTCACCCCACCTCAACAACGACTGACAGATCCGCTCATAGCCGCGATCCGGGCAGGCGACCCCGACGGCCTCGTCGAAATGGCTCTATGCTGCTTCGATGCAACCCCGCTTGATCAATCAGGTGTGGCTGCCCGGCATTCGGCATGTTACGCAGGCAACTGGCCTTGGCTGGGCAGTCACCGAGTCCGCCAGCGTCATCGTGAACCTGTTCGACCACGACCTGCGCCGCGTGGCGCGATTTGCGGTGCCTGTCGACGACCCGCGGATGAACGTTGGTGCCACTAGCCAGCTCGTCGTAGCGGGCGATAAGCACCAGATTGTTGTTCTTGACCACAACGGCGCAGTTCACTGGCGTAGCAGCTGGGATCGACTCGGCGGCAGTGCCACCGTCGGCGCCGACTTCGACCTGGACGGCGACGACATCCTCTGGGTCCGTCTGGCCGGCACCAAGGAACTTGTCGCCATCCACGCCGTGACCGGCAAGGAGATCCACCGCACGCCGCTGCCCGGCCCCGAGGCTGCTTGGTTCGTGCACCGTCCCGCGGACACCTGGACCGGCTTGACGCTGCCCCATCCCGAGCCGTCACCCTCCATGCTCATCGGTCTTAACGCCGAACACATCGTGCTGCGACCGCTGGCCGGTGACGACCTCGCCGGGTTCAGTCCAGCAGGCGACCGCTATCTGACCACGGCATTCAATGGCTTCCTGTCCGTCCGCAACGTCACCACCGACAACGTGATCGCGGAGCGACACCTCGAGGACCTGCCAGACTCGCCACCGGGCTGGCGATACGTGGATCGAGCCGTCTTCCTCACCGACGAACTGATCCTGATCGCTGTCAGCACCGCAGACCTGCCGGACGACGCCGAAGGCCATCTACTGCTGTCGGCGCGCAGGCTGCGATGCCGTTCTCAGGTGCGATACCCGCACCCCCACGGATTCGGCTCCATCCACCCTGCACAGCAGCCAGGCCGATGGCTCACCCGCCATCATGAGGAGCACCTGCTTCGGCTGTGGCAGCTCGACGGTCGCCTCGACGACGAGCCGCTGCCGGGCCAAATCGCGCTGCTCTGACCGCACAACGCTGCGCCGGCCATGCCCGTTCGAGGGGAACGTCCGACGCCCGGATCTGCCGAGGTCTGTGTGCGTCAGCCGCGCATGGCCCCTCACTGCGGGTGGTCGGCGCTTCGCGACGCTCGGGCATCCTGAACTGCCGATGTGCGGATGTCGCGGTGGCGAGCGGCGTAGGCGGTCGTGGCGGTCTTTGCCGATCAGCTGGCCAGCTTCTCAAAGAGTTCGTTCGGCGTGTCGTAGTACCTCGTCGTCTGGCCGAAGTGCGTCATGCCGAGCCGCCGGCAGACGGCCTGGGAGGCATGGTTGTCCGGATCCGTGACCGCGATGACCCTCGCCAGACCCCGGCTGAACGCGTCGTCCAGGACCGCCGCCGCTGCTTCGGTGGCGTAGCCGTGCCCCCAGGCGTCCGGATGCAGGTGCCAGCCGATCTCGACATCGGTCGGCCCGCCGGCCGGTTCCCCGGCCGACAGGGGAATCGGCTTGAGCAGGAGGTTTCCCACCAGCCGGCCGTCCGCCGCTGTGGTGATGGCCCAGATCCCGTGGATCGGATCATCGATGGCGCATCGGCGTGCGATCGAGGCGAGGGCATCCTCGCGGTTGTTCATGATCGTGGGCTGCGCGCCCAAGAATCGCACGACCTCCCAGCGCGACTCGAGATCCAGAAGAAAGTCGGCGTCCTCATCGCGCCAGGGGCGCAGCAGGAGGCGGTCGCTCGCGATGGTGCGCATGCGACCTAATCTAGCCAGCGCCGAGCAACGCGCCTCAACCCGATTTCCTTCGCACGCATCTGCCGCCGTCCGTGCGCGTCAGCCGCGCGTGGCCCGCACTACGGGTGGTCGGCGTTTCGCGATGCTCGGGCATCCTGAACTGCCGATGAGAGGGTGCCGGGCTTGCCTCCGCAGGTGTCAGTGAAGGTCGTTAAGCAGACTCGCTGAATGCCGTTTGCCGCAAATTTCCAGATCGACCTATCGGTGTCGGCGTTAGTCGTAGAGGAGTCGCGGCATCCGAGGTTGCAGCGCGCCGCGGCGGAGAAGGGCTAGAAATATTGCCCGCAGGATCGACTACTGATGTCGGCTCGTGTCCAGTAGGTTGCTTCCATGTTCTCGTCCTTCATGGCAGCTGCCGCGGAAGACTCAGCTTTGTCCGCAAGCAAACTGGTTACGCCCGCCGTCGCCGCCCTACTCGGCTTTATTAGCGGCTATTTTTTGGAAATAATCAAATCGAAACGCGGCTCTCGGACGATCTTGGCGTGGGATTTGAAGGTTGAAGAACCGGAAATTAGTTATGGTGCAACTCAAGCTGATCGCATAAAAATAAGCTACCGCGGTCGTGAAGTCGACCGCTTGGTCAACGTCCGTTATACACTCACCAACTCCGGGAATACTTCTATCAAGAATCAGTTGGTAAGGTTCGATCTGCCGAAAGACGCCAAGATTTTGCAGCGCGAACTAGATCCTGGTCCCGAACCAGAGCTTGGCGTGCGAGACATCACGGGCCAAGATCCCGCATTCGTTGGACCACGATACAAGATCAGTCAGCTAGATCCTGGCGATTCGGTTTCTTTTACCTTCGCGGCGGACGGGGGATCGTGGCATAGCTGGAAGGGTGCCAAGCTTCGCAACGAAGAAAGTGAGGTCGTATACGAGCGTCGAGATGTGGCACTACATCGTGATGATCAGACTCATGTGGCTCCATTCCTGTTCGGTCTTGCGTCGATTTTGATCGTCACAACACTCGCGGGGGCGACATCGCTAGCCATATGGATCCTGGGCAAATTCTATTTGATTGAGCTGGCGTACCTCGGAATTATCGTCCTGCTAACCATCCTGTTTGCAGCCGTAGCTGCATACTTGCTGTCGCACGCGCGCCGCGCAACAAGATCTATCGCGCAACGGTTGGCGGCGAGCAGTCGTGGTGATGCGTCTCTTGCGGCTCACGGCGAGAGAAGTTGGTTTGCGTATGCGCCAAACGGTGTAATCCGAATTCAACCTCCTGAACCGGGCCAGGATGGAGATGGCTCCGCATAAATTCCCCGTGAAGCATCCCGGCGTAGAGTCAGCGTCTCGGCGTACGGCGTTACGATCGCCACGGGCTGCTGTAGAAGTTGCGGTGCCGGTCCGCCGGGAGCCCGGTCTCCGTGACTATCACCCCCGCTCCACCCCGATGGACGGGCCCGGGCCGTACTGGCCGGTAGCGACCCGTTGGTCGATGGCGCGCCCAGCACGGATAGCGTCGAGATCGTTTCACCAATTCTCTCCCACCCACTCGTAGACGTTAGCCACGCCGACGATGCCCTCGCACTCGTACAGGCCGAGGCGCCGCTCATAGTTTCGGCCCTCGAAGTCATCGAGGCGAGGCCAGATCGTCGGCAGCTCGGCGGAGGTGAACAACGCCGCCGGAACCCTCTGCCCGGACACGTCGGCCTCGAAGGCGGGAGAGCTGGACTGGTTGCGCAGCCACCCGGTCAGCGTGATCTCGGTCCAGTCGCCGGCGACACTGACTTCGTCCTGGTTGGGCTGAGCTGGCCGCAGCGTCCCGTAGGCGGCGAGCCTGTGGGAAGGCCGGACAAGCACAGCGTCGACGATTGCCTCGAGGATGGGAAGGACGAGCCGCCCCACCGCCTGGTTCCGCTCGCGCCGCTGCACGTCAGGTCCAGACGGCGTCTTCTCTCCGTGCTGGATGTTGTTCCGGACCACCAGCACCGCGCGGATCAGCTTGTTCAGCGTCTGCGCCGTGCCAGATTTCCGCTCCTCCCAACGCAGCCAGCTATCGCGAAACTCCCGGTGCTGCCTCGACGCGCCGTGGACAACCGGCTCGGTCAGATCCGCGATCCGCTGACTCATGCCCGGCGATCCATGATCGAGGACCAGGGCTCGAAGCGGGCAAACGCCGCCACCGCTGGGTGGCCAAGCAGACCGCGTTGGTTCGCGGCAGTCATCTCAAGAAGCAGGTTCTGGTGCTTGATCGATTCGGTGCGTCGGCCAGGCGCGTTTGGCCGATCCGGATGCGGAGAAAGCGGGGGCATCGTGCCGTCGAGACAATTCGCCAGCTGATTGAGCGCCCGGAAGTAGTCGGCGCATGCGGCCAGCTCCCAGCGGGCCCGACGTCGAGGCGCGGCTCGAGCATCGTTGATCAAATCCAGTACGACGAGCAAACCGTCACGCAGCGACGGGCTCTGCCACCAATGGTCTCCGCCCACGGCACCGAGTATCCCGACGCCGACACTTCCGTCAACACGCAACCTGAACCCAACCTCTGACCACGTGCGCCCGGATGGCGCTCAAGATTTTTACGGCCAGTCGTGTTCCCAAGCGACCCGCCCAGGGATCAACTGGATGGGCGCGGCCCTTCCAAGATCATGGGTGAGGCTGAGGATGGCGAAGGGCCTGCTCATGTAGCGGCAGGCCAAGCAGGTCGCTTCGGTGATGTCGGTGCGTCCGGCCAGGCGTAACGCGCCGACTGCGAGGTTGCGGAGGGACGCCATGGCGCGGGGGCGGGAGCGGGTACGGGTGCGGATGCGTGAGTGGTGAGACTTGGGTCCCATGGCAACCTTCTGAGCAGGTCTTTCTGCTCGGTGACCTTTTCGGCGAGCTCGAAGGGGTCAGCTCCGGTGGGTTGCATGATCGCTCGGGTGACGTCCTCTTTTGCCGAGAAGAGTGCATGCCTCGGGTGTGCGGATCGTCCTGTCGGTCTGCGGTAATCCGTGCGACCTTGATGGTGAAGATGGGTCGCGCCGGGCGGTCCGAGGCGGCCCTGGCCTAGGTGTCCTGCGGACGCGGTTTGGTGGTGGCGCGGTGGTAGCGGCCGGCGAGTGTACGCACGAGTTCGACGAGTTCCGCGGGTTTGGTCACGGTGAAGTCGACGCCGAGCAGGCCGAGGTGGACGGCGAGCGCCTCGATGCTGTCCGCGCCGGTGTCCAGCAGACAGCGGGTGTCGTCGACCGACGTGATGGTGCCGATGGCGGGGTTGATCCGCTCGGCGAGCTGTTCGGCCGGTGCGTGTACGACGACCTGGGCTCGGTACCGCCAGGTGGCTGACGACACGCCCCGGCGTACCTGGTCGACGGCTTCCTCGGGGAGATCGCGGGGGGTGAATCGGGGACCTGTTGGGGTGCGTGGGTGGAGCCGGTCCACCCGGAACGTCCGCCAGTCAGCTCGCTCGACGTCGAACGCGACGAGGTACCACCGTCGTCCCCAGTTGACCAGCCGGTACGGCTCGACCTCGCGCCGGCTCTCGGAGCCGTCGTGGCTTCGGTAGTCGAATCGCAGGCGCTCGTGGTCCCGGCAGGCGGCGGCGAGGGCGCTCAGTGTGTCGGCGTCTACCCGTGGGCCCAGGTCGTCCCGCGGCACCGCGACGGCGTACCGCTGGAGGGCGTTGACACGGCGCCGGAGGCGGGCTGGCAGCACCTGCTCCAACGCCCCGAAACGGATTGAGTACCGGGTATCCGCACCGTCAGCCCCGGGCGCACGCGCACCCTCTCGATCCTCGGGTGCCGGGTCCTGTCGCCGCCGGCCTCACCCAGTTGTCACGCGCGAGGCAGCGATCCGCTGCGTGCCATTTCGGAATTCTTCTGACGTAATGTCCGCATCACCGAGAGTCGCTCGCATGCGGCCGTGAGACCGGATACTGCCCGACCGTGACTCGAACCTCTCGTGTGGGTTGGCGGCGCAGAGATCACTCCGAGTCGACGTACGCTGACCAGGAACGAGGAGGAGCCGAGGTGATCCGAGTACTGCTGGCCGAGGACGTGCGCGTGCTGCGGGAGGCGCTGGCGGAGCTGCTGGGTCACGAGGACGACATCGAGGTCGTTGCGGCGGTCGACCGGGGCGATGCGGTCGTGCCGGCCGCGGTGCGGCACCGGCCGGACGTCGCGGTGATCGACATCGAGATGCCCGGCATCGACGGCCTCGATGCGGCCGCGCGCCTGCGGCGGGAGCTGCCCACCTGCCGGACCCTGGTACTGACCGGGATCGGCGGCCCGGCCACCCTGCGACGCGGAGTGCAGGCGCAGGTAGCAGGGTTCATGCTCAAGGACTCGGGGCCACGCGAGGTCGCCGACGCGATCCGTACCGTGGCCGCCGGTGGACGGGTGCTCGACCCGCAGCTGGCCTACGTGGCGCTCGGCTCGACCGACAGCCCGCTCACCGAGCGGGAGACCGAGGTGCTCCGGCTCACCGCCTCAGGCGCGACGCCGCGGGAGGTCGCCGCCAGCCTCTACCTGACGTACGGCACGGTCCGGAACTACCTGGCCTCAGCGGTCACCAAGCTCGACGCCCGCAACCGGGTCGACGCGATCCGGATCGCGGCCGAGGCGGGTTGGCTGTAGCCGTCCCGGCCGCCCGGCCCGCAGAGGTACGTCGGCGGCGAGGACGAACGCGTCCCCGTGGGTCTCCGTACTGAGCCGTCCGCCGGCCGCGGTGAGTCGGGCGCTCAGGCCGACCAGGCCGGTGCCGGTCCGGTGGGTGGTGTCCGCGTCGCCGACGCCGTCGTTGACGACGAGCAACGTCGCCGTACCGGCCCGTACGGTCAGGGTGATCGTGCAGGTACTCGCGGCGGCGTGGCGCACGACGTTGGTGACCGCCTCCCGCAGCACGGTCGCCAGCAGCATGTCGACGCCGGCCGGTACGGAGCTGGTGTCCGCGGTCGCCTCGCCCCGGATTTCCGAGGCGTCGAGCAGGGACCTGGCGGCCCGGAGTTCCGCGGCGAAGTCCAGCTGGTGGGTGTCCGCGGTGACCGCGCGAAGCTCCGCGAGGCCGCGTTCGGCGAGCCGGCCGAGTTCGGCGATCTCGGACCGGGCCCGGGCCCGGTCGGTGCCGAGCAGTCGCACGATCAGCTCGCACTTCAGGCCGATGCCGGTCACGCTGAACCCGAGCAGGTCGTGCACGTCGCGCGCGACCCGGAGCCGTTCGCGTACCACGGCCAGCCGGGCGAGGCCATCGCGCGCCTCGGTGAGTTCTCGCGCGAGCTCCGGCAGCCGGCAGTAGGCGTACACCTGGAGAAGGGTCGCGGTCAGGCTCGCGACCAGGTAGACGCGGTCGCCGAGGGTGGTTGTCGGCGGCTGCATCAGCAGCAGTTCCACCAACACGACCGCCAGCACGCCGGCGGAGAAGACGGGACGGCACCGGTAGAGCACCGCGCCGGCGACCAGCACGATCACCGGGGCGAAGTGCGGCCCGGTGAGCGCGACCACGACCATCAGCAGGACGAGGTGGCCGGGCAGCGTCCACCGCCACCACCGCGGTACGCGACCGCCCACCCGCGGCGCGCCGTGGTACATCTGCAGACCGACGGATCCGGCCAGAACCAGCACCGCGAGCGCCCACCCGGCGGCACCCGGCCGGACGTAGAAGGCGAGGTTCACCAGGACGAGCAGGGCGCAGCCGATCGTCGTGGCCAGGGTGAACGACCGGGCGAGCCGTGGCGAGATCGTGGTCGCCGGCGCGGTGTCCGTACCGGTCGGACGCGGGGGCATCGCGCGCCGGAGATCGGTGATGGACCGCGCGGTGTGCGCCGCGTGCCGGGCGTGCGCGGCGATCTCGGCCAGCCGTGCCGGGGCATCCGGGTCGTCGATGCCGTGTCCGCTCAGCCGGCGTACCGCGGACAGGTCCGCGCCCAGCACCGTACGCAGGTGTTCGGCGGTGTCGAGGCGTTCCGCCGCCACCGCGAGCGCCGTGTACTCGGTCCGCTCGGCTGCGACGCGCCGGGTCAGGTCGGTCAGCACCACCACACCGAACAGGCTCAACCCGACTAGGACGTCGATGACCAGCCGGCCGACCAGGGCAAGCCCGGCCACTCCGGGTTCCTGGAACGCCGCGCTCAGGCCGATGTCCACCGCGACCGCGAGTACCGACAGCGGCCAGGAGACCCGGCGCGGTGCGGCGAACAGCAGCGAGGCGACCACGACACCGGCGACCGGGCCCCACACCCCGCCCACCACGACGTACGGGGCGAACGCCAGGACGGCCTGGGCGGTCAGCACGGCGGCGGTGGCACGGGCGGACAGGCGCCGGGTCGCGGTCACGAACAGCAGCGCGGCGAGCCCGCCGATCGCCGCTACAGCGACCCCGGTGGGCACCCTGGAAGCTGCTGACGGTCCGTAGTCGCCGGAGAAGACGAATCCGCTGCGGCCCACGAACCAGGCGGCGAGCGTGACGGTCAGCAGTACGAGTGCCAGCTGCGGTCTTGCTCGCACTCCGCCTCCCTGACCTCGACGAACTGCATAGTGCACGGGTCGCTCGTGCAGTGTCAACGCGGGTTGCGGGCACTGTGCCGGCCGACCGGTGCGTCACGCACTGTCGTCGGCGCCGCGGTCACCGCAGGCTGGTGCCATGACGAACAACGACACCGAGATCCGGCCTTTCCGGGTCTCCGTGCCCGATGCCGATCTCGCCGATCTGCGGGACCGGCTGGACCGTGTCCGGTGGACCGACCCGGCGCCGGATGCCGGCTACGGGGTGGATCTGGCCGACCTGCGCCGGCTGGTCGAACACTGGCGGTCCGGTTTCAATTGGCGCGCACAGGAAGCGAGGATCAACGAACATCCCCAGTTCACCACCACGATCGACGGCCAGAACATCCACTTCCTGCACGTACGGTCGCCGGAATCCAGTGCGGCGCCGCTGATCCTGACTCACGGGTGGCCGGGATCGGTGGTGGAGTTCCTGGACCTGATCGGTCCGCTGACCGATCCGGCCGCGCACGGCGGGGATCCGGCGGACGCGTTCCACCTGGTGATCCCGTCCCTGCCGGGCTTCGGTTTCTCCGGGCCGACCACCGAGGCCGGCTGGGGCAGCGACCGTACGGCGGCGGCCTGGGCGGAGCTGATGGCGCGCCTCGGCTACGAGCGGTACGGGGCGCACGGCAACGATGCGGGGTCGATGATCTCGCCGCGGCTGGCCGCGTACGCCGGCGAGCGCGTGCTCGGCGTCCACGTCACGCAGGTGTTCTCGTTCCCGTCCGGCGACCCGGCCGAGTTCGCCGGCATGTCCGAGCGGGACATGGCCCAGATGCAGCAGTTGCAGTGGTTCATGGCGGCGAAGTTCTCGTTCAACCAGCTCCAGTCGCAGCAGCCGCAGACGCTCGCGCACGCGCTGGCCGACTCGCCGGCCGGCCTGCTCGGTTGGAACCTGCAGCTGATGGACGACGAGGCGATGGGCGGGCGGCGGCTCGACGACGACTTCGTCCTGACCAACACGGCCATCTACTGGCTCACCAACACCGGCGGCTCCGCGATCCGCTTCTACCGCGAGGACGCCAACGCCGACAGCGCGCCCGCCGAGCCCAGTACGTTTCCGCTCGGCCTGGCCGGTTTCGCCGGAGACTTCTCGGGCGTCCGGAAGTTCGCCGAGCGCGACCACACGAACATCGTCCAGTGGAACCTCTACGAGGCCCGCGGCGGCCACTACGCCGCGCACCTGGAACCGGAGCTGATGGTCTCCGACATCCGGGGTTTCTTCCGCGCCCTGCGACCGACTGCCAAGAACAGCAAGACCCATGACGAACACCAGACAGGAGGAGCATCACGATGAGTGACGAGATCACGCCGTTCCGCATCGACATCCCCCAGGCCGACCTCGACGATCTCCAGCAGCGGCTGGCCCGGACCCGGTGGGCGGAGGAACTGCCCGGGGGCGAGTCGGCGCCGGCCGGCCCGGTGCCGCCCGGTTGGGAGTACGGCGTACCGGTGGGCTACGTCAAGCAGTTGGTCGAGTGGTGGCGCACCAGCTACGACTGGCGGGCCTGGGAGGCGAAGCTGAACGCGTACCCGCAGTTCACGACGGAGA
>NZ_JBUEGB010000104.1:0-14835 GCF_054963695.1 Micromonospora sp. RTBAU3-60 | reverse complement strand
ATCAGGAATCCTGAGCACGTGAGTGATGGGTACCTCCGTCTGATCCCGACCGACCCCGGTTGGCAGCCCACGCCCGCGGCCACCGACGCCGCCGTGGCCTACGTCGCCGGGCTCTTCTCCGGCCCCGCCGACGACGTCGAGCAGGTCGACCACGAGTTCTACGAGCGCGTCACCCTGATCGACGCCGGCGAGAACACCACCCGGATCACCTGCTCGCGCTGCGAGGGTGACATCAATCCAGAGTGGCCCTACGACCTGATCGAGGAAAATGGTGAGAGCTTCGACAACCTGGACGTCACCCGCGCCGTGTCGTATCCCTGTGGTGGACTGCGTGCCATGGGCGTGTTGTATGACTACTTCCGGGCGAAAGACGACGCCGCGGCTGTGAAGCTGATGGAGGATCTCGATGGCGGGCCGGCCGCGGTCAGCGGAAACGGCGTAGCTGTCGATGCGGTCGACCTCAAGGGCATCGAGCCCGCAGTGACCCTCGGCAAGCTCGTGAGTTTCGTTCGAGGTGTCGAGTGGCAGGTGGACCTGGTCGATCTCAAGCTGCTGTGGAGTGGGGACGAGCAGGACGGGCCATGGCTGATGTCGCTCGACCGCGCCGCGCGGGACACCCTCGCCTCGATCAACGACGCGCAATTGCCTGAGCTGTCGGCGCGATGGGGCCGGATCGAGGAGTTGGCGTGGGGAGGCCCGTTGTCTGACGACCAGATGCTGCCGGTCATCAGGGAGGTCGCCGCGCTCGCACAGCGCGCGCGAGACGCAGGCGAGGGCCTGTACTGCTGGTGTTGCCTCTGACTCGCGTGACCTTTCCCGGGCGCAGACAGTGATCGAGCCAGCTTCAACCGAGTCAACCTAGGGCTCGGGGATCCTCCCTGGCCTACTGATCGGCTCTCGTTAGGTCTGGGTTCAACGAGTTGGTGCCGTCGTCGAGGTCGCCGACGAGCGAGTCCGGGGCACGCATGCGCCACGCGTCGGTGACGAGTTCCTCGAGACGATCGACGCTTACCTGCGGCAACCTCAACATGACCAGGGGCAGCCCGTCGTACGCGGGCGTCGTGAAGAAGAGCTCCGGATCGCCGAGGAGCAGTGCCTGCTTCTCGGCCTCGTCGCCGACGTAGAGCACCGCGATGTCGGTCCGGATGAGGCGCGACGTGCCGGGCCGGCGCTCGGGGTAGGACCAGACGAACCCTTTGTCGGCCACCCGAAAGTCGAAGCCGTCACTGTCGATCTCGACCACGTGAGGCAGCGCCAGCGCCAGCTGACGGACATCGTCGGCGTCAGCCATCGACGTCGCTCCAGCCCACCGCCTCCTGCATCCGTACAGCGTAACCACCGCCCCACCGCCGGGCAGAACCCGTTAGTCCGCCCGGTAGCGACAGAGCTACCTGAGGAGCATGCTGGCCTCGCGGGTCGGCGCGCCTGCCCCGGCACCGCAGTGGCACCTCAGCTGAGACCCCGGTGGGCGGCCCACAGTGCGCCGGCGCGGCTGGCAGCCTCATCGACCAGGGCCACCAGCTCGGGCCTGTTGGGCACGGGAAACGAGACGTATGTGCCGCGGCCGCCGGCGGTGGGCCGGCCGTAGGCCTTCGCGGCGAGGCGCCCGTCCGGGAGGAGCCGGACGTTGAGTGTGGTCAGCGTGAACTGCTCACCGCGTCGGGTGTCGGTCCAGCGGAGCCCCTCGGGGATCGTGACGTTGATCGCCAGGGCGCTGACCTCAAGGGCGGTGTCGCTGCTCATGGGCGCATTTTCTCATGCAGCATCGGCTGGGCTACCCCTCATGGGTGGCGTCGAGTGGCTTCCGCCAGACCGACACGTGGCTCTCGCTGTCGGAGGTGAAGGGCGCCCCGTCCCAGTCCGCCACACGCTGCTCCAGCGTCAAACCGGCCAGCCGCGCCATGAGGTCGCACTCGGCGGGCCAGATGTAGCGGAAGTTGCTGTAGCCGTAGCGCGTACTCCCATCATCGAGCCGCCGGTAGTGGTGCGAGGTTCCCTGCTGCGTGGCCATGTCGTAGGTGTCGAAGCCGACATGCTGGTCGGTCACCTCGAACGGCACCGCCGACTGCCCTGGCGGGAACCGCCGGATGCCGGGCACCCACAGCTCGATGACGAACCGACCGCCCGGCGACAGGTGCCGGGCCGCGTTGCGGAAGCACTGCACCTGCTCGTCCTGGGTGCACAGGTTGCCGATGCTGTTCCACACGACGTACACGAGCGAGAACTGGCCGGGGACTCTCGTCGTGGCCATGTCACCGACGACGACCGGCAGCTGCTCCGCGGGCACCTTGCGCCGCAGCCGGTTGACCATCGGCTGCGACAGTTCGATCCCGGTCACGGAGATGCCACGGGCGGCGAGCGGGATCGCCACCCGACCCGTGCCGATCGCGAACTCCAGCGCGGGGCCGGACCCCGCCAGGCGGACGAGGAAGTCCACGGCGGGGTCGAGCACATGGGGTGCGAACATCTCGGCCGAGAGGTCGTCGTACCGCTCCGCGGTGTCCTCGTCCCACAGGTCACTGCTCGTCACGGTTGCGAGCCTGCTCGCCTTCCTGCGCCCACGCCACCCATTTACGCGGGGACGGCCGACCGGGCACGCTGCGGGTCACGGCAGCCAGCGGCGGGGGTACGTCCTCAGTGAACCCGTTGGCCGAGTCGAATCCGGCCCGGCTGTAGGACCTCGGCATAGGTGCCGAAGCAGGCCGCGCGTCCGAATCCGGGCACGAGGACTCGATGATGCTTCGCCAGCGCGCTGAGCAGCGACCGGTCGGCGGGTAGCTGGCCCTGCCCGAGCCCGGGTACGACACACCGCGGAGTTGGCGCGATCACCCGCAACACGACGTCACCCAACCGCAGTTCCTGCCCGGGTTCCGGGTCGTGCGCTGCGTCGAGGACGAGGTTCGGACGGAAGCGCGCCGCGGTCACACCCGTTTGGCCCACCTTCTGGCCCAGCATGGCCAGGGCGCCGGTGGTCACGATGTGGACGGCGCCGAAGTCGACGAACCGTCCCTTGCGTTGAGCTCCGCCGAAGGCAGAGATCGTTTCCTGACCGGGACGGGCAGCGTCCATCCACTCGGGCACCATGCCGGCCTCATCGGGCAGCAGTCGGTGGATTTTGGTGTCGGCCGGCACGTCCTGGCTCAGGCGCACCCTGCGGTTCAGGTGGCTGCTGAGCGCTGCGTCCGCATCCGCGGTGCCGGCAAGCAGGCTCCGCCCGTCGACGGTCACCACCAATGCCTGGTTGCCGGCGCCATCGCGCAGCGTCGCGCCGACGTCAAGCAGGCGGCCCCACCTGCGGGGATGTTTGGCGCTGCCGATCGTCCCGTCACTGTCGTCGAGGCACGCCCACAGCCTGTCACCGTGCAGGCCGTCGTGGTCGACATCCGCCGCCTCCAGGCTCTCCCCCTGCGCGCTCTTCAGGGGATAACGGACGAGCCCGACGACGGTCTGCATGTTGACCATCTTGGCTCAAGCTGCGCCGGACAGTGCGCCGGTCCGGCGCTGCGCGTCATCGTCACCGGGTGGCTACGCCGAGCGGTGGAGCTACTGGAGCTGGGCTGCGTGTCCGCGCCTTGTGGAAGACTGCCGTTCTCCGGCTCTGTCTGCGAGGGGTGGCCATGGGCGCGGATGCCGAGATCTTCGTGTTCGACTACCAGCGCTACCGCGACGAGGTCGTGCCGGCGTTCGTGGACCTGCTGCGCACCGGTGAGCCGGTGCCGTGGCTGGGCGACGTGTTCCGGTCGGCGACGCCAATGGGCGAGTACGGCTACGACGTGGTGTGGCCGCGGTTGGCCGCGCAACTGCGGGAGCAGCCCACGGATCTCGCACGGTACTGCACGTGGCTCGGTCGCGACCTGCGATACCTCGGGGGCCGCGAGGTGGACCGCTCCGCCGGCAAGCTACTCACGTGCTCGTCACTCACCTGCCCCGAGCGCGTACGCTGCCGGTTCCATCAGGGTGGAGACCAGCAGGTCGTCGAGGAATTGAATGCCGTCCATGAGGCGCTCGTGGCACTGCGCTGCCTGGGGTCGTCACAATTCCTTGGTCGTACCATCACCCCGGACTTCTACCTGCCGGTGCTGGAGCGCCAGGATGTGCCCGCCGGCGACCCGCTGCGGAATCTGCTCGACGCGCTCGCCACGCGCGGCGCGGCGGTGGGCTACCAGTTCGGCGTCACCGAGGGTATTCACGGTTGGCTGACCGTCGCCGAGACCGCCGATTTGGCGGCGCGTCTCGACCGGCTGGACCTACCCCGGTACGAGCCGACGTTCGCGGCGATGGCGGATCGGTCGAAGCGTGGCGGATTCTCGGCGAGCGAGTGGGGGGAGTTGAGTCTGTCGTTCGTCCGGACGGTGGCCACGGTCGCTGCCTGCGCCGGCCGGGCGGTGTTGTGGGGCCATGACGTGTGCCCGGATGTCTGGCGTGAGAGGCTCGGCGTCGCTGCCCCGCGGTGATGTCCGCACGCCGCGTCGCGGGATCGTGACGTACCACCTGCCGGCCACGTCTTCCGCAGGGCGTTGGCGGCGGCGCGGGCGACCGCAAGACTTGATCCGAACTATTCTCCGGGCCATGACTTCGATCTCACCCGCAGGGCGCGGCGTCGACCCCGCCCTGGACCCGTCGACGGAGCAGATCCGGGACATGGGTGCGCGCGCCGTCGAGTGGGTCGCCGCTTACCACGACTCGATCCGGGATCTGCCCATCGCTCCGCACACCTCCGCTGCCGCGTTGAGGGAGTTGCTCGCCGAGCCGCTGCCCGTGGAGGGTCGTGACTTCGTCGACCTGCTCACGGTGTTCCGTGAGGTGGTCGTGCCCGGAAGCCGGCACAACGGGCATCCCCGCTTCTTCGGGTATGTGTCGGCGCCGGGCATCCCGGTTGCTGCGGTGGCGGACTTCCTCGCGTCGGCGCTGAACGCGAACCTCCCTGCGTGGCGGTCGGCGCCGGCTCCGGTCGAGCTGGAGCACGTGGCCATCGACTGGATCAAGGAGGCCCTGGGCTGCGACCCGGGCGCCGGGGGCCTGTTCACCAGCGGCGGATCGATGGCCAACTTCACCGCGCTCGCCGCGGCACGGCACCGCCACTGCGGCGACGCGGTCGCCACCCACGGTGCGGCCGCCCACCCGGCACCGCTGCGGGTCTACGCTTCCACCGAGACCCACCACTCGATCCACAAGGCCGCCGCGCTGCTCGGGATCGGGCGGGCGAACGTCCGGGAGATCCCGGTGGACGCCGGTTTCCGGATGGACGTCGACGCCCTCGTGCGCGCCATCGAGGGGGACCGGGCCGCCGGGGCGGAACCGTTGTGCGTGGTGGCGAACGCCGGCACCGTCGTCACCGGCGCCGTCGACCCGCTGGCCGAGATCGCAGCGGTCGCCCGGCGGTACGGGCTGTGGATGCACATCGACGCGTGCTATGGCGGCTTCGCGCGGCTCGCGCCCTCCGCCCGTCCCCTCTTCGACGGCATGGCGGAGGCCGACTCGATCGCCCTGGATCCGCACAAGTGGCTCTACCTGCCCGCGGACTGCGGCTGCCTCATCTACCGCGACCCTGAGGCGGCGCGGCCCGCCTTCAGCCTGGACGCGGACTACACGCGGGTCATGCAGACCGAGCCGGCCGAGGCCTTCGCCTTCTGGGACTACGGCCCGGACCTGTCCCGGCGGTTCCGGGCGCTCAAGGTGTGGATGGCGTTGGCGCACGCCGGTTCGCGAGCTGTCGCCGACGCGATCGAGGGCAACCTCGACTGCGCCCGTCACGTGGCCGAGCTGGTCGAGGGCAGCGACGACTTCGAGCTGCTCGCCCCGGTCGAGCTGTCCATCTTCTGCTTCCGCTACCTGCCGCCGGCGGCCCGTGCCGGCTCGCGGTCCGAGGCCGTCGAGGAGGAGCTCGACCGCCTCAACGAACGGATCATGCTGGCACTGCAGCGGGCCGGCAGTTCGTACCTGTCCAACGCCACCATCAACGGTCGCTTCGCGTTGCGGGGCTGCGTGCTCAACTACCGCACCACCCGTCGTGACATGCAGATCCTGCTCGACGACGTGCGCCGCGCCGCCGAGGAGGCGATCGAGGAGGCAGCCTGACGACTGGAACTGGGCTGATCGCTGGTTGGCCCCGGCGGGTCGGTATCGCTGGGGCCACGGTCAGGCGCGAGTGGTTCGGTGGCGTCAGGATCCATGCCCGGCGCGTCTCCTGGCCGGCGACTGCCAGGGTGGTGGCGGTCGCTACCGGCGGAGCATGGGCAGCACCTCGCCACCGAGCAGCTCCACCCCACGTTGGTCGTCGAGCCCGTGCGGGGTGCCGAACTCGACCCTGCGCA
The DNA here is from genome assembly GCF_054963695.1 of Micromonospora sp. RTBAU3-60. NCBI lineage: Bacteria > Bacillati > Actinomycetota > Actinomycetes > Micromonosporales > Micromonosporaceae > Micromonospora > Micromonospora sp. RTBAU3-60. Next base: position 8,521 of record NZ_JBUEGB010000104.1, on the reverse strand, counting down.
CGCCGGCGTCGATGAGGGCCTGGGCCTGGGCGGCCACCTGCTCGGGGGTGCCGGAGAAGGCGAACAGGTCGAGCACGTCGTCGGGGACGAGGCGGCCGGCCGCCTCGTGCTGACCGGCGTCGACGAGGACTTTCACCCGGTCCAACAGGTCGCTCGGAAGGTCCGCCGTGGGGTCGAGGTCGGCGACGACCGCGAGGTACATGGCGACCTCGGTGCGCGCGCGTGCCCGGGCGGCCGGGCCGTCGCGGTCGACGACGGTGACCGCGCCGAACACGATCCCGATGTCGTCGATACCGCGGCCTGCCCGTTCGGCGCCGACCCGTAGCCGGTCGCGGATCACGGGGACCATGGCGGGGTTGGCGCTTCCACCGACCTTGATCTCGTCGGCGATCCGGCCGGCGAGCGCGGCGCCCTTCGGGCCCCAGGCACCGATCAGCAACGGCGGATCGGGGCGGTGAACCGGGTAGCGCAGGACGGTGTCTGGTGCGAGGCGGAACATCCGCCCGTCGAAGCCGCCGGTGTCGCCGCGCAGCAGCCGGTAGACGACCTGCGCGGCCTCGTCGAGCGCGGTGAGCGGCCGGGGCTGGTCGATGCCGACGGTTCCCAGCCAGGTGCCACGGGCCAGCCCGAGGTACGCGCGGCCGTGGGACGCCAGATCGAGGGCGGCCACCTGTCCGGCGATCTCGTACGGGGCCATCGAGTATGGGTTCAGGCAGGCCGCGCCGAGCCGGACGCGTTCGGTCGCGGCGGCCATCTCCAGCAGCGGGAAGATCGGCGGCTGGTACATCAGATCGCTGAACACGGTCAGCACGTCGAAGCCGGCCCGCTCCGCGCTGCGCGCCAAGCGACCGTAGTCGCCGGCCCGCTTGTCGCTCTGCAGCCCCAGGCCGAACTCTGCTGCGGTCACGTCTCTCCTCAGGCTGTCAGGTCAGGTCGGCGGAGTTCATCCGGCGCCGGCAGGTGCGGTCGACCCGCATGATCAGCCGTTCCTCCGGATCCGGGCAGGCGAACAACGAGTCCTGGGCCAGCCAGTCCCCGGCGGCCAGGTCGCGCTGCTTGGCCGCGAGGAACGGCAGGACCGACGCCAGCGCGTACACGCAGAAGTGCCGGCCCTCGGGCAGGCGAAGGTGGGCGCTGTTGGTGACCTCGAACCAGTCGCCGACCTCCATGCCGCATACCGAGCGGCCCTCGATGCGCTCCACCTGGACCCGCAGGTCGTAGAGCTCCATGTCGCCGTCGGACCCGGTGTCTGACTCGTGCTTGGCCATGTCCCTTCCTTTCCCGCCGACAGTCACGGAGTCGGCGGGTTGATGGCCAGCACGATTTCCGTGGTCGTGTCCGAGGTGTTGCGGTATCGGTGTGGCTGGTGGGAGTCGAGGGTGATGCTCTCGCCCGCGGTGACGGTGTACGTCGCCCGGCCGACCTCGACGGTCAGCGTGCCCGCCACCACGTATGCGCACTCCAGCGATGGATGGCTCCAGGGTTCCTCGCTGGAGACCTCACCGGGTGCGAGGGTCGCGTGCAGCACCTCAAGCTGCCCGTTGCCGGGGGTGAGCCGCTCGTAGCGGATCTGCCCGTTCGGGGCCCCGAGGGTGGTCCGCTGCCCCGGCTGGCTGATCCAGACCGACGGCGCGGCGGGGTCGGCGAAGAGCGAGGCCACCGATTCGCCGAAGACCGTGGCGAGCCGGCGCAGGGTCGCCAGACTCGGCTCGGTGACGCCGCGCTCGATCTGGCTGAGCAGGGTCGCCGACACGCCCGCCTCGGCGGCCAGCGTGCGAAGGCTCAGGCCGCGCGCGGCGCGAAGCTCATGCAGCCGGTCGCCGATCACCCTGGCATCCTCCCCGTCTCACACCCCGAGACATGCAGGCTCACTGCATGCTTGGCACTGCACGGTAGGGGCGCCGGAACGTGCCGTCAACCCAGCGGAGGCCAGGTGCGCGGGTCTTGACGAGGTCCCCCGGTGGGCCTAGCGTCGCGCCTCATCGTGCAGTAGCGCTGCACAGGCGGCTGACGGCGGCCGTACCGCCGCTCGGATTTCAGGAGAGTCATGGCATCGCTCGATCCCCCCGAGCAGGCCCCGGCGCGTCGATCCACGGTCCACCGGTGGCTGCTCGTGATCCCGTTCATCTGGCAGGTCGCCCTGGTGCCCGTCGTCAACGACGTCAAGCTGGCGCCGCTGCACATCCCGTTCCCCATGCTCTGGCAGATGCTCGGGATCGTCGCCACGACGATCATCGTCGGTGTGGTGTTCCGGCTCGACCGGGCCGCCGGTGTCGACGAGGAGGAGCGGCAGTTCGCGGCGGCAACCGAGCCGAGAGTGGGTGAGCAGTCATGACCCTCGCGATCGTGCTGGTGATCCTGCTGGGCACGGCGGCCGGGGCGATCGGCTACGGCCGGCGCGCCTCGCGCAGGACCAACGTCGCCGAATGGGCGGTCGGCGGTCGCCGGCTCGGCACCCTGCTGTTCTGGTTCATCAACGCCGGCGAGGTGTACACGACCTTCGCGGTGCTCGGCATCTCCGGCTACGCGTGGGCCCTCGGCGCACCGGCGTACCTGGCCTTCTGCTCGGTCTCCCTCAGCTACGCCATCGGCTACTGGCTGATGCCCAAGATCTGGCGCGCCGGGCGGAAGCACGGACTGATCACGCAGGGCGACTTCTTCGCCGCCCGGTTCGGCGCCCCCTGGCTCGGTGTGGTCGCCGGTCTCGTCGGCATCGCCGCCCTGGTCGTGTACGTGCAGATCCAGCTCGTCAGCCTCAGCCTGATCGTGCAGCTGGCGCTGGGCCGCACCCTGTCGACGACGGCTGCGGTGATCATCGCAGCGGTGGTCATGCTCGCCTTCGTCTACCTGGCCGGCCTCCGCTCCGCCGCCTTCGCCGCGGCGGTCAAGGACATCCTGATGGTCCTCGTCGTCGTGCTGTTGTCGGCGACCGTGGCAGCCAAGGTCGGCGCGGCGTCGATGTTCGACGTCTTCCGGCTCGCCGAGCAGGCCCATCCCGGTATCGGCAAGCTGCCCGGCATCGACCCCGCCTCGCCCACGGGTCCCGTCTGGCTGATGACGTCAGCGTTGAACGTGGCCCTCGGCAACTGGGTGTTCCCGCACCTGTTCCAGGTGTCGTACTCCGCGAAGAGCGGCCGGGCGATCCGCCGCAACGCCATCTGGCAACCGTTGTACTCGCTCGCCTACTTCTTCATCATCCTGCTGGGTTTCGCCGCGCTGGTGGCCGGCACCCAGCCGGCGGATGGCAACCTCAACGCGGCCCTGCTGCAGTTCGTCACCGACCGGTACCCGGCGTGGGTGATCGGCCTCGTCGCCGGCACCGGCTTCCTGCTCGCCCTGGCCCCCGGCTCGGTCCTGCTGCTGACCTCCGGCTCCGTGTTCACCCGCAACGTCGTGGCGCCGCTGCGCAGAAACCTCGACGAGCGGCAGGCTCTGCTGCTGTCCAGGGTCTCCATGATCGCCTTCGCCGCGATCGCCGTGTGGCTGACTCTCGGCCGCAGCGACTCGCTGGTCGACATCCTGCTCTACGCGTACTCGGCGATCGGGATGCTCGCCCCGGCGGTCTTCCTCGCCTTCCTGTGGCGGCGGGTCACCGCGATCGGCGTGCTGGCCGGGATCACGGTCGGGTTCGTCGCGCTGCTCGCCCCGTTCGCGAAGACCTTCTGGGCTAGCCATCTGCCCGACTGGGAACCCGGCCTGATCGCCATGGCGATCAACCTCGTGGTGACCGTGCTGGTCAGCCTGATCACACCACGCCCGGCCGACGAGGCCGTCGCGGTCGGGCACGCCCTGCGCGCCGAGGACGTCGCCGCCCACGGTCCGGCGCAGCCCGCGACCATCCGCAGCTAGGAAACGGTGCGGGGGTGCATGACCGGGCGCTCATGCACCCCCGCCCCAGCCGAGGCTCCTCCCCCCGGTCGGCCCGGTAAGGGCGTTTCAGATACGGGTACGGATTCAGACTGGACGGGCGTACCCGTCCACCTTTCGCCCGCTGGCTACCGGGTCCGCCCGCCTCGACCTGCCGGTGCCCCGCAGCGACGGTCGGCACGCCTGGCGCGGGCTTGTCCTCGCCGTGACCGCCTGACCAACGGCCACCTCTCTTGTTGCCCGAGGCGGGCGAATGTGGTCGGGCGGTGGGGGTACGCGGCTTGAGTTCCGGGCTGTACCTGGCGCGGAGCCGAGGAGAGGAGCATGCGATGACGGCGATCAACCAGAGCAGACCGCCGAGCGGCACCGCCGAGCAGGCTCAACAGGCGGCGTCCCGGGTGGGCCAGCAGGCCGCGCAGGCGGGCGGACAGGTCGGCCACGCCGCCGCCGAGCAAGGCCGGCAGGTGGCTGCGCAGGCGCGGCAGGAGGCGCGGCACCTGACCGGGGAGGCCACCTCGCAGGTGCGCGACCAGGCGCGGTCCCAGCAGCATCGGGCTGCGGAGGGGTTGCGCGGTCTCGGCCGGGATCTCGGCTCGATGGCCGACCGTGGCGCAGACAGCGGGCTGGCCGGCCAGGCTGTCCGGCAGGCGGCGACGGTCGCGGACCGGGCCGCCGGGTGGCTCGACGAGCGTGAACCCGGCGAGGTGCTGGACGACGTGCGCGGGTACGCCCGCCAGCACCCGGGGATGTTTCTCGCTGGCGCGGCGGTGGCCGGAGTCCTGGCCGGCCGGCTGACCCGAAACCTGACGTCCGGGAACGGGAAGCGCCCGAGCGAACAAATGGGTCAGACCGCGCAGTCTGGCCAACCGGGGCCGGCCGGTCAGCAGGCGGTCGAGGCTCCGTACTCCGGCGAAGGGCCCTACGCGGGGACGGCGCGGGCGGAACACGCGTCGCCGGCGGGCCGGCGGGAGACGGACATCCCGGGCGGGGTGGCACCGTGAGCGCCCCGGCGAAGGAGCGCACCCAGTCGGTCGGTGAGCTGCTGGGTGACGTGACCCGTGACATGTCGACGCTGGTCCGCCAGGAGATCGCGCTGGCCAAGGCGGAACTGCGCGAGGAGGCGAGCCAGGCCGGCAAGGCCGGCGGCATGTTCGCCGGTGCCGCGCTGGCCGGCTTCCTGACCGTGCTGTTCGTCTCGTACGCCGGCTGGTGGGGTCTGTCCAACGTGATGGACCAGAGCTGGGCCGCACTCATCGTGGCGGGGGTGTGGGCGATCGTCACTGCCATCCTCGCCGTGGTCGGGCGGGCGAAGCTGCGGCAGCTCCGCGCGGTGCTGCCCCGGACGCAACAGACCGCACGGCAGATGCCGGACGCCCTGCGCGGCCGGTGAACGAGCGGGAGGAGCACACGATGTCGACTGATCCGGACCAGATCCGACAGCAGATCGAACAGACGCGCAGCGAGTTGGTCAGCGACGTTGACGCGCTAACCGACAGGGTCGACCCACGGCGGATCGCCGGTGACCGCGTGGGCCAGGCGCGCGACGCGCTCAACCGGGTCAAGGAGAAGATGATGGGCACACCCACGGACGGGCACGGCCCCGGCCAGCAGATGTCCTCCGCCGCCGGATCGATGCGGAACCAGGCCCGCGAAGTCGGGCAGCAGGCTCAGGGCAACCCCCTGGCCGCCGGCCTGATCGCCTTCGGCGCCGGAATGCTCGTCTCCGCGCTGATCCCGCCCAGCCGCCCCGAGCGGCAGTGGGCCGGCCAGGCCAAGGGAATGGCCAGCCAGCATGCGGGCGAACTGCGACAGCAGGCCAGCCAGGTCGGTCACCAGATGCGGGACAACCTGCGCGAGCCCGCGAAGCAGGCGGCCCAGTCGCTCGGATCCACAGCCGTACACGGCGCGTCGGCCGTGCGCGGCCAGACCCAGTCGGCCGCCCAGCAGGTGCAGGGGCAGGCCAAGGGAGCTGCGGGTGAGCTCCGGCAGGGTTGAGCGCCGGACGGTGACGGGGCGGGCTCGCTGACGCGGGTCCGCCCCGCCGCTGGAGCGACCGTGAGCAGCGGACCAGGTCGTTCCACCGGTCAGACGATCTCCACTCGGGGATACCGGTGCGGGGCATCGCGCAGGAATGCCTTGAACGCGGTGAGCGGCAGGGGCTGCGGATTGGGATACCGGTCCGGGATGGCGCGCAGTGCCCGCTGGTGACCGAAGAAGGTGTACGGGTCGTTGGGGTACCGGCTCGGTGAGACACCGGCGAAGACTCCTTCGATCCGGGCCCGCCGCAGAAGTTGACGCCACTGCCCGGCGGTCGCCACTCCGACCGAGTCGACGCCGTGACAGAACAGTGCCAGGTGCAGGTAGTCGTAGCCGTCGCCGCCGTCCAGGTAGCGGTGCAGGCCAGCCAGGGACGGCTGGACCGGAAAGGCCGTCCAGTACGGCACGCTGCCGGTGCGCAGCGTCCACCAGGGGTCGAGCAGGATGAATGAGTCGATCAGCAGCCGGTTGGCTGGCAACGCTCGTTGCCGGTACCACCACCGATAGAGGTCTGCGATCGCCGGGCTGAGGTCCTCGGGCTGGTCGAACATCAACCGGGTCGTCCGGAACCCGTGACGCTCGGCGAAGGCGGTGATGTCGTCGCGGAGCGCCGGCTCGAAGCCCCACTCCGCTTCCGGGCTGTCGGCATCGGCCGGCGGCGCCTGCCATCCTGACACCGCAGCCCCATATCGGCGTAGATAGTCCGCTACCCGCGGGCCGCCGGTGCGATATTCCTCAGGCGGCATGCCGCCGACGGCACCGAGCTGAAAAAGGTGGCGCCGGCCGATGCGGGTGGTAGGCCACTGTTGGCCGCATTCGGCGATCAGGATGGTGCCGCCCGGTTCGAGGACGTCGGTGATGAACTTCTCGTATGCCCGGCCCAGTCGGGTGTATTTGACCCGGAAGTACGCCATCCGGCGCAGGGTGAGGCGATCCTGGTTCGGGTCGTGCATATGGTGCAGCACCAGAGCGGGATTGCGATCGAGCAGGGCGCGGGCGGTCCGGTCGAACGCGTGCGCCGCCCGCATCGGGTCATCCGTTGGGACCTGCTGCTGGCGTACGGGGAGCAGCAGCGTCTGCGGCAGCCAGGGCACCCCCAGCGCGGCGCAGAGGTGCGTCAGCGCGCCGTTGGAGGAACCGATCACCACCGCCGGGTAGCGGCGGCGCGGATAGAGAACAGCAACCGAGGCGGCGACGCTCTCGGCGTCGATCCGCGCGACGTCCGCCTCGCGGCGCCCCTCGGCACCGCTGAACACGCTGTAGATCCACTGACGGGTGGTCACCGGCAATCGGGCGGCCACCGCAGCGGCAGGTCGCAACGCCCGGAAGGCGGGATTGCCCAGCGGCGGCGTGCCACGACCGTGCAGGAACCGGGCCAACGCCACCACCATCGCGGACGCGGAGTCGAAGCCGGCGACCTCCCGCGGCAGCCTCATGGCCACCTCCGGCCGAATCATCGGAATTGCAGCGTGGAAACCCGGCCGTTTAGGGCCGGGAGGAAACGCCGCTTCCTCCCTTGGGGTGAGTGTCGTACGTGGACGGTAACTTGTGAGGCGTGGGTGAGGTGGTGAAGCGGGCGTACAAGTACCGCTTCTATCCGTCTGCGGAGCAGGCCGCACAGTTGAACCGCACGTTCGGTTGCGTGCGTCTGGTCTACAACCGGGCGTTGGAGGCGCGGACTCGGGCGTGGGCGGTGGACCGGCAGCGCACCACGTACGTGCAGTCGTCGGGGTGGCTGACGGAGTGGAAACGCACCGATGAGTTGGCGTTCCTGAACGAGGTGTCGTCGGTGCCGTTGCAGCAGACGTTGCGGCATCTGCAGGCCGGGTTCGTGGCGTTCTGGGACAAGCGGGCCCGGTATCCGAGGTTCAAGTCCAAGCGCAAGTCGCGGGCGTCGGCGGAGTACACGCGCTCGGCGTTCCGGTGGCGTGACGGCCGGCTCACTCTGGCCAAGATGACCACCCCGCTGAACATCGTGTGGTCCCGACCGTTGCCCGAAGGGGTGGAGCCGTCGACGGTCACGGTGTCTCGGGATGCTGCGGGCCGCTGGTTCGTGTCCCTGCTGGTCGAGGACCCGACGGTGAAGCCGCTGCCGCCCGCCGCGGCGGAGGTGGGGGTGGATGCGGGCATCACCAGTCTGCTCACCCTGTCCCACCCGATGCTCGGGGTGAGTGACGAGCAGGGGAAGGTGGCCAACCCGCGGTACGGGCAGGCTGACCGGCGGAAGCTGGCCAAGGCGCAGCGGAACCTGTCCCGCAAACAGAAGGGCTCCGCGAACCGGGCGAAGGCCCGGCTGAAGGTGGCCCGGATTCACGCCCGGATCGCCGACCGGCGGCGGGACCATTTGCACAAGCTGACCACTCGACTCGTCCGTGAGACCCAAACGGTCGCGATCGAAGACCTCAGCGTGCGCAACATGCTCCGCAACCGGCGTCTGGCCCGCGTCATCTCTGATGCGGCCTGGGGTCAGTTCCGCAGCATGCTGGAGTACAAAGCCCAGTGGTACGGGCGGAAGGTCATCCCCGTCAACCGGTGGCTGCCCACGTCCAAAACCTGCTCGACCTGCGGACGGATCAACACCACACTCGCCCTCAACGAGCGCTCCTGGACGTGCCCT
>NZ_JBUEGB010000103.1:0-15105 GCF_054963695.1 Micromonospora sp. RTBAU3-60 | reverse complement strand
GCCTGCCGGGGCGGGGAGAGTTGCCGTCTCCAGTACGGCGGTGATGACGACTGCGGTGGTGCCGGAGACGGCGCCGAACGCCAGCGTCTCGGTGGTCTGCATGGCCAGTGCCTTGGCAGGCGATGCGCCCGGGATGAACTTCAGTGCCCCGAAGCCGGCGATGACCAGGTCGAGGCTGATCCACAGGGCGGTGATGCTGTGCCGTGCGAGCCACTGCGCGAACCTGGGCATCGGGTCCGGGTCGGATGGTGTCCGTCGTCCGGCTCGACCACGGTGGCTTCCGCGCAGGACTTATCCGCGCCACGCCGGCCACTCGGCGTTGGTCACGGCCCGGAGGATCCATTCGACCGGGCCGTACCGGTGGGTCCTCATCCAGCGAGCGCTCAGTGCCAGCTGCACGGCGAAGATGCCAAATGCGATGGCCAGTACGCCGGCCGGCGGTACCTGGCCGATCAGCCCGAGACCGAGCCCCGTGAAGATCAGAGCACAGATCAGCGACTGGCTCAGGTAGTTGGTCAACGCCATCCGGCCGGCCGGTGCGAGCGCGGCCGATATGTGACGCCCCGCCGGTGTGTGGAACAGCCGCAGCATCGTGGCGGCGTACGCGGCCGCCAAGGCCGTCCCGGTGAGGGTGGCTAGGGCAAGGCCCTCGACCGTGACGCGGCCGCCCAGCGCTACGACGGCAAACGCGCCGGCGAGACCAACCGGGTATCCAACGCGCTGGATCAGGCGCAGACCGCGAGTGTGTGCCGACACGTCGGCCAGCATCCGGCGACGGCCGGCGGCGAGCCCCAAAAGGAACATGGCCAGGGCGACCGGTCCTTGCAACCTCGCCGTCCCGACGATCATATGCGGTATCGAACGGACGTTCTGGGCGATGACGGAGGCCGGCCCGCCGGCCAGCGCCGCTGTGACGCTTTCCCCGGCCTTGAGGGCGGTCGACTGCTCGACCGACGGCGCCTCCGCCAGGGCCATCGAGCCGAAGGAGAGTACGACGACCCCCACGAGCAGGCCGGTCAGGATCACGGCCGTGCGCGGCCGGACCCGGTGCACGGCGAGCAAAACCAGCCCGAGTACGGCGTAGGTGGTGAGGATGTCGCCGTGGAAGAGCAGCACGGCGTGAAGTCCGCCAAGCACGAACAGGCCGGCCAGCCGACGCAGGAATCGCGGCCGGAAGGCGGCGTCCCGGCGCCGCGCCGCGTCGAGTTGGAGCGTGAAGCTGTAGCCGAACAGAAATGAGAAGAGCAGGTAGAACTTCATCTCGAACAGCAGCGCCACGCTGTCGTGGATTCGATGGTCAAGCCATGAGGGGTACGCCGGGTCAGGGATGCGGTGGAACGCGTAGCCCGAGGCGAAGTACCAGATGTTGACCAGCAGGATGCCGAACAACGCGAATCCCCGCAGCGCGTCCACGTCCAGGATCCGGTCGAACGCATCACTGCTCGGTGGCGTCCGAGCCATAGGCCTCTTTACCCCGGGGACAGCGGTGTTCACCACGGCCCGAGCGGGACCAACGGGCCGCCGCCTGCCGCCTCACAACGGCCGGCCCCAGTCGCCCCGGTCTTTCTTCCCGTCCGGGATGTCGGCATAACGGGGACATCACCGAGGGTTCAAGATCGTTCACCCGTCCAGTCTTCCCCTCACCTGTAGTCCCCGGACGGAACGGGCACCCTTGGGCATACCGAGCTTCACTCCCAACTGGGCAGGGCCCAGCCGCTTCGGGGCTGGGACATCACGAACACACTGACTGGGACTTCGCGGGCCGGGCGACACCGGACGACGACAGTCGGGGACCTGTTGGGTTCGTGCCGGCTTGGTCGACTCGGAGCGTTTCCTGGGATTTCCTGGCCTGGACCGCGATGTTCGCATTCGCCCTCGCCCGGATCCAGGGCACGGAAATCGGTGACTGGCCGGGGCAGGTGGGTGTATCGGCGGATGATGTGACACTACGCGGACGAACGTGGGCCTCCGACCTGTTCGTGGACTCACCCGGCGACGAGCGCAGGCACAGCCGCCCAGCGGCCGGCGTCGCCGCGCTACCCATGAACGCAGCGGTCGAGATCGAAGCCATCTTCGAAACCGGCTGAAGCGGTTCCCTTCCGAGTTCTGACTCATCCACGGCCGGAACAACGGCAGTTCCGTCATAGGTGCTGCCTATGACAGTGGTCCGGGGATGATCGCTACCGGGAAGCGCCGCGCGGGCGAAGCCTGGAATGGTGATCGTTCTTGCTGAGGTGTCCACCCGCCGCCGCGTACCCGTCCAGGCTGCCGGGCTCGGCGCGGCGGTGTTGCTGGGACTCGTCGCGACGGTTGCCGGCGCGCTGGTCCCCGTGGTCGGTGCGCCCGTCTTCGCCGTGGTCGTCGGGGTCTTGCTGAGCCCGCTGGCGCGACGCCGGTCCGAGGCGCTGGCGCCGGGGCTGAGCCTGGCCAAGGGCCTGGTGCTGCAGTTGTCGGTCGTGTTTCTCGGCGCTCAGCTGTCGCTCGACGAGGTGCTGTCGGTGGGCGCGGGGTCGTTGCCGGTCATGCTGGGCACGCTCGGGGTGTGCCTGCTGCTGGCCCGGTTGGTGGGCCGGCGACTCGGCGTTCCCCGCGACCTGCGCACCCTGATCGGTGTCGGCACCGGTATCTGCGGCGCCTCCGCCATCGCGGCCGCGACACCGGCGATCCGGGCGAAGAGTAACGACGTGGCGTACGCGATCTCGACGATCTTCCTGTTCAACGTGGCCGCCGTGCTGGTCTTTCCGCCGCTCGGGCACGCGCTGGGGTTGAGCGCGCACGCGTTCGGGCTCTTCGCGGGCACCGCCGTCAACGACACCAGTTCGGTGGTGGCCGCCGCGGGCGCCTACGGCCAGGACGCCGCCGGATACGCCGTCGTCGTCAAGCTCGCCCGCGCCCTGATGATCATCCCGGTCGTCCTCGTCCTCACCACCCTGAGCCGCCGCCACGCGGACCGGCCGGAGACGTCGAAGGCCCGGCTCGCGGCCTCCCTCGTGCCCTGGTTCCTGGTCGCATTCCTTGCCGTGGCCGCGCTGAACACCGCTGGACTGATCCCCGCCGCCGCCCAGAGCGCTCTGCACCAGGTGGCGCTGTTGTTCATCGCGATCGCCCTCGCCGCCGTCGGCCTCTCCACCGACGTGGCCGCCCTCCGCCGCGCCGGTGCCCGGCCGCTGCTGCTCGGCTTGATCCTCTGGGCCGCGGTCAGCTCGACCAGCCTCGGCCTGCAATACCTGCTGGCTCGATGACCAGGCCCGGAACAGGCCGAACATCCCAGCACGTGTGACAGACTGCGCGCGATGCCACTACCACCCTGGATAAGCGATCTGCCGGCGCTCGACCTGCTGCTGTCCGTCGCCGAGACGGGAAGCGTCGGGCGCGCGGCGCAAGCGCACGGAATCACCCAGCCCAGCGCCAGCGCCCGGCTTGCGAAGCTGGAGCGCCGGCTCGGCGTACCGCTGCTGGTGCGTTCGCGGCGCGGGAGCCTGCTCACGCCCGCCGGCGAGGCGGTCGTCGCCTGGTCACGCAACGTCATCGACGCCGCACAGAACCTCGCCGACGGAGTTCTGACGCTGCGCGCCGACCGGCAGGCGCGGCTGCGTATCTCGGCCAGCCTCACCGTGGCCGAGTACCTGCTGCCGGCCTGGCTGCTGAGCCTGCGCCGCACCCATCCCGAGCTGAACATTTCGGCCGACGTCGCGAACAGCCACGGCGTTGTCGAGGCCGTCCGCTCCGGCGCGGTCGACCTCGGGTTCGTCGAGTCACCCGACATCCCAGCCGACCTGAGTGCCCGCATCGTGGGCGACGACCGGCTCGCCCTGGTCGTCGCCGCCAGCTATCCGCTCGCCGCGCACGCCTGGCGCGCACTGCGGCCGACCGACCTCGCCGACCAGCCACTGCTGCTGCGTGAACCCGGCTCCGGCACCCGCGACACATTCCTGAACGCAGTCGAGCACGCCCTCGGCTTCGCGCCGTCCCTGCCGCACGCCATCAGCCTCGGCTCGACCACCACGATCCTTTCCACGGTCCGCGCCGGTGGTGGCATCGGTGTGATCAGCGCGCGCGCAGCCGCGCCCGCCGTCGCCGCGGGAGAACTGGTCGAGCTTCGGGTCGAGGGCCTCCCGCTGACCCGTCCGCTGCACGCCCTCTGGCTGGGCCGTACCCCGACCGCCCTCGCAGCGGAACTGTTGGCGATCGCCGCCGCTCCTCCCGCAGGCCGATAGCAGTTGCGGTAAATATCCCGCCAGGATGGCTTGCCCTGGAGGACCCCACCGGACGAGGTCGGGCCAAGTGGGCGAGGCGGCCGTTTGGATCTTGTACGGCAGCAGCGTGCCAGGCGTGTAGCGTCCTGGTCGATGATGCACGGAGGCTGGAGGCGCAGAAATGGCGGTCTATGACGTCATCGTCGTGGGGCTTGGCGGGATGGGTAGCAGCGCCGCCTACCACCTGGCCGCGCGGGGGCAGCGTGTGCTTGGCCTGGAGCAGTTCGGGCCGGCGCACGACCGCGGGTCCAGCCACGGCGGCTCGCGCATCACCCGGCAGTCGTACTTCGAGGATCCGGCCTACGTGCCGCTCCTGCTTCGCGCGTACGAGCTGTGGGAGAAGCTGGAACGTGATGCCGGACGGGAGATCATTTCGCTCACCGGTGGGGTGTTTGTCGGCCGCCCGGAGAGCCACACCTTCGTCGGCAGCCTGCGCGCTTCGCGCGAGTGGGACCTGCCGCACGAGATCCTCGACGCAAGCGAGCTGCGTCGCCGCTTCCCAACCTTCAGTCCCCGGGATGAGGAGGTGGCGCTCTTCGAGGCCAAGGCGGGCTTCGTTCGCCCCGAGGCGACCGTGGCCGCCCACCTCGAGCTGGCCGGGCGGCACGGCGCCGACCTCCGCTTCCACGAGCCGGTACTGCGATGGCAGGCGCTGCCCGACGGCGGAGTGCGAGTGACGACGGAGGAGGGTTTCTATACCGCTGGGCGGCTCGTCGTCTGCCCCGGGGCGTGGGCTCCGGAACTCCTCGCCGACCTCGGTGTGCCGTTCACCGTCGAGCGGCAGGTCATGTACTGGTTCCAGCCGGAGACCGGGGTAGGCCCCTTCGAACCCGAGCGGCATCCCATCTACATCCACGAGGACAGCGCCGGCACGCAGATCTACGGCTTCCCGGCCATTGACGGACCCGACGGCGGTGCCAAGGTGGCGTTCTTCCGGCGCGGTCAGGTCTGCACCCCGGAGACCATCGATCGGCAGGTGCACCCGGAGGAGATCCAGGACATGCGGGAACACCTCGCCGGAGTCCTGCCCGCCCTTCCGGGTCGGTTGCTGCGGGCGGCGACCTGCATGTACACCAACACGCCGGACCAGCACTTCGTGATCGCGACGCACCCGGAGCACCCGCAGGTCACCGTGGCATGCGGATTCTCCGGCCACGGCTTCAAGTTCGTCCCGGTCGTCGGCGAGATCCTCGCCGACCTGGCAACGAGCGGCTCGACGACCCACCCCATCAGCCTGTTCGACCCGCGACGCGACTTCCAAGGTCACGTCTGAGCCGGCCGACGCTGACCACTGCAAGCCCCGTGCGTCGGACCTCCCTCGTATGGTGGTGGAGTGGCTGAGCGATCCCTGACCTTGATGGCGGTGCATGCGCACCCCGACGACGAGGCGACGAGCACGGGCGGCATCCTCGCCCGGTATGCGGCGGAAGGAATCACGACAGTGCTCGTGACCTGCACCGATGGGCGGTGCGGGGACGGGCCCGGTGGGGTCAAGCCGGGCGACCCGGGGCACGACCCGCAGGCCGTGGTGGCGATGCGCAGCGCCGAGTTGACGGCTAGTTGCGAGGCGCTGAAGGTCACGCACCTGGAGACGCTCGGATATGCCGACTCCGGAATGATGGGTTGGGCGGCCAACGACGCGCCCGGCGCGTTCTGGAACACCCCGGTGGGGGAGGCGGCCGACCGGCTGGCCGAGTTGATGAAGCGCTACCGGCCCGATGTCGTCGTCACCTATGACGAGAACGGCTTCTACGGCCACCCGGACCACATCCAGGCCCACCGCATCACCATGGCCGCGGTCGAGCGTACGGACATCCCCGCAAAGGTGTACTGGACCACCGTGCCGCGCAGCGCCTTCCAGGAGTTCGGCCGCGTCATGAAGGAGATCGGCGTCGAGTTTCCAGAGCCGGACGGGCCGTCGGAGGAGATGCCGGAGCTCGGCCTGCCGGACGACGAGATCACCACCTGGGTGGACACGAGCGCCTACGGCGCGCAGAAGTTCGAATCCTTGGCCGCACACGCCAGCCAAGCCGAGAACATCTTCTTCCTGCAACTCGGCCAGGAGCGGTTCGCCGAACTCATGGGCATGGAGACCTTCGTCCGGGTCCGCGACACCACCGGTACGCCGACGCCGGAGGACGACCTGTTCGCCGGGCTGCGCTGACCCGCACGGAGTCGGCAGCCGGGCCGGTCGGCCCCCTATCCTGTGCGGGTGATCAGCACCAAGGTGCGTGTGGCGGTGGCGGTCTTCGCGGTCGGGTCAACGTTGGCCGGGTGCGCTACCGAAGGCCGCCCGGCGGCCGAATGGAAGCCCCCGGCCGCGACCACGTCGAACGCCACGGCATCGCCGAGCGCCACCGAGCCGGGCGCGGCTCCGCCGGTCGAGCTGCGGCTGGCCTTCGCGGGCGACGTGCACTTCACGGGCCGCACGCTGCGTCTGCTCGACGACCCGCAGACGGCATTCGGCCGCATCGCCTCGGTGCTACGCGACGCCGACCTCACCTTGGTCAACCTTGAGACGGCGGTGACGAACCGCGGCACCCCGCAGCCCAAACGCTTCCAATTCCGATCGCCGGAAACCGCATACTCGGCGCTCCGCGCGGCGGGGATCGACGCGGTGTCGATCGCCAACAACCACACCCTCGACTACGGCCAGGTGGGGCTGCTGGACACCCTCGACGCGGCGGCGGACGCGAACTTCCCGGTGTTCGGCGCGGGGCGTAACGCCGACGCGGCGTACGCACCGTGGCTGAGCACCGTGAAGGGTGTGCGGATCGCGGTGCTGGGTATGTCGCAGGTGCACGAGCTGGCCACGCAGTGGAAAGCGACGGAAGCTCGGCCGGGAATCGCGATGACGTTCGACGGGGCCCGGGCCACCACCGCCGTGCAAGCAGCCCGCAAACAGGCCGACCTCGTGATCGTCTTCATGCACTGGGGCGTCGAGGGCAACTCCTGCCCGACAGGGGAGATGAAGACGTTCGCCCGCCAGCTGGCCGCCGCCGGAGCGGACATCGTGATCGGAACCCACGCGCACACCCTGCTCGCCGACGGCTGGCTGGGTAAGACCTACGTGCACTACGGGCTCGGCAACTTCCTCTGGTACAGCGAGTCGCACAGCACCGACTCCGGGGTCCTGCGGCTGACCGTGCATGGGCGGACGGTGGTAGGCACCGAGTTCCTGCCGGCGACGGTGTCGGGCACCGGGCAGCCCGTGCTCGTGTCCGGCGCGGCCCGCGAGCGGATCGAGGACAAGATCGCCACGGCGAAGAGGTGCACCGGCCTCACGACGAAGCGGCCTTGACGCCGTCACCGAGCCTGCTCCCGACTACTCCTCGGGGACAGGGCCGGGCCGGCCGTTGACAGCGCTGCCGGCGGGGAAAGTTTGTTGGCTGGGCCAGCGTGTGGGCGATGATGGCCGGATGGCCGAGCCTGTCACCCTCCGCGCGATCACTGACCACAACCGGTCCGCAGTGCTGGGCCTGCGGGTGGCCGCCGGGCAGGAAGGCTTCGTCGACGGCGTGGCGCGCTCGCTGCGCGACGCCGCCGAGCACCCGGAACTCGCGCCCTGGCCGCGGGCGGTCTACGCCGGGGAGCGGCCGGTGGGTTTCGTGATGCTTGCCGACGGCGTGGCCGAGGGCAACTCGGACGTGCCGTGGCCGTTCTATCTATGGCGGATGTTGATCGACGGTCGGTTCCAGGGCCGTGGGCACGGGCGGACGGCCCTGGACGCGGTGGTCGCACACCTGCGGTCCAGGCCGGGCGCGCGGGAGTTGGTGACCAGCGTGGTGCCGGGGGAGGGCTCGCCGCTCGGCTTCTACCTGCGGTATGGCTTCGCCGACACGGGGAAGATGTTCGACCACGAGCGGGTACTACGCCTGGCCCTGTAGAAGGCGTCAGGCCCGGATGAGCGGGAGCCGGCTCTTGCTGCATGCGGTGGTGGCGCCGCAGTACGTGCCGCCCACGTCGATCCACTGGTGCGACGCCCCGGCCGAGTGGGGGAGTAAACGGCATCGCCGCCGCGTCACCGGGGGACGAGGTCCGGTCGCCGGCGTCGTCGATTCAGCTCGGCCATGGTACGTGTACCGTCACCCGCTCCCGCAGTTGTTCGTTGATCAGCCACAGCTCGCCGGTGGCGGGCCAGTACGACAGGTTCTCGGTGTTCTTCGGCGCCTTGGTCCAGACGGTGGTCGACTGCCCGCCGACGCCGCGGTGCAGGCAGCTCGGGTAGTCGACGCCGTCGCCGATGTTGTCGGCGTACTCGGGGCAGACGCCAGCGATGACGAACTGTCCACCGTGCGACACCGCGCCCTGCATGCCCCATACCGGCGATCCGAACGCCTCGACGGCACGCACGTAGCCGTCGGCGTCGCGGCGGGGCAGGCCTGTCGCCGGGTCGATCGGCCAGCGTACGATCCGCCCGCCGCCGCGGGTGGTGTGCTCGACCGCGACGAAGGAGCCGTCGGTGCGGTCGAGCGCGAGGCTGGCGAAGCACGGCCGGGTCCCGGTCGCGTTCGCGCAGCCGCCGCCTTCGTACCAGAACGCGCCGACCTGCGGCAGTGCGAAGGCGTGGTAGCGGGCGTGGAAGTTGCCGTCGGCGCCCAGCCCCACCTCGGCGCTGGAGGTGTCGGTGCGCCAGATGTGGGCGAGGTCGAACACACGCAGCACCGCGCCGCCGGTGGCGACGACGAGCTTGTTGCCGTACCAGTACAGGCCGTGCCCGTGCCCGCTGATCGCCTGGAACGTCCCGGTCGCGGTCGGCTCGACGAGCAGCACGTGCCGGTACCGCAGGGTAGCCAGGTCCAGGAACGACACCCGGATGAACGAGTCGTCGGTGTAGTGCCAGGTGGCGGCGACGACCCGCCGCCCGTTCAGCACCGTGCCCGCCGATTGGGCGTCGCCGGACCCGGTGACCCCCTGCGGGATCCAGACGTTGGCGGTGTCGTCCTCGCCGGTGTCCCAGCAGAACCCGGCGGGGGACAGCGACGCCGCGAGGTTCGTCGGGTGGCACAGTGGGCGCCCCTGCCGGTTAGCGCCGTCGAGCACGGCCGCCAGCCCGGCCGGCGCGAGGCGAGGGTCGCGCTCCAGCGCGGTGATGCGGCTGCCGTAGGTGGCGAAGGTGTCACCGGCCACCAGGCGGAAGCCGCTGGCGTCGATGCGCGGGAAGGTGACGGCGGCCGTGGCCGGCGCGGGGCTGGCCACCACGGTCCCCGCCGCTGCGAGCGGCAGTGCGGTGAGCGTCATCAGGATACGAGCCAGGCGGTTCGTCATGGTCGGCGTCCTCGGTTCCCAGACAGCGATCGGGGTACGGGGTATGGCGCCAGGTCCACCGCGCGCGGCGGTCTGCGCCGCCGCACGTGGTGTGACCGGCCAGGTCAGCGGGTGGCGATGTCACCCGGTAGCGCGTTCACCGCGTCGGTGATCTCGGTGAAGAACTCGGTGCACGAACCGCCGCCTCCGCTGTGGACGCCCTTGGCGTGCACCTGCCCGTTGCTGTCTGTGTAGTAGATGGCGCCACCGGAGTCCCCGCTGTTGGTGCAGGTGCCGCTCTTGGTGCCACGGGTGACGTTGCGGGCGACCTCGCCGCTGACGTATTTGACGTCGTAGCTGGCCTCCTGCGCGGTCCAGCCGCACAGTTCCCCGGTGCGGGCGCCGCTGGTGCAGTACTTGTCACCCGCGACCGACTTGCGGTTGTAGCGGGTAATCACGTTGCGCCAGTCGGTGGAGTTGGGGCCGTAGACGTAAACCCGGGCGTCGCTGGCCGCGGCGCCGGCGGGGATCTGCGCCAGACCGAGGTCGCCCCGGTCGTACGGGTCGTTGGGGTAGCGCACCGTGCCGACGCCGTCGTTCCAGTTGTTGCTGATGACCGGACCGATGGTGGCCCCGGTCCCGCTGGTTATGGTGCCGCCGTTGGAAACGCAGTGCCCGGCGGTCAGCATCCCGTGGTAGCTGCCGTTGCGCCAGGCGAACGCGGTGCTGCACCAGCCGCCGCCGGGGATGTTGATGTAGGCACCGCCGAGGAACGGGCTGGAGTCGGTCTGCCGGCCACCGTACTGAAGGCTGGGCAGTTCCTCGTCCGGGGTGAGGTGGATGGCGACCCGCGACACCCCGTAGCGGTCGGCGAGGGCCTTGCGCAGCGCCGGGGTGGCCGCCTTCGCCTCGACGACGACCCGGTTCTTCTCCTCCTGCACGAACGTGCCGTAGACCGTTTCGCTGCCGGGCAGTTCGGCCGGGCTGAGCCCGATCGCCTCGTGCTGGATGCGGGTGAGCGTCGCGTGGCTGTTGGCGACCTGCTGTGCCCGTGCCCGGCCGGTCACGCCGGCAGGGAGGCTGGCGGCGGTCCGGTTGCCGGCGGGGGTCACCGCCTGCGTGACCACCTCACCGGCCGCGCGGTCCAGATAGGCCCCGGCGAGATCGTCGGGGTGCTGCTCGACCCGCTCCTGTGCGGCGGCCAACGCCGTGGCGACCTGCTCCGGCAGCGTCGTGAGGTCGCCGAACACATCGCCGGTGAACACCTCGACGCCGTCCGGGCCGGCGGCCGCGACCACGCGCGTCCCGGCCGGCTCGGCGAGGGCGGGTACGGCGGGGACGGTGATCGCCGCCAGCCCGCCGAGCGCCAACACGGTCAGCAGTCTCCTCGGATACCGCAATTGCATCTGCACTCCTAAGGGTGAGGTGGAGTCCAGATCATGTGCCGCGCCGGTATCGCCGTGATATTGCCGCGGTATCGCCGTGATATCGCCAGCCATTGACTGCGCTCGTTGCGAGATGAATGCCGC
Organism: Micromonospora sp. RTBAU3-60; assembly: GCF_054963695.1. Classification (NCBI taxonomy): domain Bacteria; kingdom Bacillati; phylum Actinomycetota; class Actinomycetes; order Micromonosporales; family Micromonosporaceae; genus Micromonospora; species Micromonospora sp. RTBAU3-60. The sequence goes on along the minus strand of NZ_JBUEGB010000103.1, from coordinate 4,073 downwards.
GGGGGAGGGTAACGGGCAGGTCCGGGCAGATGGTGTAAGAGACGGCCATCGCGGGATCCGGCTGACAGGCTGACTCGCTTCACTCCTGAAGCCGCGCCCGCTGCTTGACTTGGTGCCTACCATCGGGCAATGACCGTCCCGTCAGGCCCTTCCGCGTCGCTCCCACCCGGTCACGCGGACGGCACGCCCGCCGATCCGGAGCGGTCCAAGCCGCGGCCGGCCCGTCGGCGACGTCGACTTGTTCAGCGGGCCCTCTTCGTCGGAGTCGGGCTTGTGCTGCTCTTCGCCGCCCCGGCGTTCTGGGTCCGGGCGAATTCCGCTGGCCATTTGCACACGGCCGGTGATGCGCCTGAGGCGCCGGTCGTGATCGTGTTCGGCGCGCAACTGGCACCGGGAGGCACTCAGCCGATGCCGTTCCTGAAGGGGCGGCTGGATGTGGCGACCCAACTGGTCAAGGACGGCAAGGCCCGCGCTGTGCTCGTTTCCGGCGACCGTGATGGTGCCTCCGGCGACGAGATCGCCGTGATGACGGCGTACCTCGTCGCCGCGGGTGTGCCCGCCGAGCGCGTCGTCGGTGATCCGTACGGTCTCGACAGCTACGACACCTGCAAGCGCGCCCATGATGTGTACGGGGTACGCCGGGCGCTGCTCGTCAGCCAGTCACTGCACCTGCCCCGCGCGGTGACGCTGTGCCGGCGCCTCGGCATCGACGCGAGCGGCGTCGCCGCCCGCTGTGATGGTTGCCGGACGGTGACTCTGGCGAAGAACAACGCACGCGAGGTGCCGGCGGCGTGGAAGGTGGCCTACGACCTGGTGGCCGCACGCCCTCCCGCGGTGTCTTCAGCTCCGGACCCGGCGCTTCAGCAAGCCCTCGACGGGTAGACAGCCGCAACCCGCCCTATGGGCCGAGCGCTACGGCGAGCCTTCGCAGCGCTGTCTTCCACGACACGATGGAGCCGACGATGACCGGGCACTCGGGCCATTACACGTTCGTGCGAATGGACGCGCTGACGATGAAGGTCCGTGAGCACGGGCGGGCGATGACCGTCCACGCCCTGATCGCCCAGTGCACTGCCCCTGTCGCCAACGGTGATCGTGTGCGGTCGCGCGACAGTGGCTTCATTGACAGGAAGGTCAATGGAAGGAGGCCGTCCTCCACCCCTGCCGAGCCAGAGAGGGCGCGGCGACAGATCGCCGACCACCGGCCGGGCTCGCCACCCTGCGGCTGTCCATCGTGTACCAGTCGCAGGCCGACGCCGCCCGTTCCAGCGTCGTCAACAAACCATTGTTTCTTGGCGATACGCCCGACGACAATCGAATCGGCCGTCAGCTCCGTCAAAACCGGGCGGCCATCGAACAACCTTTTCTGACACCATGAAGGGGTGCAGGATGCGACGCGGCAACTGGGGCTGGGACACGGCAGCGCGTTCGGCGAGCGTGGGGTAGCCAAGAGGCTGGGCACGCTGGGCCGCCACACCCCACTGACCGGCCGGCGGCTGCTCGAGATCGGCTGCGGGGACGGCACCTACACGATGCGGCTGGTCGACGCGTTCACGCAGATTGAGGCAGTCGACATCCAGCAGGATCGGCTGGAGCTGTTCCGGGAGCGGCTGGCCGCCGACCCGGTGGCGGCCCAGAAGATCAACGTGCGGGAGCTGTCCGCCACCGAGCTGGACTACCCAGATGAGAGCTTCGACATGGTCACCGCCATCGAGGTGGTGGAACACATCGACGATCTCGACCGCGCCCTCCGACAGGTCCACCGGGTGTTGACCCCCGGTGGCAGGTTCGCGCTCACCACACCCAACCGGTGGTTCCCGTTCGAGACGCACGGCTTCCTCATCCGCGGCAAGCGCTACCGGCCGGCGCGAGGTCCGTTCCTGCCGTGGATCGTGCCGCTGCACCGGCGGCTGGCCGACGCCCGTTCCTTCACCGCCCGTGGCCTCTCCGCACAGCTTCGCCGGGCCGGGCTGGAGCCGGTGGCGGTGGACTATCTCATGCCGCCGTTCGACCGGTCCGGCTTCGGGCGCCGCATCCGGCCGCTGACCGACGCGATCGAGCGATCGCAATTCAAGTACTTCGGCATGGCCTTGGCGGTGGTCGCCCGCCGACCGGACTGACGGGCCCCGCAACCGGACGAAGGGAGCCCGGCGGCCACGGCCACGTCGGCCGGCCCACCGCTGCCGCGCCCGGGGATCGCGTGGCCGTGGGGTACGCGCGGGCGGTTGAACGGGTCATTACCGAGCTGTCGCTCGCGGCGCTGGCCGTCGAGCAGGAACACCAGCGCGGCGGCTGGCGCGACCGCCCAAGGCCGGAGTAGCGCGTGACGAATCCGTTGATCAAGGCGGCGTTCGACATGATCGCCTTCCGATCGCTATTCGTCCATACGGTATGTATGCTTGCTGACCGAGACCTGCCCCTCCAACTCATGCCATCCCACCCATTCACCCTGGGTGACGCTGGCCAGATCGGAGTGACATGGGCTGCTCACACGCTCAGGACTGCCCCCTCTTCCCGCTGCTCAACGCGAGCTTGAGCGCCTGGCGTAACAACTACTGCGACAGTGCCGAGGGTTGGCCGACATGTGCTCGGTACCAGCTGTACAGGACAGGCCAGCTCGTGCCGATCACGCTCCTGCCGAATGGAGTCGACGCGTTCAACCGCCGGCGGCCCGTACCTGCGGCAGTACCCAGGTCCACTCAAGCGGTGAACGCACGCCGCCCGTGGACATCAGCAACATCGCGAGAGGTATCGGATGGATTACCGGCTGCGGAAAGCGCAGGGGCTACGGAGCCGACTCCACCGGTAAACCACCCGGATCGGTCAGGCGCGCGAGACAAGGTCAGCGATGCATGGGTGCTTGCCGTCGCCGATGATGCGAAACGCCGCGGCGGTGAACGGCTGCATGTTTGGGTGACGAGCCAGGAGAAGCCGTGGGCTTCTCCTTTTCCCATCCCGCAGCCAGGGGAGTCTTCTCCCGCCGACGGACCGGTGGTGGTCGCCGTCGCCTGGTTCGAGCCAGCCAGCGCCGCGTGGACGGAAACCCTCACTGGCTCGCGGTGCGAGGCGCAGGTGGAGGCGGCGGTCTTGTTGGGCCTGCCGCGCTGGACATCGGCGACACATCCGGCGAGGCTGACCACCTGGGGTGTGAGTCTGCACGCTACGGGTCTCGCGTTGCTTGACCCGACCGGTCACGTATTCGCCTACGGCGTCGGCGAGGTACCGTCCGCTTGGACGAACGCCGCGAGGGCGCTGGGCACCGTCGCCGCCGTCTACGGAGTTGGTCCCCTGCAGCAGGCAGGGCACCGCGAGCCGCTTCCGGCTCAGCGGCTCACCGAGGCGCGACGCGACGGAACCGTCGCCGCCGCATGGGTGCCACTGCTCGAGTGAGAGGCCGAGGCCGCGCCCCCTTTACCCGGCCAGCGTGCCGCATCTTGCGGTCGCTGTCCGCAGGTATACGGGTGCTGAAGACGTGTTCACGTGGATGGGGCCCCGTATCCTGCCAAACGCGGTGCAGGGTCTGTGAGCTCGGGTTTCGTTGATCCGATTATGCCGCCCGCTGGTACTCGTTGATGACGCCGCGAACGCTCGGCGCGCGGCGCCGACCGGGGCGCGGGGCTGGCCCCGCGCCAGTCGGGCGAACCGGACGGCCGACGCGGCGTTCGACATGATCGCCTTCCGATCGCTATTCGTCCATACGGTATGTATGCTGCTGACCGAGACCTGCCCCTCCAACTCATGCCATCCCGCCCAATAGCCTCGGGTGACGCTGGCCAGATCGGAGTGACATGGGCTGCTCACACGTTCGGGAGTGCCCCCTCTTCCCGCTGCTCAACGCGAGCTTGAGCGCCTGGCGTAACTACTACTGCGACAGTGCGGAGGGCTGGCGGACGTGTGCTCGGTATGAGCTTTCCCGGACGGGCCAGCTCGTGCCGATCACGCTCCTGCCGAATGGAGCCGACGCGATATATCTGGGGCGCATACCCGCCGGTGACGGGTCGGACACGGCCAGCAAGGCACCCCCGTCACGGCTCGATCCGGGGTCCTCGCAGCGGTTCGAGCCGGTGCCGGCG
>NZ_JBUEGB010000102.1:0-15766 GCF_054963695.1 Micromonospora sp. RTBAU3-60 | reverse complement strand
GGGCGGAGGAGTTCGGCCGGACCCACCACCTGCCCAAGGCACAGCTCGCCGGTGTCGTCGACGGGTTGCGCCGCCGCGGCCTCGTGGACGCCGCCGGCGGGTTCACCGACGCCGGCCGCCAGACCAAGGAACGAATCGAGGCCCTCACCGACGAGCTGGCGGCGCCGGCGTATGACGTGCTCACCACCGACGAGCTCGACGAGCTGATCGCGGGGCTCGAGCCGATCGCCGCCGCGGCACAGGAAGTCGACGACTGAGCGGGCGCGTCAGGCGACGGCCACGACATCAGACGATTGCTGCGCGCGGTCACTCGCGTGCGCTGTCCAGTAGCGAGCGCACTGCGGCCAGATGAGTGCACTGACTAGTACACCGGTGCCTGGCACTATCCCGACGATTTTGGCGGTGGCGCAGTCGACGAGCGGATTGTATATAGCCGAATTGAGAAACAAGGGTAAGAGAAGTGCCCCTGTCATCGGCAGTTCAGGATGCCCGAGCGTCGCGAAGCGCCGACCACCCGCCGTGAGGGGCCACGCGCGGCTGACGCGCACGGACGGCGGCAGATCAGGATGGGTCGCGCGGCTTGCGGCTGGCTGATCCATCAGCGGCCAGCAGCACCCGCCGATGTACGGACGATGTCAGCCCGCTGCCACGAATCATGGGCATTGTGATTCGGATTGATGGTCGAGCACGCTGTGAGCCTTCTTCGGATGGGCTTGTCATCCGGCCAGGGCGACCTCGGCCTCTCGGGACCCGGCGGCGGACTGGGCAGTTCGGCGGCGCCGATGGTAGTGAACGGTCAAGATTCCGAGCAGCGGTCCCCAGGCGGCCAGCGGCAGGTAGGCGATCCAGAACGCGACGCTCTGCCAGCCCTCGGTGATCGGCGTGTCCGGGCTGCCGTTGACCATCCGGCCGGAGGCCATCATGGCCAGCGCGTACGGGAAGATCATCAGGGCGGTCGCACCGAGGCTGGCGGGGATGACGGCGGCGAGGGTCGGTACGTGGCGGCCGCGCAGGCCCGGGATCCACCTCGGCCAGACCTCGCCCCACTGGCATACCAGCCCGAGGGCGAGGAATGCCAGCACCTCGCTGACGAGGCTGAGCGTGATGATGTACCAGATCCCTTCGAACAGGATCGGGCCGTGGCCGGGCGGCGGGGCGTCCATGCGCTTCACGAGCGGAGCCTCGAAGGCGAAGGCTGTGATCCGCCAGATGGTGGAGGGCAGCGTGGTCAGGGCGGCGGCGTATGCGGCCAGGATGGCCCAGCGGGGCACGCCCACCGCCGTCCGACCATGCAGCTTCGTCAGGATGGTGCGAGCGGTCATGGCGGAATCTCCTTGTCCCAACGCTGATCGTTGCGGATAGCCACGTGCATCCCGCGAGCCGGTGGGCAATGCCGAGCGTTGCTGTTTCAAGATCGCAGCCACGCCGAGCCCCACGCATCCCCTTCGAGAAGGGACCGGATCACTCGCGCGGGGGGCCTGGACCACACGCACGGCGGACGAGGCCGAACCACCGTGGACACGAGGCACCGGCACAGCCGCATCCTCCGGAACGGCCCTGACCGGCGTGGCCATCGCCGGTCAGGGTCGCCATCGCCGGTCAGGGTCTCGTTCACGACACGCTGTGCGGTCCGGTTACGCCCGGCCGCATAGAGCGTTTTGGATCAGTGTGTCGGCGCCGCGTTGCTGCTGGAGGAGGCTGTCCAGCGAATCGCCGAGTGAGGCGGACATGGACACCATGGCGCTGCGCCGGCCGTCGTCGGTGACGCCGGTGACCGTGATGTAGCCGCCGTCGCCGCCGTCGTGGCCCCAATAGACGCCGCCGCAGGGCAGCGGGCGGCTGACCAGGCCGAGCCCGTAGAGGCCGCCCGGCCAGATCGCGTTGATGTCCTCGTTGATCTCGACCGTTCGCTTCATGTCGGCCAGTTGTGCGGGGCGCAGCAGCTGGCCGCCCAGCAGTGCACGGAAGAACCGGTCGAGGTCCCGGGTGCTGGAGACCATGGAGTCCGGGTCCACTAGAACCTGCTCGGTGACGTCCACCAGCTCACCGGTCTCGAACCGTTGGTATGCCTGAGCGTGCGGCTGGGGTAGGGACGGCGAGGTCCCGGGCCAGGTGGTGTGGTGCAGCCCGAGCGGACCGACGATCCGGTCGGTGACCTCTTGTTGCAGAGAACGGCCGGTGACCCGCTCGATGATCATGCCGACCAGGACGAAGCCGGTGTTGGAGTAGGCCCAGCCCTTTTCGGGTTCGAAGTCCGGCCGGTGGTTCATTGCCCGCGCGACGAGTTGCTCGCGGGTGTACACGTCGTATCGCTGCTGGAGGTACTCCTCGGGCGTTGTGTAGCCGGGCAGGTCGTCGTGGATGCCGCTGGTGTTCTGCAGGAGGTGACGCACGGTGATCCGGCGGCCGTCGTTGTCGTTGCCGCGGACCACGCCGGGTAGCCACCGCTCGACGGTGTCGTCGAGGGACAGTCGGTGTTCCTCGACCAGTTGCAGGACGACGGTGGCTTCGAACGCCTTGCGGGTACTGGCGATCCGGAAGCGTCCGTTGGGTGGCACCGGGCGCCCGGTGGCACGGTCGGCGACGCCGCTGGTGGCGACGAGGTGCCGGCCGTCGGAGGTGGTCACCCGGGCTTGAACGCCGGTCACCCCGAGCGCGTGGAGCGCGTCGGTGTCGCGTTGCAACCGGCCGGCGGCGTGGCCGGAACCGGTCTTTGATCCTTCGGCCGGGTCGAGCCCGGTGACCGTGGACGTGAGGGCGACAAGGCCCGCCGCCGCACCCAGCGCGACCCGCCGCGATAGGTTTCTGCTGTTCAATCTCATGCCGTTGACGCTAGGAGCCGCGTCGACGCCGACCGATACCTCGTACCACCGGATATGTGGTACAGCTGGCTGTAGTGCCGCTGGCGTCACTCGCGAACGCCGATCGCGTCAACCGGCTGCGACCGCATGGCGATCCGGGTCGAGTTCATGATGGCGGCCCAGCCGAGCAGCGCGGCGACCGCGACGATTCCCAGGTAGATGAGTGGTGGGATGGACGGAATCAGCGTCCTGGTCAGTCCGATGCTCGTGCCGATCAATGACGGGATCGCGGCCAGGGTACCGATGAACACGGCTGCGACGACGATGATCCTCGTCTCGCTGCGCATCATCGCGAACACCTGGCGACGGGTGGCGCCGACCAGTTGGAGCAGGGCGAATTCGCGGAAGCGTGCGGCGGTTGCCATCACCAGGGTGTTCACCACGGCGATCGCGAGGTAGCCGAGCAGGACCGCGTTGAGGATGAGGCCGACCGCCGACTCGCCGGCGGCGGCATCGCGCTGCGCGGCGACGAACGACTCGCGGTTGTTGACCTGGACGGTCGGGAGGTGTTGGACGGCGGATCGCAACGCATCGCCGAGCGCCCCGACGTCGGTTCCCGCGGCCGCCGCGATCAGCACCGCGAAGTCCAGGCGGTCGGTGGTGTGTTCGAGGACGAAGTCGTGCGGCAGCGTGACGTCACCGAGGCCGAGTCCTCTCTCGTAGAGCGCGACCACCGTGGGTTTGATCGGCGTGCCGTCACCGAGATGGAGGTCGATGGTGTCGCCGAGAGCGGCGCCGAGGGTGCCCGCCGCGATCCGGCTCAACGCCACCGTGTTGCCCCGCACATCCGCGACATCACCCTCGAGAACGGCGAGATCCATGGTCTCGGCGAGCTGGTCACCGGTGACCCCCTGTGCCGAGTAGGTCCTGATCTGTGGGCTGTCCCTCGAGCCGAAGGTCGCCAGCGTCCGCGTGCGGACGACCGGGGTCACCGCCGAGACGCCGGCCACGTCCCGGAGCATGTCCGCGACCTCGGGCGACACGCCGGCGGACGTGGACGTGACGACGTAGTCCGCGCGCAGTCCGTCCGCGGCCTGATCCTGCGCGGCCGAGCTCGCGGTCGTCCCGCTGAAGAGCTGCCCGGCGGCCAGGGTGATGCCCATGATCAGAGGAGTGGTCGCTGCGGCGAGCCTTCGCGAGTTGGCGTGCGCGTTCGCGGTCGCGAGGAACCCGCTGACGCCCGACCTGCGGTTCAACCAGGGGCCCAGCACCGTGACGGCACCGCCGAGCAACCGCGGCCCCAGCAGCGCGACAGCAAAGACGAGCAGGAACGCCGAGAAGGCCGCGCTTTCAGCGGCCCCTTCACCGGGTAGCACCAGCGGCAGCACGACCGCCATGGCGAGACCGGCGGGGACCAGCAGCAAGCCGACGGTCAACCGGAGCCATCCGAGTTTGGGTGGCTCCACCGCGGCCTCGCCGAGCGCGTCCACCGGCCTGAGCCTGGCCGCGCGCCGGGCGGCTATCCAGCCGCCCATACGGGCGCTGATCAGGCACAGCACCATCGCCGCGAGTACCGGCAGCGGGCTGATCGACAATTCGAAGTCGTCTGGTAGCGCACCGACCAGGGTGAAGGCTTCGCGGATGAGGAAGCTCAGCCCGATGCCAGGAATCACGCCGAGCACTGCCCCGACCGTGCCGACCACCATGGTCTCGGCGGCGATCATGCCGAGCACCTGCTTCGGGGTCGCGCCGATCGCCCTCAGCAGCGCCAGTTCCCGCAGCCGCTGCCGAACGGACAGAGCGAGGGTGCTCGCCACGACGATCATGATCACCAGGACCATGCTGCTACCGAACGCCAGGGCCAACTCGCTAATGAATGAACGCGTGCTGCCGATGTCGAGGAACTCGGCCTCGCTCCGGTCGCTGCCGGTGTAGACGACCACATCGGCGGCTGCCGCCTCGATGGCGCGAGCCAGCTCGTCGGCACTGACACCGGGTGCTGCCAGCACGCCGATCGCGTCCACCCGGTCCGGTTGACCGGACAGTTCCCGGGCCCGGTCATCGGTGAAGAACAACGCGGACTGCCGGGCGAGTCGGCCTCCTGGCAGACCCGCGATGCCCGTCACCCGGTAGGTCGACGTGTTCGATCCGACCGCAAGCCGAACCGACGCGCCGACGGTGACGCCGGCCCGCTCGGCCAGCGCGGAGTCCAGCACCACGTCATCCGGCCCGGCCGGGGCCTGGCCAGCGGTCGTGGTGAACGGACCGAGCGCGGCCGACTGCCAGCCATGCCCGAGCGCGGGAGTGCCGTCCGGCCCGGCGAGCACCTCGGCGTCCGCCGTCACGAGGCTCACCGGAACGTTGACGTCGGCGATCGCCGCCCGGACGCCAGGCACTCGCGCGATGTCGCCGACCCGGCCGGCCGGCAGGGTGGCCCGCTCGCCGAACCTGGGATCCACGTCGTCGGCCACCGGCAGTGCCTGCGGGGCGCCCACCACCAGGTCGGCAGCCTGGTAGCGCTCGGTCGGCACGCCCGAGCGTTCGCTGCTCTCCAGCAGGATCCCGCAGGCCGTGATCACCGCCGAGCCGAACAGCACCGCGACGAATGCCGCGACGAACCCGCCCTTCCGTCCCTTGACCGTGCTCCAGGCCAGCGCCAGCATGCGCTTCGACATCACGCGGCGGCTCACGGCTCCCCCAGGTGAGTCATCAGCTCGGCGATCTGCTCGGCGGACGGTCGGGTCAGCTCGCCGGCCAACCGGCCGTCTGCGAGGAACACCACGGTGTCGGCCTGCGCGGCCGCGACCGGATCGTGCGTGACCATGAGCACGGTCTGAGCCAGGTCGTCCACGATCCTCCTGAGCAGTGCCAGGACCTGACGGCCGCTGCGGCTGTCCAGCGCGCCCGTCGGCTCGTCGGCGCACACCAGGTCGGGCCCGTTGATGAGCGCTCTGGCGATCGCCACACGCTGCTGCTGGCCACCGGAGAGCTGGCTCGGGCGGCGGTCGTGATGCTCGGCGAGCCCGACCGCGGCGAGGACACCCGCCAACTCCTCGGGATCGACCGGTTTCTCGGCCAACCGGACGGGCAACGTAACGTTGTCCGCCACGGTCAGCGCACCGAGCAGGTTGTACGCCTGGAAGACGAACCCAATCCGATCCCGCCGGAGCTCGGTCAACTGGGTCTCCGACAGGCTGGACAGCTCCGTGTCACCCAGCACGACCCGGCCCGACGTCGGACGGTCCAGACCGGCCGCGCAGTTCAGAAACGTGCTCTTGCCGGACCCGGACGGGCCCATGACGGCGGTGAACGTCCCGCGCGGGAATCCGGCTGTCACCCCGTCGAGAGCGCGTACCGCGTTCTTCCCCGACCCGTACTCCTTCGACACCGAATCCAATTGCAATGCGTACGACTGTGTCGTAAATGTCCGCGTTTCACGCGGGGATAGCGAGTCGAACGCGGTGGCCTCGACCGGCGCCACGCGTCGTCTCGATGGGTTTCTGCTGTGCAACCTCACGTATCCGACGCTAGGTTTCCGCGACGTCGAATACCGATACCCCGTACCACCGGATGCGAGGTACAGCTGGCTGTAGTGCCGCGGGCGACAGCCACCGGGCAGACTTGACGCCGTGTCGGGAACGCGAACGGACGCCGTCCCCGAGGAGGCTACGCAGAAAGGGCATCCTGTGACGTCGGGTCAACGGTGGGTGAAGGTGTGGCGTGGCGCGGCCTACCTCCTGGGATCACTGGCCACCGGGATCGCCACGGTGCTCGCACTGCCGCTGCTGTGCCATCCGAGACTCGCCCGGCGTTGGGCGAACTGGCACCGTGACCGCGCCGGCCGACTGCTCGGGACGCCGTTGGCATCACGTCCTACCCTGCACGCGGCGGGACGCCGCGCATGGGCCGATCCGGCCACACCCCGCGACCTGCTCTGGCTGCCGGTGAACGCCATCACCGGGATAGCGCTCGGCCTGCTCACGCTGCTGTGCGTGGGCAACCTCCTGCCCGCCGCGGTCGCCACACCACTGTGGTGGGCGTTCGCACCAGAGGATCGGCCACGGCTATTCATCGATATTCCGGTGACCGGCTGGGCGACAGCCCTCACCCTCGGCCCACTGCAGATCCTCCTGCTCACCGCGCTGGCGTACCTGGCCTTCCCGCCGATCGCTCGCGCACACGCCCGGATCTGCCTGGTAGTGCTGTCGCACTCGACGGCCGAACAACTCGCCGACCGGGTCGCCGTGTTGACCCGCACCCGGGCAGACGTGCTCGACGCACACGGCGCCGAGCTGCGCCGGATCGAACGCGACCTGCACGACGGCACCCAGGCCCGGCTGGTGGCCATCGCGATGCGGCTGGCCGTGGCCCGGCAGGCGTTATCCGACAATCCGCGAAACGAGCAGTTCCTGGAAGAACTTCTTCGGGACGCACACGAAGGAACCGAGGAGGCGATGACCGAACTCCGCGAGGTGATCCGAACCGTCTACCCGCCGATCCTCGCCGACCGCGGCCTCACCGGCGCACTGACCGCGGTGACGGCCCGCTGCGGCGTGCCAACCCGACTGGACATCGGCAACCTCGAAAAGGTACCGGCGGCCGTGGAGGCCGTCGTCTACTTCGCCGTCGCCGAGGCACTCACCAACGTCGCCAAGCACAGCCAAGCGACCACGGCCGGCGTACGGGTGAGCCGCACGGCAGACCGGTTAACGGCGGTAATCACCGACAATGGCGCTGGCGGCGCCGACGATCGGCTGGGCACCGGCCTGGCCGGGATCCGCCGCCGGGTGCTCGCGCTCGACGGCACCGTCGACGTCGACAGTCCGGCCGGCGGGCCGACGACAATCACCATGGAGCTGCCGTGCGGGTTGTAATCGCCGAAGACAACGTGCTGCTGGCCACCGGACTGGAACTGCTGCTCAAGAGCGTGGGGTTCGACATCGCCGCCATCGCGGACGACGCGGCGGGCTTCCTCACCGCCGTGCGGGACCATCGGCCCGACGTCACCATCGTCGATGTCCGGCTGCCGCCGTCATTTCGCGACGAGGGTATCCGCGCCGCCCTAGAGGCCCGTCGAGAGCACCCTGGCCTACCGGTCCTGGTGCTGTCGCAGTACGTCGAGCAGCAGTACGCCGCCGAACTACTCGCCACCACCGGCGGCGGCGTCGGCTACCTCCTCAAGGATCGCGTCAGCCGGGTGGATGAGTTCGTCGACGCGCTGCGCCGAGTGGCCGCCGGTGGCACCGCCATGGACACCGAAGTCATCGCCCAACTCCTCGCCCACCGCAGGGACCCGATCGCCGTCCTCACCCCCCGCGAACGCGAGGTACTCGCGCTGATGGCCCAGGGACACGACAACAACACCATCGCTGACCGGCTTGTCATCACCGACAACGCCGTACACAAGCACATCGGCAACATCTTCAACAAGCTGGGCCTCGCCGTCACCGACAGCGGCCACCGCCGCGTCCTCGCCGTTCTCACCTACCTCAACGGCGCGGGCCAGATCGGCGACTGAGTACGCCGGTGACTCGGTCAACAGCGGCGACCAGCGCCGCCGGGGCAGCGCGCATCCGAGCTTGCTCGACGGCAGAAGGATCTCCAACTGGTGACGAGGCCGATGACACGCGACAGGCCACGCGAGCAACAACTCCACGTGATCACGCCGCCTACTCACGCACACTCCATGATCCCGTAGGGAGTGCGCCCCAGCCGCACAAAACTCACGTGATCACGGCCCACCGACCGCCCACCTCCATGCCACCCCGAAATCTTGGCGTTGAGCAGCTTCCCCCGCTGGGAGGCGAACAGGACCGCCGTCGTCACCCGCTCGCCGGTGGTGATGTCCGGTAGCTCGAACTCGACGGGTCCGATGTCGTCGAGGTAGGCAGCCAGCTGGTCGGCGACGACCTGGTCTAGGTCGACCTGCCGCCCGACCCGCCGGTGAGCAGGTACCCCGCTCTCGGCCGGCCCTCGGGGAAACGGCGAAGCCCAGGTCGCTGACCTGGGCCTCGCCGCCGTGTCGATCGACGGAACCGACCCGTCCAGGCGTGGCGGTTCAGGCTGAGGGCCCGGCCGCGATCAGCAATTCGGGGCGCAGGTCCGCGGGTCGTGCGGGCCCCCGGTGTACGGCTCGGGCATGACCATGACGAAACCCCCCATGTCGCCGACGCGCTTGAGCACCTCGGCGACGTAGTCGCGCCACCGCTGCTCCACACTGACCACGGTGAGGGTGGGCTGGCACTGGTCGGGCGTAGTCAGGGCCAGTTCGCTGCCGCAGGGCGGGCCGCCCTCGGCGGTCGGCCGGTAGCCCCGGAACTGGCGAGCATCGACGGTGAGCCCGACGCACGGGTCCTGGCCGGGCTCAGGCTTGATCCGCATGCTGCAGATCAGCGTCTGCGTCTGCTTCACCGTCTCGATGTCGGGCTTCTCGTACTCTTCGCAGGCCTCGTTCTGGTCCGGGCCGGGCATCGCGATGGACTGGTCGCAGCGGCTCATCCTGGCCAGCGCGTCCTGGCACGCCGGCTGCTGCCAGTTGGTCGCGTTGCACTGCGCCACCAGCGCGGAGACCTCGGCACACGCGTCCTCGCCGCCCGGCCGGGCGACCGCGGTTCCGTCATCGCCGCTGCCGTCGCCGCCGCCGTTCTCGCTGGTCGGGAGCCGCCAGGCGTCCCGCTTTTCGAGCGCCTCGTGCATCTCCTTATGCTCCCTGACAAACGTTTCCACCAGCTCCCGGTCCTTCGCCGGGTCCGCGCCTTTTGTGAAGTTGTTGTTGAGATCCGTGCTGGCCTGGACGTACTCCCGCCACTGCCGGTCGGCCTCGTCGGCGAGCTTTTGGTAGTCCGGCGACGAGTCGTACCCGCTGCCCGACCTGCGACCCGGCGCACGGTCCGGGTCGTTGTAGCCTCTGGTACCGAAGTGGTATTCGCCACTCTCGCCAGCGATGCGCGGGTCCACGCTGGAGCCGCAGTTGACCGTGCCGTGGTAAGTGCTGTCGGGCCCGCCGAACCCGAGCGGGAAGAGCGTGTGCATCCCCGGCATACCCGGGCTCTGGAAGTCGACAAGCCCACACCCGGCGATCCCGCTGTCGACCTCAACCCCCTCGGCGGTGTTCTGCAGCACGCACCCGAGCGGGCTGTCCAGGTCGACATCGCCCGGCGCGACGAGCAGCACCTCCGGCTCGCGGTCGGTGTCGTCGCCGAAGGGATCGTCCGTGGCCCCCATGGCCGGGCCGGCCAGTCCGGCGACAACCAGCACCGCACCCAGGCCGATCGCCCCAAACAGTCTCCATCTCACAGTTGTCCCTCTCCTCCTCTGCGGCCTCAGCTGATCATCGTGTCCGGATGTCCCGTCCACATAGGGCACCGTTCCCAACTCGACCGGGAAATTTGTCCCTCCAGGCGCCTCGCACCGCGACGGGCGATGTGTACGGCACGAGTCGGGCCGCACTGCCAGCGTCAGCAGTTGGCCTGGTACACAGCGAGGCCCTGCTGGTAACTCGTGAAGTAGCGGCTCGCGAGGCTGCCGTAAAAAGTACGCAGTGCCGGGTCCTTGCTGTTGAACTGCAACATCCTGTACTTGAGGAACATGTTGTAGTCGCTGGTGTACTGCGCCTTCAGGTCAGCGCAATACGTACTGGCCACGGACGCGGCCGCATCGGCCGCGTGGGCCGGTCCGGCGAGGCCTGCCACTGCGGTGGCTGTGATGGCAGCGGTGAGTGCGATGCGGGACAGGGAAATGGGCACGTGCTCCTCCTTAACTTGCCTCTCGCGAGTCCGCCGGAGTCGGTTCGCCAGGCGGACCAACCTCTCGCAACAACCGGACGCGAACCTGAATCCTCGAAACGGTCTCGGCCGTGGGCGATTGCGATCGCTGGTTGCTGACATCGACGCTAGTAACGCCGTACCCGTTTGGTCGTCGGCCGCAGGGTTGATCAACGGGTGGACGACCCCCGACCGGCGCTCCACCCCTGGGTGGACCCACAGTGGCCGCCAGGGCTCGGCGCGAGCAACCACAGGGCTGATCTACCGGCACGCTAACCGGGCGGTCGACCAAGGGAACATCGACGCGATCTACTCGGACGCACGTCCGGCTCGGCGGCGGCTGCCGACCGATGCCTGGTCTGGGCGCCGCCAGGATGCGCCCGGTGCCCGAGGGGCGAAGGCGTCAGCGTCGGACGCTGCCGCGAGGTGCGCTGATGCACGCTGTGTCGTTTCTGGCCGCTGTCGGCCAGTGGCGGCGGACGGTGCGCTCGGATTTGCCGATGCGTGTGGCGATCTTCGCCGGGTGCAGGGTGGGATCGCGGCGGCGCCAGTAGGCCACGGCGGCACCGGTTTCGGCCGGCACGTCGTCTGCCGGCGCGACGTCCGGCGGGTCCGCCCGCTCGTCGCCGTCGCTGTATGCGGGTGGCGGCTGGGTGGCATCGGCGGCGGTTGGGCGGCGCGGGTGTTGCCGAGAGGGTCGGAATTCGGGATCGGATCGGTGGAGTTTGGTGCAGGTGTGGCGGTGTGATCGAGGCATGGGCGCTCGCCTGTCCCTTCGGTGGGCGCCGCTGCGGCGTGATCGTCGGCAGCAGCGCGTGCCACCGCCACGACCGGATCCGTTCGGGTTGGCGTGGCGGCAGGCGCTGGTGTGGCGGCGCGGACCCGGGCGGTGATCTCGACGAGGCTGACGCTGGCGACGACGAGCCCGTCGACAGAGATGGGTAGGAGATAGGCGGCGCCGTAGCCGGTTTCGCCGTAGCGGGCGGCGACGCCGACCAGATGCCAGTAGGAGACCCAGCCGGCGATGATGGCGATGGTGGCGGCTGCGGTGATGCGGATCGCGCCGAGGTACCGACGCGGGAGATCAGCTCGACGGTAAGCAGCAGTGCCAGGGGCGGCCGCACGGCGATGATCTGGCTGATCGGGTTCGGGCGGGCGTGCACGACGTTCGCGGCCACAGATGGCGAGGTGACCGCTGACGTGCCGTGCGCCTCCGGCGGTGGTGGTGGCCAGTGGCGGCGTACGGTGCGTTCGGACCGGCCGATCCGCTGGGCGATCTGGGCGGGGTGAAGGTCGGGGCCGCGGTGGTGCCAGTAGGCCACGGCGGCGGCGGTGTCCGAGGACGCCCTGTCTGCCGGCCTAGACTCCGTGCTCGACCTTGTCGAGGAAAGCCGTCCGCCGGTCACACGCCGTGAGCCGCTAGCACGGGACCGGGCCGGCCGCCAGCGCGCCCCCGGCCATTCGCTGTTGCGGCTCAAGCCGGACCTGGTCTGGCCCTGACCGACGCAAAGGCAAACGATCTACGAACGACGGCGCTCATCGGTCTTGACCGCAGAATTTGCACGCTGATAGCGTCGCCGATCAAGGATTCCTTGAAGTTGATGGATAGCTACCCAAGCGTCGGCCCGACCTCGTCCCGCCTCACCCATCGCGTGGACCGCCCAGTTCGCTTGAAGTCTTCGAGGAGAACCTTCCATGTGTGATGCATGCGCTACTCCGCCGCCCGGGCCAAACCTCACTCGGGCACAGGTTCTGAAGTTGCTCGGCATCGGCGTCGGTGCCGCCGTTCTCCCGGCGTCGCCCGCCAGCGCGGCGCAGGCCGCCGCCCCGGCCAGCGGCACCCGGCAGGGACCGCTCCTTTTGGACAACGTCCGCGGCTACACCGTCACCCGCAAGGGGCTGCGGGAGTTCTCCAGCGTCCTGATCGCTGGGGACGGGAAGGTGGCCGGACTCGACGCTAGCGCGGGTCGGGGCGTACGACGCATCAACGGCAAGGGCCGGGTTCTTCTCCCCGGCATGCACGACGCGCACGGCCACGTCTGGAACTACGGCGCGCTGGCGTCGGAGCTCGACCTCAGCGGCACTCGGTCGCTAGCGCAGGCGCAGCAGGCTCTCGCCGCGTACGCCGCCGCCAACCCGGACCTGGCGTGGATCACCGGACGGGGATGGAACCAGGTCATCTGGGGACTCGGTCGTTTCCCCACGGCGGCCGACCTCGACGTGGTCGTCAGGGACCGCCCGGTGTGGCTCGTCCGGGTCGACGGCCACGCAGGCGTGGCCAACACCGCGGCGCTGACCCTCGCCGGGATCACCAGGGACACCCCGGACCCCGCCGGCGGGCAGATCATCCGCGACGCCGACGGCAACCCGACCGGCACGCTCGTCGACACGGCGATGGGCTTCGTCTCGTCCAAGGTTCCAGCACCAACCATCGAGGACGTACGGCGGCGTGCGCTCGTCGCCCAAGCGAAGCTCAACGCCGTCGGCATCACCTCCGTCTCCGACGCCTCAACCAGCACGGACGGCTACGTGGTCCTGCGAGAGCTGGCCGCCGCCGGTGAGCTGACCATGCGAGTCAACGCATTCCTGGCCTGGGACGCGTTCAAAGATCTCGGAGCGACGGTCCGCACGGACTCGTTCGCCGCGGACATGCTGCGGGTACGCACGGTGAAACTCGTCGCCGACGGAGCCTTGGGCAGTCGAGGTGCGGCCCTGCTCCAGCCGTACAGCGACGAACCCTCCACCAGCGGACTCCTGCGGGTAACCCCGGAAGAAATGAACAACCGCGTCGCGGCCGTGCTCGCGGCGGGCTACCAGGCGGCGATCCACGCTATCGGCGACCGCGGCAACCGGATCGTCCTCGACGCGTTCGACCGGGCTTTCCGTACCGTCGGGAATCAGGGCCTCCGGCACCGGATCGAGCACGCCCAAGTTGTCGCGCTCGACGACATCCCCCGGTTCAAACAGCTGGGCCTCGTCGCGTCAATGCAACCGGTGCACGCGACGGACGACATGAACATGGCCGAGGACCGAGTGGGCCCGGAGCGCATCAAGGGCGCGTACGCGTGGCGCAAGATGCTCGACCAGGGGACCATCATCGCCTCCGGATCGGACTTCCCAGTCTCGTCCGCCCTGCCCTTCGAAGGCCTGCACGCCGCCGTGACCCGCACCGACCGGGAGGGCCGACCGGCCGGCGGTTGGTACTCCGACGAGGCCATGACACCGGTCGAGGCCCTGCGGTCGTTCACCCTCGACGCGGCGTACGCGGCCCACCAGGAAAAGGTGCTCGGCAGCTTGGAACCGGGCAAGTGGGCGGACTTCATCATCACGGACCTGGATCCGTTCAACCTGCCGGCCAATCGCGCCCTGTGGCAGACCAGCGTGCTGCACACCTGGGTCGGCGGACGCCGGGTCGGCGAGTACGGCGACCTCTGATCCCCTATCGGGGATCGGCTGTCAACGTGCCGGCTGGCTCGACCGTGTAGGTCGACTGCTTGGAGGATCGCTGGTGGGGAAGATCCCAAGAACGCACCCGCCTGAAAAACGGAAGGTCGGCGGTTCGCCCCCACCCCTGGCCACATAGCCTTTCTCCGGGCTACAAAGATCCCCACCAGCGGAAACGTC
The DNA here is from genome assembly GCF_054963695.1 of Micromonospora sp. RTBAU3-60. NCBI lineage: Bacteria > Bacillati > Actinomycetota > Actinomycetes > Micromonosporales > Micromonosporaceae > Micromonospora > Micromonospora sp. RTBAU3-60. The sequence continues at coordinate 1,578 of NZ_JBUEGB010000102.1, read as the reverse complement.
GGTGGGGATCTTGCTGTTGGTATCCCGGCTGCATCGGTCACCGTTGCCCTTGGTTGACCGCTCTTGGCTCGTGATCACCGCCACTTGTCGCACGTAGATCGCACGCCGCCCCGCTTCTGCCGCCATCCCGTCGCCGCTGCCGGCTTCGGGGACTCGGCCTCGTTGTCGATCAAACGTAGACTTGCAGGCATGAAGCGCCCGCGTCTCCGAATGACGCAGCTCGTAGGGCTTCTGCTCCTGCTTACGTCGGGTGTCGGGTTGTGGCTGGGCTGGCCCGAAAAGGTCACGTCGCTACTTCTCCTCGCCGGGGGACTGGTGGCTCATGGTCCGACAGCCATTGCCGCTTGGCGGGAAAGGGAGTCCAAGCCGCCGAAGTCTGCGGAAGAGGTTCTGAGGTGGTACCCGAAGTGGTGGGCCTGACCGCCTCCCGCTTCTGCCGCCATCCCGTCACCCCTGGCTGAGCAGGGGTCTAACGAGGTGGGGCAAGCAGGACTCGAAACCGCGACCAAGGGATTATGAGATCAAATTGCCCGCCCCATCGACTGCCCAAATGGCGGGCTAGCAGCGGAAACACCTCGCGACATCTCACACCACTCCCCTGCTGTCGGTCGGCGTCTTGCGGACAAAATGCGGACTGCGGGTCCGGCGTCCCCGAGCGTCAGTTTGGAAGGACGAAGATCACCGCCCTGAGATGCCCGAAACACCTGCTCGTCGTACGGGGTGGGACACGGCTCGTGCCCGCTCGTGCCCGTTCGGGGCACCGGCTACTGGCACGTGGCTGGCACGCCGACGGCTGATCCGGCGCGCGCTATTGCTCACCTAGACTGTCCGAATGACGGCGGAGCAGCGGGTCATAGACCTCGATGCGCAAGGTGATGTGGTGGCCGACCCGGATGAGGCTCCGCGACGCATCGGGCGACCACCGGGCCCCTACATCATCGGCGCGTTCGTTCTTGGCGCAACGCTCGGCGGCATCGGTGGAGCCCAACTGCAGGCCTCCCGCGAGGAACAAACGCGGGCCGCCACCGTCGCGGTTACCGCCGTAGCCAGCTCGGCAAAGGGCGATGGTAGGAATTCCGGCGGCATGGCGCAATTTGCAGCGCAAGTAACGGTGGTCAACGCTGGACCGCAGCCAGTCACAGTACGTGCAGCCGAAGCACGTTTCACCGGCATCGACATCCGACCGACGAATTCGTCTCCCCGACTGCGTCCTGCCGCAGCAAGCGTAATAGACATTCAGCTTGTGGCCGACTGCTCGATCGGGCACAGTTCCCTGCCATTGCGACTGTCGGTAGAAACAGCAGATCACCGAACCCATGTCGTCAACGTTGAGGTGGCGTACGCCGGCAGCGTTTGGCACGACCGGGCCAGGTCGCTATGTGGCCAGACAGGTTGAGGCGGATCTCCTCGTCGGGCATTCGTCAGACCGTCCAGCCTCCCAGACGGGGACAAGGTGGAGCGCCCTACCGGACGAGTCTCAACGTGATTTAGCGAGGAATCCCGGTCCTTCAGGACTCCGTTGGGGAATGGCCAAACTACTCAGATCCATCTGTTGGCATGATTGTCGGATTTGTCGGG